>CAZMWA010000308.1:0-6288 GCA_964569405.1 uncultured Vicinamibacteraceae bacterium | reverse complement strand
CCTCCAGCCGGGCCGCCTCGTCGAGCAGCGCGTCGGTCTTCGGGCTGCTGCCGTACGCGCCCAGGTAGCTGCGGACCCGGTCGCGCAGGGCGCGCGCCCGACCCACGTAGATGGTCTCGCCACGGCTGTTGAAGTACAGGTAGACTCCAGGCTGCTCCGGCAACCGGGCGATCGCGTCCCGCAGATCCCGAATCGCCATCCGCCTCTAGAATATAGGGCCGGGCCGATCACCTGACGAGCATCGATGACGTTCACCGGCGCCATTGGGCGCGCCTGCCTGTTGCCGCTCCGCGCCATCATCGCGTTGTGCGTAGCGCTTCGGATCCACCCGAACGTGCTGACGCTGACCGGCGTCATCATCAACGGGGCGGCCGGCTGGGCGCTGGCCACCGGCCGTTTCGGCCTCGCCGGCTGGATCATGCTGGTGGCGAACATCTTCGACTTCATCGACGGCAAGGTGGCCGACGAGCTGAAGCTGAGCTCGCGCTTCGGCGGCTTCTGGGACTCGGTGATGGATCGGTTCTCGGACCTGTTCATCCTGACCGGCCTCATCTACCTCTACGCCACGCTCGGGCGGCCCGACTACGTGCTGATCGCGGCCCTCACCCTCACCTTCTCGGTGATGACCAGCTACACGCGGGCACGGGCCGAGTCGATCATCCCGCTCTGCAAGGTCGGCTTCATGGAGCGGCCGGAGCGGATCGTGCTGTTCATGATCGGCGCGTTCACCAACCGCATGGCGGCGGTCCTGTGGGTCATCCTGGTGCTGTCGGTGCTGACCGTGCTCGACCGCATCTACTTCACGTGGCGCGCGGTGCGCGCCGACGACCGGGAGCTGCCGGCATGAGCGTGTCGCGGGCGATGACCCTGCCGCTCCGGATGATCTGGCACGCGCTCTACTGGACCTTCGAGCGCGCGACGTGGCAGTACGACCTGATGGTCATCGCCATCCTGGCGTTCATCTGGCTGACGCCGCCGGCGTGGCTGGGCGACCCGGTGGCGAGCGGACCGGGCCTGATCGGCATCCTCGCCGCCCTGCTGCGATAGCCCGACTTCTGGCGCGCTCACACGACGTCGCGGTGGTCGGCCCCCAGGTCGAGCGTCTTGCCGGTGAAGTGGATGTCGTGAGCGGCGATCTTGTCCCGCAACAGCCGGCGCACCTCGCCGTAGTGGGCCTGCGGTACGGTGAGCCGCCGGGCGAGGCTGCGCAGCCGGTAGATGATCACCAGCGTGATCGTGGCGCCCTCGCGCCAGCTCAGGCCGCCGATCTTGGAGTACGGCACGTAGCCGCTGTCCGACCAGATGCCGCCGGCGTACAGCCCGCGCCCGATGCGCACCCGCAACGGCACCGCGTAGGCGTAGTAGAGCAGCATCATCCCCTCGCCGAACGCCCGCTGCGGCGGCTGCTGCTGCACCACCAGCTTGATGAAGACGAGCACGCCGGCGACGACGCCGAGGGCCAGCAGCCAGCCGTACAACGGCGGCTTCTCGCTCGGCCAGGTCACCAGGGCCGATGCGCGCAGGCTTCGGTACCGGACGAACTGTCCGAGGATGCGCAGGTTGGCGACGAGGAACCCGACGCCGAGCGCGAACAGCGCGACGCCGACCGCTCGGGGAACGTCGATGTCTCCCTCCGGTCAGGCGCGCGAGAGATACTCGCCCGTGTCGGTGTTCACGCGGACCTTGTCGCCGTTGCTGACGAAGGGCGGGACCTGCACGACCAGGCCGGTCTCGAGTCGCGCCGGCTTGAGCTGCGCGCTCGCCGTGGCGCCCTTGATCGCGGGCGCGGTCTCCTCGACCGCCAGGTCGACGGTCAGGGGCAGCTCGATCCCGACCGGCGAGTCCTCGAAGAACTCCACCGTGATCGTCGCGTCCGGCAGCAGGTAGCTGACCGCGTCGCCGAGCGTCTCCCCGGTCAGATGCACCTGCTCGTAGGACTCGGTGTCCATGAAGTGATACCCGTCGCCGTCGGCGTAGAGATACTGCATCTTGCGCGTGTCGAGCATCGCGCGCTCGACGAAATCGCCGGAAGCGAACTTGTGATCGGTCTGGGTGCCGGCGACGACGTTGCGCATCCGCGTCTGCACGAATGCACGGCCCTTGCCGGGCGTGACGTGGTTGAACTCGAGAACGCGGTACAGCGTCGCGTTCATCTTGATCAACATGCCCTTGCGGATTCGGGTGGCCTGAATGGACTCCATAAGCGGCCGGAGATGGTACTACAGCGGCCCGGCGCGGTCCAAGACGCCGGCGGGCCGGCTCTCACGCTTCTCGAACGAGCGACTGTGGTGCGTGTACGGTCTGACGCGCCTAAGGCGGCCCGCCCCGCGAAACCGCCGCGGAATCGGCCAGGCAGCCCCGCCACGGGCGCCCGGTCCCGACCGTGATCCCGATGCGCGGCCCCCAGCGGACCGGCCCCGCCGGCAATCCGCGATCCTCGACGAACAGGTGCGGACCGCACAGGTCCCACCGGTTCTGGCGCAGCGTGACCCCGAGCGCCCGCGTCAGGTTGCCCGGCCCCCGGCAGAGCGCCTCGTCGGGGGGCGGCTCCGCGCCCCGCCGCCCCGACCGCCGGCGGCGCATCGCGTCGAGGCCCTCCAGGGGGCTGAGGGCGCGAATGAGGACGGCGGCCGGGAATCCCGCCGGCCCGGTCACGGCGTTCAGCAGGTAGTGGATGCCGTAGTTGAGATAGACGTAGGCGTAGCCGGGCGGCCCGTAGAGCGGCGCGTTGCGCGGCGTCAGGCCGGCCGCCGCGTGACACGCCGGATCGTCCTCCCCGCCGTAGGCCTCGACCTCGACGATCCTGCCGGCCGCGGCGCCGCCCGGGCCGCGGTGCACCACCACCTTGCCGAGCAGCGCACGAGCCACCGCGAGCGGCGGCCCGCGGTAGAACGATCGCGGCAGGCGGTCCGCGTCGGCCACGGTCGTCCCGTCAGGCGGGGGCGCGCAGGGCGGCCAGCACCTCGCGCAGGTAGCGCCCGGTGTGCGACCCGGCATGCTCCGCCACCCGCTCCGGCGGTCCGGCCACGACCACCTCGCCCCCCGCCTCGCCGCCCTCGGGGCCCAGATCGACGATCCAGTCCGCGGTCTTGATGACGTCGAGATTGTGCTCGATGACGAGCAGCGTGTGCCCCGCGTCGACCAGCCTCGAGAACGCGGCCAGCAGCTTGGAGATGTCGTCGAAATGCAGGCCGGTGGTCGGCTCGTCGAAGATGTACAGCGACCGATCGCCGTGCCGCGTCGCCAGGTGCGCGGCGATCTTGATGCGCTGCGCCTCGCCTCCCGAAAGGGTGGTGGCGGGCTGTCCGAGCCGGAGATACCCGAGGCCGATCTCGTCGAGCACCCGCAGCTTGCGGATCACCTTCGGCGACGAGTCGAAGAACTGCAGCGCCTCGCGCGCCGTCAGGTCCAGCACCTCGTCCACCCGCAGCCCGCGCCAGGTCACCTCGAGCACTTGCGGCTTGAACCGCTTGCCGTCGCACTGCTCGCACGGCATGAACACGTCCGCCAGGAACTGCATCTCCACGCGGACCTCGCCCTCCCCCTCGCACGCGTCGCAGCGCCCGCCGGGCACGTTGAACGAGAAGTGGCTCGGGGAGAAACCGCGCGCCCGCGCGTCCCGCGTCGCCGCGAACAGCTCCCGGATGGGATCGAACGCCTTGAGGTAGGTCACCGGATTCGAGCGCGGCGTGCGGCCGATCGGCGTCTGGTCGACGAGCACGACGTCGTTCAGCAGCTCCATCCCGTCGATCCCGTCGTGGGCGCCGACGCGCTTCTCCCAGGCCCCCTTCGCGCGCTTGACCGCGGCGTACAGCACGTCGTGCACCAGCGTCGACTTGCCCGAGCCGCTGACGCCGGTCACGCAGGTCAGCATGTTCAGCGGGATCTCGACGTCGATCCCCTTCAGGTTGTGCTCGGCCGCGCCGCGCACCCGCAGGGCCTGGCTGTTCGGCAGCCGCCGGCGGCGCGCCGCCGGGATCGGGATGGCCAGGTCTCCGCGCAGGTACTTCGCGGTCAGCGACGTCGTCTCGCGCGACAGGCCGTCGAGCCCGCCGGCATACACCACGCGGCCGCCGCGCGTGCCGGCGCCGAGGCCGAGATCGACCACGTAGTCGCTGGCGCGGATCATGTCGGCGTCGTGCTCCACCACCAGCACCGTGTTGCCCTGGTCGCGGAGCTGCCCGAGGATGCGAATCAGCCGCTCGTTGTCGCGGGGATGCAGCCCGATGGACGGCTCGTCGAGCACGTACAGCGTGCCCACGAGGGACGATCCGAGCGAGGTCGCCAGGTTGATCCGCTGCGCCTCGCCGCCGGAGAGGGTCGACGACAGCCGGTCGAGCGTCAGATAGTCGAGGCCCACGCCGCTCAGGAACCCGACCCGCCGCCGGATCTCGCGGATCACCCGCTCGGCGATGGCCGTCTCCTTCGCCGACAACGTCAGGTCCTCGAAGAACCGGCGCGCCGCCCCCACCGTGAACCCCGCGATTTCGTCTATCGTCCGGCCGCCGACCTGCACGTCGCGCGCCTCGCGCCGCAGGCGCTTGCCGCCGCAGTCCGCACAGGCGCGGTAGCCGCGGTAGCGGCTCAGGAACACCCGCACGTGCACCTTGTACTTCTTGTGCTCCAGCGCGCTGAAGAAGCCCCGGATGCCGCCGTAACCGGCGCCGTCCCCCTCGATCACGAAGCCCCGCTCCTCGTCCGAAAGCGCCGACCACGGCACCGTCATCCGCATGTCGCGGCGGCGGGCGGCCCGCTTCAGGTCGGCCAGATGCGAGCGGTAGTGCGGCTTGGTCCACGGCTCGACGGCGCCCTGCGCGATCGACTTCGTCTCGTCGGGCACGACCAGGCGCATGTCGAGCTCGATCACGTTCCCGAAGCCGTGACAGGTCGGACACGCCCCGAACGGGCTGTTGAAGGAGAACAGCGTCGGCTGCGGCGCCTCGTAGGCGATTCCGCAGGGGCGGCACTCGAAGCGCTCGCTGAACTCGTGGCGCACCGGCTCGGCGCCGCCCACCTCCACCGCGAACGCATTTCCGCCCCCCTCCTGATACGCGGTCTCGACCGCCTCGGTCAGCCGGGCCAGCGCCTCCGCGGCGGTCCGGATGCGGTCCACCACGACCTGCAGCGCGTCGCGGCCGGCCAGCGCCGCCGGGTCGAGATCGTCGAACGAGACCGCGCGGCCGTCCACGTGAAGCCGTCCGAATCCCTTGCGCCGAAGGCCGTCGAGCGCCGCCGCGACCGCGCTCGCGTCGGCGGTCGCCTCCACCGGGTTCGGAACATCGGTCGCCCCGCCCGCGCCCGGAGCACCAGTCGCCGCCGCCGGTTCCGCGCGGCCGGCAGCCGCGGCCGCGCCGTCGCCCGCCGCGCCGACTCGCGCCGCCCCGTCGTCCACGGCGTGGGCGAAGCCGACCAGCAGCCGCGTCCCGTCCGGCAGCGCGGCCAACCTGCCGGCCACCGCCTCCGGCGTCTCGCGCGTCACCTCCACGCCGCAGCCGCGGCAGATCGTACGGCCGACCCGCGCGAAGAGCAGCCGCAGGTAGTCGTAGATCTCCGTCGTCGTGCCGACCGTCGAGCGCGGGTTCCGCACGCTGTTCTTCTGGCGGATGGCGATGGCGGGACAGATGCCCTCGATGCGGTCGACGTCCGGCTTCTCCATCCGCTCGAGAAACTGCCGGGCATAGGCCGACAGCGACTCCACGTAGCGCCGCTGCCCCTCCGCGTACACCGTGTCGAAGGCCAGCGACGACTTCCCCGAGCCGCTCACGCCGGTGACGATGATCAGCCGCTCCTGCGGGAGCGTCAGGTCGATGTTCTTGAGGTTGTGGGTGCGGGCGCCCCGGATGACGATCTGCCCGTCGGGCGGCTGGCGGTTCGGCTCCGGCATGCGCATGGTGGCGACCCCGCCGCGGCCCACGCCGCGTGCCCGGCTCGACGGACAAGACGACCGCCACGGCGACGCCCGGCGCGGCGACGGCAACAGGCTATTCTAGGAGTCTGGCGCCGGGGAACGCAACGCCGTGCGGTCTCCGGTGGCGCCCCATGATCATGTCGGTGCCCGGTCTCCGGCGCCGGACTCCTGGGGCGGTGGGGCCGGGGCCGAACACGGCGTCCTGGGCGACGGGTTCGGCGGCGCCAGGAGTCTGCGCGGCGCGCTGGCAACGACGCTCACGATGGAGCCCTCCATGGAACGACATGTAACGATTCTCGGCGCCTTCCACATCGCGTTCGGCGCCATCGGCCTGGTCGCCGCGCTCGCGATCCTGCTCATCTTCGGCGGCGCAGCCGGCC
>CAZMWA010000307.1:0-20908 GCA_964569405.1 uncultured Vicinamibacteraceae bacterium | reverse complement strand
GCGCCCCGGCGCGTCACCGCGGAGCGGCTGCTGGCGGCGAAGCAGACCATCCCGCACTTCTATCTCGGCGTCGACTGCGCCATGGATGCCGCGCTGCGGCTGCGCGCACGGGTCACGGCGCAGGACCCGGACCTCGAGCTCACGCTGACCGATATCATCGTCCGGGCCGCCGCCCTGGCGCTGCGTCAGGTCCCGGCCGCCAATTCGTCGTGGGCCGACGGCAGCGTGCGCCTTCACGATACGGCGGACATCGCGGTCGCCGTCGACACGCCGAGCGGGTTGTTCACGCCCATCATTCGCCAGGCCGACCGCAAGGGCCTGCGCGCCATCTCGGGGGAGCTGAAGGCGCTCGGCGCGCGCGCCCGGGCGGGGAAGCTGACGCCTGAGGAGTACACGGGCGGCACGTTCACCATTTCGAACCTCGGCATGCACGGCGTCGACAGCCTGTACGCCATCGTCAATCCGCCGCAGAGCTGCATCCTCGGCGTCGGCGCGGCGCGGCGCCGCCCGGTCGTGACCGGCGACACCGTGACCGTCGGCACCATCGCCGCGTGCACGCTGTCGGCCGACCACCGCACGATCGACGGCGCGACCGGCGCCGCGCTGCTCGCCGCGTTCAGGGCCTTCGTCGAGGAACCCGGGCTGCTCGCGCTCTAGCGCGGGCGGCGTATGCCGTGGTCAGACCGATCTTCCTGGCGCACCGCCATCTCGGCATCGCGCTCGGCCTGCTGGTGACCCTCTGGTGCCTCTCGGGGTTCGTGACGGCGGTGGTGGTGGGATAGGATCCGACCCGTGCGCCGGCGCAACCCGCGGCGCCGTCAACCGGGAGACGACAGATGTCCATGAACAGGACCCACATTCGCACTGCGCTCGCCGTGCGCATCACGGCCGTCGCCGCCGGCCTGCTGCTCGCGGCCGGCGTGGTCACATCGGCCGCGGCCCAGACCGTCCTCGATCCGCAGACGCCGGTCATGGTCGACGGCGGCGCCATCCGTGGGGCGCCGGCGGCGCGCAACCCGGACGTCATCGCGTTCAAGGGGATACCCTATGCCGCGCCGCCGGTCGGCGACCTGCGCTGGCGTCCGCCGCAACCGGCCGCGGGCTGGCAGGGCGTGCGCGACGCGTCGGCGAGCGGCCCGATCTGCATCCAGAACGGCGGGCAGGACGTGCCGCAGGACGAGGACTGCCTGCTGCTCAACGTGTGGGCGCCGCGCGCGACGGACGCGCCGCGGCCGGTGCTGTTCTGGATTCACGGCGGCGGCTACACCGGCGGCTCGGGATCGACCGCCATCTACGACGGGACGCAGCTCGCCGCCGACGGGGCGGTGGTGGTCACGATCAACTACCGCCTGAACGTCTTCGGCTTTCTCGCCCACCCGGTGTTGTCCGCCGAGTCGCCGCACGGCGCCTCGGGCAACTACGGCCTGCTGGACATGGTCGCGGCGCTCGAGTGGGTCCGCGACAACATCGCGGCGTTCGGCGGCGACCCCGGCCGGGTGACGATCTTCGGCGAGTCGGCCGGCGGCGGCGCCGTGATGTCGGTGATGCTGGTTCCGCACGCGGGCGACCTGTTCCACGGGGCCGTCGCCCAGAGCAACTGGATCAACGGGTGGGACCGCTCGTTGGAGGCGGCCGAGGCGCAGGGCGTGCGGGTTGCCGCGGCCCTGGGTGTCGAGGACACCGACGACCCGCTGGCCGCGATGCGTGCGGCGGGCGCCGCCGAGGTGCTGGCCGCGTCGAACGCGGACGCGGGCAGCCCGTTCATGCGCACCGGCAACGTCTGGGCGCCGAACGTCGACGGCTGGGTCATCCCCGATGATCCCCTGGCCATGTACCGTGCCGGCCGGCAGCACGCCGTGCCGCTCATCACCGGCCTGAACGGCAACGAGGGCTCCCTGATGACCCGCGGCATGGACATCCCCGACGCTGCGGCGTTCGAGGCCTACGTCCGGTCGGTCTACCCGGCGCTGGCGGACGAGATGCTCACGCACTACGACGCCTCGTCGCCCGCGGCCGCCAGGGCGGCCGTCGACAAGGTGGTCCACGATCTGTACTTCGCGGGACCGGTGCGCGCGCACGCCGCGGCGCAGGCCGCCGCGGGCGCGCCGACCTGGCTGTACCACTTCACCCACGTCCCGCCGACCGCCTGGGGCGCGGCGCTCGGCTCGCACCATGCGGCCGAGCTGGTCTACGTCTTCGGCACCCTGACCCGCCGCGACGAAGGCGGCGAACGGCCGCTCGGCCTCACCCCGGTCGGCAACTACACGGACACCGACACGGGGCTGTCCGCGACGATGCGCGCCTACTGGGTGCAGTTCGCCGCCACGGGCGACCCCAACCGCGAGGGGCTCCCGCCGTGGCCGGCGTTCGACCCGGAGACGGACCGACACCTGGAGCTGAGCTCGGCGATCGCCCCCGGCACGGCGGTCGACACCGCGGGGGCGGCGCTCTGGGAGGCGCTGCAGGCCAGGCAACGCGGCGGCGTGAACTGAGCGTGGGCACGGGCGGCGGCTCGAGGGCGAGCCGCCGCCCCGGTTGCGGGTCCGCCGCGCGTACCGCGCGAAGCTGCCTCGGCAGCCGCGGCGCTAGCGTCGACCCGGCCGGCTACAGCGCGTCGATGATCGCGTTGAGCGTCGGGCTCGGCCGCATCGCGCGCTCGGCCTGCGCGTCGTCCGGGCGGTAGTAGCCGCCGACATCCACCGGGACGCCCTGCGCCGCCAGCAGCTCGGCGGTGATCGTCGCCTCGTTCTCCGCCAGTTGGGCCGCCGGGCCGGCGAAGCGCGCCTTCAGCTCGGCGTCGGCGTCCTGCGCCGCGAGCGCCTGCGCCCAGTACAGTGCCAGGTAGAACGTGCTGCCGCGGTTGTCGATCTCGTTGACCTTCCGGGACGGATAGCGGGCGTTCTCGAGGTAGGTCTCGACGGCCTGGTCCAGCGTGCGGGCCAGCAGCGCGGCCCGGGGGTTGCCGGTCTGGGACGCGGCGAGCTCCAGCGACGGCACCAGCGCGCAGTACTCGCCCAGCGAGTCCCAGCGCAGGTGGCCTTCCTTCAGCATCTGCTGCACGTGCTTCGGTGCCGACCCGCCGGCGCCGGTCTCGAACAGGCCGCCGCCCTTGAGCAGCGGCACGATCGACAGCATCCGCGCGCTGGTGCCCAGCTCGAGGATGGGGAACAGGTCGGTGAGATAGTCGCGGAGCACGTTGCCGGTGACGGCGATCGTGCTTTCGCCGCGCCGGATCCGCGCCAGCGAGAGGCGCATGGCGTCCACCGGCTTCAGGATGCGGATGTCGAGCCCCTCCGTGTCGTGCGCGGGCAGATACGCCTTCACCTTGGCGATGATCTCGGCGTCGTGGCCCCGCTGCTCGTTCAGCCAGAACACCGCGGGCGCCCCCGACGAGCGGGCCCGCGTGACGGCCAGCTTCACCCAGTCGCGAATCGGCTCGTCCTTGGTCTGGCACATGCGGAAGATGTCGCCCGGCTCCACCGCCTGCTCGAGGAGCACCGTGCCGGCCGCGTCGACGACGCGCACGGCGCCGGCGGCCGGCGCCGTGAAGGTCTTGTCGTGCGACCCGTACTCCTCCGCCTTGCGCGCCATCAGGCCGACGTTGGTGACGCTGCCCATCGTGGACGGGTCGAACTGCCCGTGCCGCTGGCAGTCCTCGAGGATCGCCTGGTACATGGTGGCGTACGAGCGGTCCGGCACCATCGCCACGGTGTCCTGCAGATCGTCGTCGTTGTTCCACATGCGGCCGCCGTCGCGCACGACGTTCGGCATCGAGGCGTCGATGATGACGTCGTTCGGCACGTGCAGGTTGGTGATGCCCTTGCGCGAGTCGACCATGGCGAGCGGCGGTCGGCTCTCGTACACGGCGGCGATGTCGGCCTCGATCTCGGCCTTCCTGTCCGCCGGCAGCGCATCGAGCTTGTCGAGCACGCCGACCAGCCCCTCGTTGACGTTCGCGCCGATCTCGCGCAGCGTGTCGGCGTGCCGGCTCAGCACCTGCTCGTAGTAGACGGACACGCAGTGGCCGAACATGATGGGGTCGGACACCTTCATCATCGTGGCCTTGAGATGCAAAGACAGCAGCGTGCCGTCCGCCTTGGCCTCGTCGATGGTGCGGGCGAAGAACGCCCGCAGGGCGGCGACGTTCATCACCGCCGTATCGATCACCTCGCCGGCCTCGAGGGGCACCGACGGCTTCAGCACCGTGACCGTCCCGTCGCCGCCGGCGAACTCGATCCGCACGTCGCAGGCCGCGCCGACGGTGACGGAGCGCTCGCTGCCGAAGAAGTCGCCGCCGTCCATGTGCGCGACGCGCGCCTTCGATCCGGATGCCGGCCAATCCTTCATCATGCGGTGCGGATGCTTCTGGGCGAAGCGTTTCACCGAGGCGGCCGGACGGCGGTCGGAGTTGCCCTCGCGGAGCACCGGATTCACGGCCGAACCGAGCACGCCGGCGTAGCGGGCCTTGATCGCCCGTTCGGCGTCGTCGGCCGGCTCCGCGGGATAGTCGGGAACGTCGTAGCCGTGGCCCTGCAGCTCGGCGATGGCTGCGCGCAACTGCGGGACCGAGGCGCTGATGTTGGGGAGCTTGACGATGTTGGCGGCGGACGTCCTGGCCAGCTCGCCCAGGGCGCTCAGCTCGTCGGGAATGCGCTGGTCCGGGTGCAGCCGGTCGGGAAACGCGGCGATGATGCGCCCGGCGAGCGAGATGTCGCGCAGGTCGATGTCCACGCCGGTGCCCTTCGCGAACGCGCGCACAATGGGCAGCAGCGCATAGGTGGCCAGCGCCGGTGCCTCGTCGATCTTCGTCCACGTGATTCTCGCAGTTGACATGGTGCCCCCGAATGCGTCCTCCCAGGTTCACTTCGCCCGCGCCGCTCCCGCCCAGCGTCCGCGCGGCTGCGGCAAACCACGTATCGTACACCATCCCGAGCCCGGGACGACCGCACCGGCCGGCCGGCGCGGTCGTCCCGGGCGGGGTATGATCGCTGGCGTCATGCGCAGGGAGTCGGCGTTCGCGGCCGGGTGCTTCGTGCTGTGCGGCGCGGCGGTTGCCGCCGCCCAGGCCGGTGCGCGGGTCGAGCCGGACGTGCTGGCCGCCGCCGAGGCGGAGCGGGCGCCGTTCGTCGAGACGATGCGCGAGCTGGTGTCGATCGAGTCGGGCAGCCGGGATGCCGAGGGACTGCGCCGCATCGCCGGCGCCATCGCCGACCGGCTGCGTGCGCTCGGGGGCGACGTGGAGCTGGTGACCCACGACGACCCGTACCGGATGGTCGACACGCCGGACGAGATCGGCCGCAGCGTCGTGGGGCGCTTCAGGGGGCGCGGCCGGGGACGCATCCTGCTGCTGGCCCACATGGACACGGTCTATCGGCGCGGGCAGCTCGCCGAGCAGCCCTTCCGCGTGAGCGACGGACGGGCGTACGGCCTCGGCATCGCGGACGACAAGAGCGGCGTGGCGCTGATCCTGCACACGCTGGCCGTGCTGCGCGCGATGGGCTTCGACGACTACGAGCTCATCACCGTGCTGATCAACGGCGACGAGGAGGTCAGCTCGGCCGGCTCGCGGCACCTGATCACCGCGTTGGGCGCCGAGCACGACGCCGTCTTCTCGTGCGAGGGCGGCGGCGCGTCCGACCGCCTGGCGCTGACGACGGCCGGCATCGGCGCCGTGCTGCTGGAGGTCAGGGGCCGCGCGTCGCACGCCGGCGGGGCGCCCGAGCAGGGCTGGAACGCGCTGTACGAGCTGGCGCACCAGGTGCTGCAGATGCGCGACCTCAGCGACGCGGCGGCGGGCATCAAGCTGAACTGGACGCTGGCGTCGGCGGGGTCGGCCCGCAACGTGATTCCCGCGGCCGCGCGCGCCACCGCCGACTTCCGCGTGCTGCGGGTGGCGGCGTACGACGAGGTGGAGCGGCGGGTGCGCGAGCGCGTCGGCAAGCAGCTCGTTCCCGAGGCGACCGTGATGGTGTCGTTCGAGCGCCGGCGCCCGCCGCTCGAGACGAACGCCGCCTCCCGCGCGCTGGCCGCGCACGCGCAGGCCGTCTACCGGGAGCTGCACCGCGAGCTGGGGGTGACCGAGCAGGCGGCGGGCGGCGGCACCGACGCGGCGTTCGCGGCGCTGGAGACGGATGCGCCCGTCATCGAGGGGTTCGGACTGGTCGGCTACGGCGCCCACTCGGACGAGCGGGAGTACGTGGAGCTCGACTCGCTGGTGCCGCGGCTGTACCTGCTGGCGCGGATGGTGATGGACGTCGCGCGCGGGGAGGCGGAAGCGCCGGCGCGCTGACCCGGGTGGAGAGAGTCGCATGATCCCCAGCGCGAGGCGCGTCGGCGCTGCCACCCTGGTTGCGGCGCTGTTGAGCGCCGTACCCTCGCTTGCCCAGCCGCGGCTGACCATGAACTGGGAGGCGCTGGCCGCGCGTCTCGTGACGCAGCTCGCGCTGGCGCCGGGCGAGAAGATCCTGCTGGTCGCGCGTCCCGGGCAGTTCGATGAGCTGATTCCGCCGCTGCGCTATGCGCTGATGCGGGCCGGCGCGATCGACCTCGGCGTGGTCGACGTCCTCGCCGAACCGTATCCCGTCGACTGGGACGGCGCGTTGCTGGCGCGCGGCCGGGACGCGGCGCGCGCCGTGTACCGGGACATGCTCCGGGGCGTCGACGGCGCGATCATGCTGCCCGGCGCGCGTCCCGATCATGCCGTCTACGCCGCGCTGCAGGATCTGCTCCGCGCCGGCCGCGGGCGGACGATCCACTTCCACTGGACGCACAACGGCAGCGCGTTCCCGTTGCCGGGTCAGCCGCTGCCGGGCCAGGCCGCCATCGACGCGGTCTACCAGCGGGCGGTGCTCGAGACCGACTACGCCGGTCTGACCGCCGTGCAGAACCGCTTCGTCGACGCACTGCGCGGCGCCGAGGTGCGTGTGACGTCGCCGCTCGGCACCGACCTCCGCTTCCGCATCGGCGACCGGCCGGTGAACCTGGGGGACGGCGACGCCTCGCAGGCCCGCACCGACCGCGGCGTGATCCTGATCGACCGCGAGATCGAGTTGCCGGCGGGCGCCATCCGCGTGGCGCCGATCGAGACGAGCGTGAACGGCTCGATTGTCTTCCCGCCGTCGCAATGGGACGGCCGCCCCGTGACCGGGCTGACGCTGCGAATCGAGGCCGGGCGCGTCGCCCGGGTGAGCGCGGAGTCCGGCCAGGAGGCCGTCGCGGCCGAGCTGGCGGGCGTCCCGGCCGAGGCCCGGGCGTTTCGCGAGTTCGCGCTCGGCTTCAACCCGCTGCTGGCCGTGCCGGAGCGCAACCCGTGGATCCCTTACTACGGCTACGGCGCGGGGATCGTGCGGCTGTCGCTGGGCGACAACTCCGAGCTGGGCGGGGCGGTGGGCGGCGGCTACGTGCGCTGGAACTTCTTCACCGACACCACGGTCACGGTCGGCGGCGAAGTGTGGGTGCGCGACGGCCGCCTCGTCCGCTGAGAATCCCTAGACGTCGGTCAGGTAGTCGATGCGGCCGGTGCTGTCGCCGAAGCGCTCCACCGGCATGCCGAGCTTGTCGAGCACCGCGAGGTACAGGTTCGTGAGCGGCGTGTCGTCGTGGTACTGCAGGTGCCGCCCGCCCTTGAGCCGACCCGCGGCGCCGCCCGCCACCAGCATCGGCAGGTCGAGGTGGAAGTGCAGGTTGCCGTCGCTGATGCCCGTGCCGTAGAGCAGCAGCGTGTGGTCCAGCAGCGAGCCGTCGCCGTCCGGCGTGCTCTGCATCCGCTCGAGGAAGTAGGCGAACATCTGCATGTGGTACGTGTTGATCTTCGCCAGCGCCTCGAGCCGCTGCGGGTCGTTCTGGTGGTGCGACACGCCGTGGTGCCCGTTGGGCACGCCGATCTCGGGGTATGACCGGCCGCTGACCTCCTTGCCGATCATGAACGTGCCGACCCGCGTCAGATCGGTCTGGAAGGCGAGCACCCACAGGTCGTACATCAGCCTGGCGTGCTCCTCGAACGTGTCGGGGATGCCGACCGGCTGCGCGAAGACCGGCATCTCCCGGTCGGCCTGGCGCTCGGCCGTCTGGACCCGGCGCTCCACGTCGCGCACCGCATCGAGGTACTGCGCGAGCTTGGCGCCGTCGGCCGCGCCGAGCGACTGCCGGAGGGCCTTCGCCTCCGCGTCGACGAAGTCGAGCACGCTCCGGTCCTCGCGGAGCCGGGCCAGCCGCGCGGCGCTGTCGGTGCTGTCCGCGGCGCCGAACAGGCGCTCGAACACCGCGCGCGGGTCGTTCTCCATCGGCAGCGGGGTGGTCGGCGTGCGCCACGAGATGGTGTTGACGTAGGCGCAACTGTAGCCCTGGTCGCAGGCGCCGAGCACCTCCACCGAGTCGAGCGCGAGCTCCAGCGAGGAGAGCTGGGTCTCGCGGCCGACCCGCTCCGCGATCAACTGGTCGAGCGACTGGCCGCCCCGGATGTCCGGCCCCTCGGTCTTCTTCACGTGCACGCCGGTCAGCCAGGTCGCCGCCGCCCGGGCGTGGTCGCCGACGCCTTCGCCCTCGCGGGGGATGGCCGGCTTGTCGGCCAGACCGCTGAGGACGTTCAGGTGGCGGCGGAACGGCTCGACCGGCTTCAGGATCCGCGAGAACTCGAAGCCCGCGCCGTCGCCGGCCGGGGTCCACTGGCGCATCTCCATGCCGTTGGGCACGTAGACCGCGCCGAAGCGGCGGATGGGACTGGCCGCGGTCCGGCCGAGCGCGGAGAGCGCCGGCACCATCCCGTCGAGCAGCGGCAGGGCCAGCGCGGCGCCGAGGCCGCGGAGCATCGTGCGGCGGGGCAGGTGCTTCTTCGTGATGATCATGGCCTCTCCTGCTAGGGCGCAGCCTGCTGCGCGGTCGCGTCGTCAGCCGCGCGCGGCATGCGCATCCGGAACGGCGCGCTGCGGACGACGCCGCGGATGAGCGACGACCAGCGGTAGTCGGACCCCCGCGCCTCGCGCACGATCCGCCGGACCGCGGGCCAATCGTAATACTCTACCCCTCGACCGAGGGCGTAGGTCAACAGCTTCGACGCGAGGTTCGTCAGGTACTGGCCCGCCCACGGCTCCTGCAGCAGGGCGTTCCGGAACTCCGCCACGCCGGCGAAGTTCGTCCCGTTCGGCAGCGTGCCGGAGCTCTCGATGGGCGCCCCGACTTGGCTGTCCACGGTGCGCCAGCGGCCGACCGCGTCGAAGTTCTCGAGGGCGAAGCCGAGCGGGTCCATCGGGGCATGGCAGCTCGCGCAGACGGGGTTGGCGCGGTGCGTCTCCAGCCGCTCGCGCACCGTCGCCGGCCGGCCGCCCTCCCCGCGTTCCGGGAACCCGGGCACGTCCGGCGGCGGCGGCGGCGGCGGCGCGCCGAGCAGGTTCTCCAGCAGCCACTTGCCGCGCACGACGGGCGACGTCCGGTGCGGGTACGACGTGACGGTCAGCAGGCTGCCGTGTCCCAGCAGGCCCGCCCGGCGCGGGTCGGCGTAGGGGACGCGCCGGAAATGGTTCCCGTAGACGTGCGGCATGCCGTAGTGGCTGGCGAGCCGCTCGTTGACGAACGTGTAGTCGGCCTGCAGCATGTCGAGCACGCTGTGGTCGCTCCGGAGCTGGTCGTCGAGGAACAGCTCCGTCTCGCGGCGGAACGCCTGCCGCAGGTTGTCGTCGAAGTCGGGGAACAGGGCGGGGTCGGGGGCCGCCGTGCGCAGGTTGCGCAGGTAGAGCCACTGGCCGCCGAAGTTCTCCACGAAGGCCCGCGAGCGCGGGTCGTCCAGCATGCGGGTCACCTGGCGGTCGAGCACTTCCGGATCGCCGAGCCGTCCGTCGGCCGCCAGCGCGATCAGCTCCTCGTCCGGCAGGCTGCTCCAGAGGAAGAACGAGAGGCGCGACGCCAGGTCGAGATCGCTGATCGGGTACGGCCGGTCCGGTGCGGCCCCGGCCGGATCGCGCTCGATCCTGAACAGGAACTTCGGCGAGACCAGGATGGCTTCCAGCGCCCAGCGGATGCCGTCCTCGAACCCGCTGCCCTCGCGGTAGCCAGCGTCGAACGACGCCAGCAGCGGACGGATGTCGTTGCCGCGGACCGGCCGGCGGTACGCCTGCCGCGCCAGCGAGCGCAGGATCCGCTCGGCGCACGGCCGCTCCTCGGCCGGGGTCCGCGGATAGCACTCGAAGATGCGCTGCCGCGTCGGGGTCGCGGCCGGGACGTCGCCGTCGAAGGGGCCGACCACTTCGAGGGCGGCCACGATCGGCGGCTTGGGGTAGAGGGCGTAAGCGTAGCTGGTGACGGAGGGGCGGGGCGGACGGCCGTCGACGGCCAGCGACTGGCTCAGGTCGCCCACGAACGAGGCCCCGACGAGCCGCGTTCCCGCCTGGACCGGCAGGCGCACCTCGAAGGGGCCGCTGTGGCCGCGTCCCGCGGTGAACGTCGCGACGCTTGCGCGGTCCAGACGGATCTCGAGTGTGTGCGAGCCCTGCCGGCCGCGCCCCAGCCGGGCGCGCAGGATGTACTCGGCATCGAGCGGGAAGTGGTGCGCCGCGGCATGGCCGCCGCGCGACCCGAACGGCAGGTCGTCGCTCACGCGGCCGTCCTGCAGCATCAGGGGCGAGGCCTTGTAGAGCGCGGTCGCCGCCGGCAGCGTCGGGTCGCCGAGCGCCCAGCGGCTGATCTTCGCGGCGGCCAGAATGTAGCGCTCGAGCAGCCCGGGCGACACGGACAGCACATCGCCGATGTTGTCGAACCCGTAGCCTGACTCGTCGGCCGGCAGCAGCGCGCGGCCGTCCACCTCCAGGGCCAGCAGGTCGCGGACGGCGTTGACGTACTCGGAGCGGTTCAAGCGCTGCACGGCGGGCCGGCCGGGATTCGGATTCGCGGCCCACGTGCGGTCGAGCGACGCCTCGAGATGGTCGGCCACGGCATCGTAGGTCGCCGCGTCCGGCCGCGGGCGCCCGCGCGGCGGCATGGTGCGCGACCGCAGCTTCTGGGCTACCTTCTCCCAGACGTCGGGACGCGCCCCGACGTCGCCGATGTCGACCGTGTCGAGCGCCAGGCCGGCGGTGAGCAGCCGCTCGTTGTGGCAGGCGAGGCAGTAGCGCTGCAGCACCGCCCCGTGCGGCTCGGGCGGGTCGCCCGCGGCCGGCTGGGCCGTCGCCGCCGCGGCGGCCTGGCCCAGGATCCCGGCAGCCAGCGCCAGCGTCACGGAAGTCGCGCGCCGCGTCATGTGCCCTCCCGGCTTCAATCGGACGGGGCTTCGCCCCGTACAGGCTCCTAGCGGGGTTCCGTGCCGGCGGCCTCGCCGCCGTCGCCCTCCCGTTCGTCGGCGTGATAGCCCAGCAGCCCGAACGTGACGCGCGTGCCGGCCGCCGGGTCGGCGCCGAGCGCCCGCAGGAGGTCGGCAATCTCGGGATGCTCGACGTACGTGGTGCAGCAGATCATGTGGCCGCGCGCCAGCCGCAGGGGGGTCTGATCCTCCCAGTCGGTGGCGTCGATGTCGGCGCCGTGCGCGACCAGGAACCGGATGAGGTCGCCGGCCGCGTGATAGACGGCCCCGTGCAGGGCTGTCGCGCCCCAGTCGTTGGCCGCGTTGATGTCGAGCCCCAGCTCGAGGGCATAGCGCGCCGCGTCGATTGCCTTGTGCTGGTCCCAGTCGTAGTACGTGATGTCCTGGGCGGCCCGCTTGCCCAGACCGGCCGCCAGGATCAGCGCAGTCGTGCCGTCGTCGGTCGTCGCGAACGGGTCGGCGCCGGCCTCCGCGAGGATCCGCATCGCCTCGACGTCGACTGTCTTGGCCGCCACCATGAAGGGCGTGGTCCCCACCTGGGTCAGGCGGCCGGCGCCGGGGGAGGCGAACACGCCCACCTCGAACGCGTCCGTGAAGCGCTTGGGGCGGTCCATCCGGGCGTCCGGATCGGCCCCGGCGGCCAGCAGGGCGCGCAGCGCGCGGTGCTGGCCGGTGGCGGCGGCGACGTGCAGCGCCGTGTAGCCCGCGAAGTCGACCGCTTCCGCGGCCGTCTCCGGCGGCGCGGGACCCCGCGCTCCGGCCGCGCGGGCTTGGCGGTCCCCAGCCGGGCGCCGCCGATCGTAGTTCGGCGCGGCGCCGCGGTCGAGCAGCAGCAGCGCCAGCCCCTCGTGCCGCTTCGTGAGGGCCAGCATGAGCGCCGAGACGCCGTCCGGCGACGCGTTGTCGACGTCCGCGCCGTTGTCGAGCAGCACCCGGACCGTTTCGCCGTCGCCGGCCAGCACCGCGTACAGCAGCGGGGTGAAGCCGCCCGCCGTCCGCGGCGGATCGGTTTCCCCGTCGCGCGGGAATTCCGCCGGGTTGGCTGCCTCGCCTGCCCGCAGCAGGATGGGGCCGCGCCGCGGCCGCCGCCGGCGCGGCACGAAGGCCGTGGCCGCCGTACGGGCGTCGACGAGCGCCGCGCCGTGATCGATCAACACCTGCGCCACGCCGGCGTGCGCTTCGGCGGCGGCCCACATCAGCGCGGTGTGCCCGCCGGCAGTCGCGGCGTTCGGATTCACGCCCGCCGCGGCCAGCCGCCGCACGACCTCGACGCTGCCTGCTCGCGCGGCGAACATGAGGGCCGTGTCGCCCGTGGGACGGGCGGCATCCGGATCGGCGCCCGCCGCGAGGAGCAGCTCGACCAGCGGCAGGCTGCCGTTGGCGGACGCCAGCATCAGCGGCGTCACGCCCAGGTCGTTCGTCGCGTCGACGTCGGCGCCGGCCTCGATCAGCGCCGACGTCAGGTCGACCTCGTCCCAGTGCGCCGCCCAGGCCACGGCGGTGGCGCCGTCGCCCTGCGGCACGTTCACGTCGCCGCCGGCCGCCAGCAGCTCGCGGGCCGTCTCGAAGTCCCGCTGCTGCACCGCGTCCACCAGCCGGTGGTCTGCAGCGGGAGATGCAGGCGACGCCTGCGCGCCGGCGGCGGCGCTCGTCCAGGGTACCGCGATCGAGACGACCCCGGCGAGCGCGGCCGCAGCGACCGAACGGGCACGTGGCGCAGACCTCATCGCCGGCTGGGAAACCATGAGGAATCCTAGCGCAGATCGCACGTAAGCCGCTACTGTCGAGCGGGTTAGTCGCGGCGGCCGCCGCGGCGTGCCGCCGGTCGGCCGCGGCGGCAGGGGCGCTGCGCAGGACGCCGGCGCCCGGTGTTGGAACTGCCGGGATGCCATGCTATCGTTCGAGGGAGGTCGGGCTCGAGGAACCGCCGGTCGCGTCCGTCGGAGGAGCCAGATCCATGAGCGTCGGATTCGATACGCTGCGCGCTGCGGAGGCCCTGACCCAGGCCGGCATCGCAAGAACGCACGCGGAAGCCATCGTTGGCACGATGCGGGACGCGCTAGGCGACCACTTGGCAACGAAGTCGGACATTGGCGGTATGAACACCGAGATTGCCGGCCTGAGGACGGATGTCTCGGTGTTGAAGACGGACGTTGCCGAGTTGAAGACGGATGTCTCGGTGTTGAAGACGGACGTCGCCGAGCTGAGGACGGATGTCTCGGTGTTGAAGACGGACGTCGTCGAGCTGAAGACGGACGTCGCGGCGGTCCGCACGGAGATCGCCGAATCGCAGGCGACGCTCACGTGGCGGATTGTGATGGCCCTGGGCGTGTTCGCTGCCCTGACGCGGATAATACCCTGACACGGCGCTCATGACGATTGCTCGTGCCGCCACGCTCCTGCCGGTGCTGATCCTGACGGCCGCCGCGGCGCCGGCTGCCGCCCAGTCGGCCGCGGACGGCGTTGCGTGCCGCGTCGAGATGGTCCCGATGCGGGACGGCGTGCGGCTGGCTACCGAGGTGTACCTGCCCGCCGGGGGCGGCCGTCGTCCCGTGGTTCTCACGCGCAGTCCCTACACGCGCGGCAGTCTGGCGGCCGGCAGCAACTGCGACAACGCGCGCCTGCTGGACTTCGCCCGCCGCGGCTACGTCGGCCTGAGCCAGGATGCACGCGGGCGGTACCGCTCCGGCGGCGCGTTCGATCCGTTCCGGCAGGAGGGCGGTGACGGGTACGACACCGTGGAGTGGGCTGCGGCGCAGCCGTGGTCCGACGGCCGGGTCGGCATCTTCGGCGCGTCCTACGTGGGCGTGACGACGCTGCAGGCCGCGCTGCGGGCGCCGCCGCACCTGGTCACCGCCGTCGCGGAGATCACGGCGTCGGACTATCACGACAACTGGACCTACGTGAACGGCGCCTTCGATCTGCACCTGAACCTCGGCTGGACGCTGGCCTTCTTCGTCGCCGACAGCTACCGGCGCAGCCTGGACGGCGCCGGGCTGTCGCTGGCGGAGATCGACCGGCGCGTGGCCGCCCGGCTGGACGCCGGCCGCCGCGACCTGCTGACGAAGTGGATCTGGACGCTGCCACTCAACAGCATGCCGGCCTTCCGCACGGACGCGCCCTACTACTACGACTGGCTGGCGCATCCGGACTACGACAGCTACTGGCGGGAGGTCGACGTCGAGCAGGGCTACGGCGACATCACCGTGCCGGTGCTGCACACCGGCGGCTGGTACGACGTCTTCGCGGTGGGGACGGTCCGGAACTTCACGGGGATGCGGACCGGCGCGGGGTCGGCGGCCGCGCGCAGCGGCACGAAGCTGGTCATGACCTGCTGCGGGCACACGCGGGAGCAGGGGCTGATCGGCTGGGGTCCGGAGGCGCAGACGTTCGACGCGACGCTGACGGACCGCTGGTTCGACCATCACCTCAAGGGCGTCGACAACGGCATCGACCGCGAGCCCGCCGCGCGGCTCTTCGTGATGGTGCCGCCCGACACCGGCACGCGGGGCGGCGGCTTCTACCTCGCGGCCGACGACTTTCCGCCGCCGGGCGCGCGGCCGGTGCGCCTGTACCCGGCCAGCGGCGGGCGGGCCAACACGCGCCACGGCGACGGGACGCTCGGCCGGGATGCGGCGGCCGGGCCGCCCGATCGTTTCGTCTACGACCCGGCGGATCCCGTCCCGACCCTGGGCGGCAACCTGTGCTGCGGCGACTTTCTCATGCGCGGCGCGCTCGACCAGTCGGGCATCGAGCTGCGGGACGACGTGCTCGTGTACACGAGCGAGCCGCTCGCGGCCGACCTCGCGGTGATTGGTCCGGTGACGGTCAGGCTGTGGGCCGCCTCGACCGCCCGCGACACCGACTTCACGGCCAAGCTGGTCGACGTGCACCTCGACGGCATCGCGCACAACGTGCTCGACCGCATCGTCCGGGCGCGCTACCGCGGGGGGGCCAGGAGCGCCCCGTCGCTCATCACGCCGGGGGAGGTCTACGAGTACACCATCCCCCTCGGCGACACGGCCACCGTGTTCCGGCGCGGCCACCGCGTCCGGCTCGAGGTCAGCTCGTCCAACTTCCCGCACTACGACCGCAATCCGAACACCGGTCACGCGTTCGGTCAGGACGCCGAAATGGTCGTCGCCACGCAGACCGTCTTCCACGACCCGCGGCGTCCTTCCCATGTCGAGCTGTCCGTGGTCCCGGACCTGAGCATCCCGCACCCATGAGGACGCGGCGGCATTCGCAACGGTGGTCCCGGGGTGCGGCGGCCGCCGCGTGGCTGGCGCTGGCGGCGGCGCTGGGTGCGCAGGCGCCCGGCGGTCCCGAGGCGCTGATCCGGGAAGGCATCGTCGAGCGGATTTCGGAGCATGTGCACGTGATTCCGCAAGGCGCCGTCCGGTTGGTGCCCAACGTGGGCATCGTCGTAGGCAGCCGCGCGACGCTGGTGGTCGATACGGGGCTCGGACCCGTCAATGCCCGGACCATCCTGCGCGAAGTCGCCCGGGTGCGCCGGGGCCCCGACCTGTACGTGGCCAGCACCCACTATCATGCGGAGCACGCCGCGGGGGAGGCGGCCTTTCCCGCCTCCGCCACGATCGTGCGCGCGCGGTCCCAGCAGCAGGACATCGACGAGCTGGGCGCGGACGGACTCCTGCGGTTCCGGAGCTTCTCGCCGCTGGTCGCGGAGCTGCTGGCCGGCGTGCGGTATCGCGCCGCGGACGTAATCTTCGAGCGCGAGCATGCGCTCGATCTGGGCGGCGTGCGGGCCCGGCTGCTGGCCCTGGGCCCCACTCACACCCGCGGCGACACGATGGTGTACGTGGAAGGCGACGGCGTGCTGCTCGCCGGCGACGTCGTGATGAACCGGCAGTTTCCGGTCTTCATCGGCCCGACATCGAGCGTCGCCGCCTGGCGCGGCGTGCTGGAGGAGCTGACGGCGCTCGAGGTGCGGCATGTCGTGCCGAGCCACGGTCCGCTCGGCGACGGCGCGCTGATCGACGAGCAGCGGACCTATCTGGAGACGGTGGACGCCCAGGTGCGCGGGCTCAGGGCGTCCGGCCGGTCGGCCGACGAGACCGCCGAGCTGGTGACGGGCGCCATGCAGGCCGCCTACCCGGGCTGGACGGGGGAGCGCTGGATCGCCCCCGCCGCCCGCGCGGCGTATCGCGAGGCGACCCGGCAGGAGTGAGACTCACATGCGTGATTTCTTCGGCCGACGCTGGCGGACGGCGGGGCTGCTGGCCGTGCTGTGGCTGATCTCCGGGCGGGCGGCGGTTGCGCACCCGATTCCGTTCAGCTATCTGGACCTGCGGATCGGCGGCGAGACGATCGAGGCGTCCCTCGTCGCCCACATGATCGACCTCGCGCACGAGCTCGGCATCGACGAGCCGGAGCGGCTGCTGGTGCCCGGCGTGGCCGAGCGGCGCGCCGACGAGATCGGCGCGATCCTCGGGCCGCGGCTGGAGCTGGCCGCCGGGGGGCGCGCGCTGACCGCCGTCTGGGCGGAGCCCGAGGTGCTGCGCGACCGGCAGTCGGTGCGGCTGCGCTTCGCGTACGACCTCGAGCGGATGCCCGGCAGCCTCATCGTGACCGCCGACCTGTTTCCGTACGATCCGCAGCACCAGACGTTCCTCAACGTGTACGAGGGCGACGACCTGCGGACGCAGGCCATCCTCGACACGGACCACCCCCGGACGGAGTACTTCACCGGCACCTGGCAGGGGACCGGCGCCGTCATCGGGAAGTTCGTGCCGCAGGGCGTGCACCACATCATCATCGGTCCCGATCACGTGCTGTTCCTGATCGGCCTGCTGCTGCTCGGCGGCTCGATCCGGAAGCTGCTCATCGTGATCACGGCGTTCACGCTGGCGCACAGCATCACGCTCTCGGCCGCCGTGCTCAACCTGTTCAACCCGCCGGCGCACCTGGTGGAGCCGGCCATCGCGCTGAGCATCGTCTGCGTGGGGGCGGACAACCTGCTGGTGGGCGACGGCCGCGACATGCGGGCCTGGATCGCGCTGGGATTCGGCCTGATTCACGGCTTCGGCTTCGCCTCCGTGCTGCGGGCCATGGAGCTGCCGACGCGCGACGTGGCCTGGTCGCTGCTGTCGTTCAACGTCGGCGTGGAGCTCGGACAGGTCGCCATCGTCGTGGTGGCGGCGTGGCTGCTCGCCGCGCTGAGGAACTGGAGCGCGGTCGCCGGCCGCCGGCTGGCCGTCGGCGGATCCGTGGTGGTCATCCTGGCCGGCACGTTCTGGTTCGTGGAACGCGTGTTCTTCTAGAGGAGGGGTTGCCATGAGGCGAGGAATGCTGCTGGGGATCGTGATCGCGGTCGGTGCGGTGTCGATGGCGGCCGGCGCGGCGCAGGGGCCGTCGCCGGCTCAGCTCGACGCCGCCGGCCTGGTGAAGGTCAAGGACAACCTCTACTACATCGCCGGCGAGGGGCCGTGGAACCGCGACGCGTTCAGCGGCGGCAACGTCGGCGTGTTCATCGCCAGCGAGGGTGTGACGATCGTCGACACCAAGCTGCCCGGGTGGGGGCCGACCATCCTGGAGCGGATCCGGACCGTCACGGACAAGCCGGTCGTGGCCATCATCAACACGCACACGCACGGCGACCACGTCGGGAGCAACAGCGCCTTCCCGGACAGCGTCAACATCGTCGCGCACGAGAACACCAAGGCGAACATGGAGGGGATGGACGCCTTCCAGGGCGACGGCGCCCGCTTCCTGCCGGACACCACGTACAGCGAGAAGATGTCGATCGGGTCGGGCGACGGGCAGATCGATCTCTACCACTTCGGCCCGGGCCACACCAACGGCGACACGTTCATCGTCTTTCCCGCGCTGGGCGTGATGCACACCGGCGACATGTTCGCGTGGAAGGACTCGCCGTTCATGGACCGCAACAACGGCGGCAGCGGCGTGGCGTACCCGGAGACGCTCGCGAAGGCGGTGGCCGGCATCCCGGGCGTCGACACCGTGATCCCGGGCCACATTCCGATGACGTCGTGGAGCGACTTCGTGCGCTATCAGCGCTTCAACGCCGACGTGCTGGCGGCCGCCCGGGCGGGGCTCGAGAGCGGCCAGTCGGCGGAGGCGGCCATGGCGGCGTTCGACCTGTCGGACGGCTATCCGGACTACCGGACGGATCGCCTGCTGGCGGCCTTCGAGACGATCTACGCGGAGCTGCAGGAGTAGGAATTGCGGGAGCGGTCGGCGGGGACCGGCCTGCCCGGGCCGGTCCCCCACGCTGCGTCGCGACCCGCTACTTCGCCTGCGCCCGCGCTTCCTCGACCCGCGCCCCGGCGAGGATGTTGTACAGGCCGTAGTTCCCCTCGTGGCAGGCGTACTCGAACAGGGGGCCCTCGGTGCTCGTCAGGGGCAGCGAGCCGGTCCACGGCTGCGAGTAGACCGAGGCGTCCGTGACGGTCCACTGCCAGTCGAGGTTGTCGGCGTCGACGCGCCGGATGCGCTCGACCAGGTGCAGACCCTCCCGCGAGCCGTTGAAGCTGTGCTTGCCGTTGAAGTTGGTGGTCTCGATGACCAGCGTGTCGCCTTCCCAGCGGCCGCGCGCGTCGCCCAGCCACTGCCGGATGCCGGCGTCGATGTGCGGCCGCCCGTCGAGCGGGATGATGCGCGCGTCGTGAATCATCTCCTGGAAGATGACCACGTAGCCCGGCGCCTGCAGGATGTTCCAGTTGTTGTTGTAGTTGGTCGGCAGCGCGGGCAGCGCCCAGCGCGTGATGCAGCGGTCGTAGACGGACATGTCGAGCCAGGTGTCGGGCGACTCGGCCTTCTCGCGCCGCGCGGCCCGCAACGCGTCCTCCCGCTCGCGGACGCCCGGATTCATCGGGATGCGCCCGTCGGCCGGATCGTCGATCATGGCCGTGCGGTTGTCCTCCTCGCCCCACTCGAACCAGAACTCGTTGTAGAAGCCCGGGTCGCCGTCCCGCGGCGTGAAGAAGGCGCTCGACCGCGCGGCGCGCCGCGTGGCCCGCTCCTCCTCGCTGAGAACGGCTGCGGTGACGCCCTCGGGCCGCTCCAGCGGCGTGCCGTGCGTCATGTTCCAGAGCCCCTGCAGATCCGGATCGCCCCAGGCGGTGCGGGCATCCTGGCCCGCCGCCGGCGACGCTGCCAGCACCGCCGCGACCACGGCGCCCACTGCGACGATCGACGCGGAATGACGGAATCTCATGATCGGCCTCCCTCGCTCTCGGGTTCGACGAACCATTCTATGATCACGGTGCGCATGAACGAGGCAACGCGATGACCCAGCGGATCGTCTCCCTCATCTCCAGTGCCACGGAGATCGTGTGCGAGCTGGGATTCCGCCAGCAACTGGTCGGGCGTTCGCACGAATGCGACCATCCGGCCTCGATCACCGCGCTGCCGGTCTGTTCCAGCTCCAAGGTGGCGCTCGATGCCGCCGGTCGGGCCATCGACGATCAGGTGCGGGCCATCGTCGCCGACGGCCTGTCGGTCTACCGCGTCGACCCCGACCTCCTGGACCGCCTCGCGCCGACGGTCATCGTCACGCAGACCCAGTGCGAGGTCTGCGCGGTGAGCCTGAAGGATGTCGAGGACGCCGTGTGCCGGCTCGTCGGCTCGCGGCCCCGCATCGTGTCGCTCGCGCCGATGGCGCTCGGCGACATCTGGCGGGACATCCGGACGGTCGCGTCGGCGCTGGGCGATGCGGCCCGCGGCGACGCGCTCGTGACCCGTCTGACGGACCGGCTGGCGGCGGTGCGGGCGGCGGCGGGCGCCGAGCCGTCGCGTCCTTCGCTGGCCTGCATCGAGTGGATCTACCCGCTGATGAGCGCGGCCAACTGGGTCCCCGAGCTGGTCGACTGCGCGGGCGGCGCCAACCTCTTCGGGGCGGCCGGGCAGCACTCGGGCTACCTGCGGATGGAGCAGCTCGCCGCGGCCGACCCGGACGTCATCGCCGTCATGCCGTGCGGGTTCGACATCGAGCGCGCCTGCCGCGAGATGGCGCCGCTGGTCGCCCATCCGGACTGGCCGCGGCTGTCGGCGGTGCGCAGCGGGCGCGTGGTCATGATGGACGGCAACCAGTACTTCAACCGGCCCGGCCCGCGCGTGGTCGAATCCGCGGAGATTCTGGCGGAGTGCCTGCACCCCGGGCGCTGCGACTTCGGCCACCAGGGACGCGGCTGGCGGTACTGGCGTGGAGCCGCAGCGAGCTGACCCGCGAGACCCGGTCGGGCTGTGCCGCCACTGCCGGCACGCGCGCGTCGTCGCCGCGCGCGCGGGCGGTCGCTACTACCGTTGCGGGCGGTCCGATCGGGATCCGCGCTATCCCAGGTACCCGGCCCTGCCGGTGCTGGCGTGCGAGGGGCACGAGCCCGCGGCGTCCGGGGCCGGCCCGCCACCCACGCCGCGCCGACGGTAACCGGATAGCCTGGCGGCGGGCCGCCGTGTGCTACGATTCCGCCGTTCCGTTCCTTCCAGCCCGACCCCGATGGATGCGGCCTCGCAACGAATCGGCGGTGTGACGCCTCGCTCGCGTGCTGCACCGTCGGCAAGCGATGCCGCGGGCCGGGGCACCGCCCCGCGAGGTCGACCGCTGCGCCCCTTCCTGAAGTGGGCCGGCGGCAAGCG
>CAZMWA010000306.1:0-3628 GCA_964569405.1 uncultured Vicinamibacteraceae bacterium | reverse complement strand
GCTACAACGTGCTGCTGTTCGACTTCCGCGCCCACGGGCTCTCCGGCGGGGAGCGCTACACCCTCGGCGGGGCCGAGCAGCGGGACGTGCTGGGCGCTGTCGCCTACCTGGAAGGCCGCGGCTTCAGCGCCGAGCGCATGGGCTTCTGGGCGCATTCCATGGGCGCCGCCACCGTGCTGCTCGCGGCGGCCTCGTCGCCGGCGCTGCACACGATCGTGGCCGACAGCAGCTTCGCCCGCCTCGAGGACCTGCTGGCGAGGGAGCTGCCGCGGGCCAGCGGGTTGCCCGGCTTCTTCAACCCGCCCATCATATTCTTCGGCCGGGTGCTGTTCGGCATGGACACGACCGTCCTCAACCCCGTGGACGCGGTGGCCGCCCTGCCGCCCCGCTCGGTGTTCGTCATCCACGCCGAGGCTGACCGGCTCGTGCCGGTGGAGCACGCGCACCGCATCGCGGCGGCCGCCGGGCCGGCCGTCTACGACCTGTGGATCGTGCCCGGCGCGCGCCACGACCGGGTGTCGGCCGTGGTGCCGGACGAGTACCGGGCGCGCGTGCTGGCGTTCTTCGCGGAGCGCCTCGGCTGACGCCCGAGAAAGTCGCGCTCCATCAAGCACATGGGTATATACTGCGGTGCAAGGTAGTGGGAGGTAGCTGCTGATGACCCATGTAGAGAACGCTCGAGCTCTCCGTCGTTGCGGTTGGTCCGTCTGCGCCGTCGCGCTGGCGGCCATGGCGCTTGGCGCGCCCGCGAACGTGTATGCCGGGGAGGCGGCCGCGGACACGGTCACCTTCACCAAGGACATCGTGCCCATCTTCCAGCGCTCCTGCCAGGCCTGCCATCGACCGGGGTCCATCGCCCCGATGTCGCTGATGACCTACGAGGAGACGCGGCCCTGGGCGCGCTCGATCAAGCAGCGCGTCGAGACCCGCAAGATGCCGCCCTGGTTCATCGACCGCACCGTCGGCATCCAGGACTTCAAGGACGACCGCTCGCTGACCGACGAGGAGGTCGCCATCGTCTCCCAGTGGGTCGACAGCGGCGCGCCGCGCGGCAACCCGGCCGACCTGCCGGCGCCGGTCGAGTTCAACGACGACCTCTACGAGTGGACCGTGGCCGACGAGCTGGGCCGCGAGCCGGACCTCGTCGTGCCGATTCCCGAGCCGTTCCTCGTGCCGGCCGGCAGTCCCAACTGGTGGATCGAGCTCGTCAGCGACACCGGCCTGACCGAGGACCGCTGGGTGAAGGCGCTGGAGACGAAGCCGTCGATCACGGGCTTCCCGGTCGTGCACCACGCCTCGACCAGCATGTTCCTGCCCGAGGCGCCCGAGGAGCGGGAGCGGTTCGGCGAGTACGCCCTCGGCAAGACCGCCGACATCCATCCCGACGGGACCGGCCGCATCATGAAGGCCCGCACGCAGCTGCTGTGGAACCTGCACTACTCGGCCAACCCGAACGGGGAGGACACGTACGACCAGACCAGCATCGCGCTGTGGTTCTACCCGCAGGGGCAGGAGCCCGACCGCCGGCTGTCGCGGCAGTCGGTCGGCAGCGTGACCGACCTCGACTTCCCCGCCGGCGACAGCCTGGTCCGGACGGACGGCTACACGTTCCTGCAGAACAACGTGCGGCTGTCGGTGTTCCAGCCGCACCTCCACAACCTCGGCAAGCGACAGTGCATGGAGGCGATCTACCAGGACGGGCGCGTCCAGACGCTGAGCTGCGCCGACTGGGACTTCGGCTGGCACATCGCCTACAACTACGCCGACCACGCGCAGCCGCTGCTGCCGAAGGGCACGGTGCTGCACATCATCAGTTGGCACGACAACTCGGAGGCCAACCGCTGGGCCGCCGATCCGCGCAACTGGGTGGGCTGGGGCAACCGCTCGACGGACGACATGGCGTTCGCCCACATCAGTTGGTACGAGCTGACCGACGAGGAGTACCAGGCGCAGCTCGAGGAGCGGCTGGCCGCGCGCCAGACCAACGACAACTAGGCGTGCCGGGAAGCCGAAGATGACGGTCCATCAGATGTCCGCCGCCCGGCTCGGGCTGGCGCTGGCGGTATTGGCAGCGGCGTGGGCCGGCGGCGACGCCGGCCGCGCCCAGACCCTGCACCGCTTCGGCCAGTCGGTCCAGCCGGTGTTCGAGGGTTGGAACCAGAACCCGGACGGCAGCTTCACGATGTGGTTCGGGTACCTCAACCGCAACTACGAGGAGGAGCCGCACGTCGCCGTCGGCGACGGCAACGGCTTCGAGCCGGGTCCGGCCGACCGGGGCCAGCCCACCCACTTCTATCCTCGGCGGCAGAACTTCGTCTTCGGCGTGCGTGTGCCCGCGGACTGGGGCGACCGGGATCTGGTGTGGACGCTCACGGTGAACGGCACCACGTACCAGGCCCTGGGGTCGCTGTGGGACTCCTGGGTGCTCGACGAGGGCGTCTGGCGCGCCAACCGCGGCGCCGGCACGCGCGGGCGGTACGACGGCAGCGCGCTGCCGAACCAGCCCCCGCGGGTCGCCATCGTGGGCGACGCCCGGCTCTCCGCGACGGTCGGCAGCGCGCTGGCGCTGACCGCGACCGCGAGCGACGACGGCCTGCCCGGACCGCAGGTCCGCCGCCCGCCCGGCGGCTACGATCCGCTGCCGAACGATCTGCCCACCATCGGCGGGCGGCTCAGCGGCGCGGGCAGCGGCATCGGCGGGCCGACGGACCAGAACATGGTGCAGGTGCGCAGCTCCTACGAGACGGGGCTGGCCGTCACCTGGCTGCACCACCGCGGGCCCGGACGCGTGACCTTCAGCCCGCTGGTCACCCCCGTGCAGCCCGTGGACGGGCAGGCGACCACCGCCGTGCAGTTCAGCGAGCCCGGCACCTACACGATCCGGGCCGCCGCCGACGACGGCAGCTACATCTCGACCGCCGACGTGACGGTGGTGGTGAAGTAGCTACTCCTCCAACCCGAGCGACCAGCGGATGGCGCCGAGCATGTGGGCGCGGAACAACGCGTTCCCCGTCCACAGCTCCGCGCGGTGGCCGAGCGACGTGTACAGCGAGCGCCCCTGGCCGAACTGCTGGTGCCACGCCTGCGGGTAGTCGCCTCCCCGGCGCCACTCCGGCGGCCGGTCGCGCATGTCCGTGGCCTCCGTGTCGAGGCTGATCAGCACCTGGACCCGGTCGCGCGAGAAACCGACCGGCGCGCCGTGGCCGGTCGGACCGACGTAGAGGTCGGGCCGGCCGGCGTCCCAGGCCGCCGGGGCCATCTGGTAGTACTCGTCGAGCAGCTCCCAGCGCGATGGCAGCATCCGCGTCGCCGGGTGCGTGCGGTCCTCGACGTGCAGCACGATCCGGCGCGGGTCCGCCGCGAGCGCGTTGAACGTCTTCCAGAAGTAGCCGCCCACCATCTCCCCGAAGGGAGGATACGTATACAGCGTGACCGGCGCGTTGTGCACCGCGACGAGACCCTTGCCGCCGCGCACGAAGTCCACCAGCGCCCGGCGCTGCCCCTCGTCGAGCGGCAGCTCGCCGTTCGTCGCCAGCAGCAGGCCGTCGAACTGCGCCAGATAGGACGCGGAGATCATCGACAGGTCGATCGCGTCCGCGTCCTGCCGGTAGCCCTCGAGCGACGCGAC
>CAZMWA010000305.1:0-7061 GCA_964569405.1 uncultured Vicinamibacteraceae bacterium | reverse complement strand
CGGGTGTCGGTCGCCCCGGACGTGTTCGTCGTGTTCGGCGTGGAGAGCCGGCAGCGGCCCAACTACAAGCTGTGGGAGGAGGGGCGCGCGCCGGCCTTCGTGCTGTAGGTGGCTTCGCCGAGCACGTGGCGGGACGACCTGGGCTGGAAGCGGTCGGTGTATGCGCGCCTCCTCCCACAGCTTGTAGTTGGGCCGCTGCCGGCTCTCCACGCCGAACACGACGAACACGTCCGGGGCGACCGACACCCGCGGATTGCCCTCCTCGTAGTAGATCAGCAGGTCGCCGGAAACGTACACGTCCCGGCGGCCCTTGAAGTGGCGGGTCAGCGCACCGACGCCGTACATGATCGCGGCGCGCTTGGCGTCGTTCTCCGCCATCGGCTTGCCGTCGGAGCTCGGGTAGTGGATGGGGACGGCGGCCGGGGCAGGTCGGATCATCGCGGAGCCCTTGCCGGGCGGCGCAACGGCGCGCCCGGCTCCAGCCAAGCTACCACACGCTGCGCCGCCGTTGCCACGCCGGGGCGCCCGAGGTGAAGTCGGAGCATGTATCGTGCCAGCCGGCGCGCGGCTCCTGTACTCCGCGCTGCAGGATGCCCTGGCGTCCCCGGGCGCGGAGCCGGGCGGATGGGGTTGGGGCGTCGCGTCGGCGCTGCAGGTGGCCTACGCGTGGCTCGCGTGCTTCGGCATGCTGGGGCTGGATCGCGGCGCGGGAGCGTGTGTGGGTGCGCTATCTCTCGGATGCGTCCTACTGGCTGTACCTGTGCCACCTGCCGCTGGTCATCGCCGCGCGGCGCGCAGGCCCTTCCAGGTGCTCCAGCACATCGCGATCAGCAGCAGCGCGAAGGGAAAGCCGGTGGCGAGGGCGGCGGTCTGCAGCGCGACAAGCCCGCCGCCGAGCAGCAGGGTGATGGCGACGATCCCTTCGAACGCGCACCAGAAGACGCGCTGGGCGACCGGGGCGTCGAGCTTGCCCCCGGCCGTGATGGTGTCGATCACCAGCGATCCCGAATCGGATGAGGTGACGAAGAAGACGATCACCAGGACGATGCCGATGAACGACGTGACGCCGGCGAGCGGCAGGGCCTCGAGCATTCTGAACAGGGCCAGCTCCGGCTGCTGCGCCAGCACGACCTCGACCACCCCGGTGCGGCCCCCGTCGAGATGTTGCGACAGCGCGGTCGCCCCGAACGCGTTCATCCAGAGCGCGGAGATCAGCACCGGGACGACCAGCATGCAGCCCACGAGGCCGCGCACCGTGCGGCCGCGCGAGACCCGCGCGATGAACATGCCGACGAACGGCGACCACGAGAGCCACCAGGCCCAGAAGAAGGCCGTCCACCCGTGCATGAAATCGAAGTCGTCGCGGCCCACCCAGTTGCCGAGCGGCCCGATGGCGGCGAGATAGACGCCGAGGCTGGTGACGAAGCCGATGCCCAGGTCGAGGGTCGGCCCGACCGCCAGCACGAACGCGAGCAGCAGCAGGGCCAGCAGCAGGTTGGCCTGGCTCAGGCGCTTGACGCCCCGGTCCATCCCGGCGATCACCGACGCCAGCGCCACGGCCGTGATCACCGCGATCAGCAGCACCCGCGTCGTGTCGGTCGCCGGGATGCCGAACAGATGGGCCAGTCCGGCCGCCGTCTGCTCAGCGCCCAGGCCGAGCGACGTCGCCAGCCCGAAGAGCGCGGCGAACACGGCCAGGATGTCGATGACGTGGCCGGACCAGCCCCACACCGCGTCGCCCAGGAGGGGGTGGAACGCGGAGCGCAGCGTCAGCGGCAACCCGAGGTTGTAGGCGGCGAACCCGAGCGCGAGCGCGACGACGGCGAACATGGCCCAGGGGTGCAGGCCCCAGTGAAAGATGGCGGCGGCCAGCGCGAGGCGCTGCGCCGCGGCGGCGTCCGCGGGGACGGCGCCGAGCGGCGGCTTCAGGAAATGCTCGACCGGCTCGGCCACGCCGTAGAACATCAGGCCGATGCCGATGCCGGCGGCGAACAGCATGGCCAGCCAGGACCCGACGGAGTAGTCCGGCCTGGCGTCCGGACCGCCCAGGCGCACGCGGCCGAGCGGCGTCGCCACCAGCAGCAGGCAGAAGAGGACGAAGAGGTTGCCCGCCCCCAGGAACACCCAGTCGAACGTCGAGGTGAGCCAGGCGTACAGGGCGTCGAAGACGCCCGCCGCCGCCTCGCGGAACGCCAGCACCCCGGCGACGAACGCGATGATGGTGAGGCTGGAGACGGCGAAGACCGGGCCGTGCACGTCGAGGCCGAGGACCTGGACGTTGTCCCGGCCGAGCCGGTAGTCGGTCTTCACGGCGGCGGCCATGCGGCGGCGGCCACGCCCGCTCAGTCGAAGATGCCGAGCTGCAGCTTCGCGGCCTCCGTCATGCGGTCCTTCGTCCAGGGCGGTTCCCACACGAGGTCGACGCGCGCGTCGCTGACGCCGTCGATCGACTTCACCTTGCCCTGCACCTCGGCGGGCAGCGTGACGGCGGCGGGACAGCCGGGGGCCGTGAGGGTCATCTTGATGACCGCGAGGCCGTCGGTGTCGACGGCGACGTCGTAGATCAGCCCCAGCTCGTAGATGTTGACCGGGATCTCGGGATCGTAGACGGTGGAGAGTTGCTCGACGATCTTCGGCGTCAGCTCCAGCGTCCTGACCGGGTCGGCCTCGACCGGCTTCGCGCTCGCCGCCCCGGCGGTTTCCGCCGGCGGGGGCACCGTCAGCGCGCTCGTGTCGAAGGCCGGTTCGGGCGCGGGCGCCGCCGGTTCAGGCGCGCCGGTGGACCCGGCCGCCGTCTTCGGCGGCGGCACGTCATCGAGATTCAGGATGCTCATGCGTTCCCCTCGTCACTCGGTGGAGACCCGCTCGTGGCGGTCGTCGCACGCGGCGCGCAGCGTGTGCCAGGCGAGGCTGGCGCACTTGACGCGCGTCGGGTAGTCGCGCACGCCGGCGAGGACGGCGAGCTTGCCCACGTCCGCGGGCGCGGCCGCATCGGCGGCGTCGGTGATCATCGCGTGGAAGCGGGCGAACAGCTCGCGCGCCTCGGCCACGGTCTTGCCCTTGACGGCGTCGGTCATGAGCGAGGCCGACGCCTTGGAGATGGCGCAGCCCGACCCCAGGAAGGCCACGTCGGTGATGCGGTCGCCGTCCAGGTTCAGGTAGACGGCCAGGCGGTCGCCGCACAGCGGGTTGTGGCCGTCGGCGTGCCGGTCGGCCCCCTCGATCTCCCCGAAGTTGCGGGGGTGCTTGTTGTGGTCGAGGATGACCTCCTGGTAGAGGTCGCGCAGGTCGCTCATGCCGGAAACATCTCCCGCACGCGCTGCAGCGCGCGCACCAGAACGTCGATCTCCTCGCGCGTGTTGTACATGGCGACCGACGCGCGCGCCGTGGCCGGCACGCCGAAGCGGTCCATGATCGGCTGCGTGCAGTGGTGCCCCGTGCGGAGCGCGACCCCCTCGGTGTCTACGATGGTGCCGACGTCGTGCGGGTGCGCCCCCTTCATGACGAACGCCAGGATGCTGGCCTTGTCGGCCGCCGTCCCGATCAGCCGCAGCCCCTGCACCTCCGAGAGCGCCGCCGTGCCGTACGCCAGCAGGTCGGCCTCGTGCGGCATCAGGGCGTCGAAGCCGATGCCCTGCACGTAGTCCACCGCCGCGCCGAGACCGATCGCGCCGGCGATGTGCGGCGTGCCGGCCTCGAACTTGTGCGGCAGGTCGGCGTAGGTCGTCTTCTCGAACGTCACCGAGCGGATCATGTCGCCGCCCCCCTGGTACGGCGGCATCTGCTCGAGCAGCGCCTCGCGGCCGTACAGCACGCCGATGCCGGTGGGACCGTACAGCTTGTGGCCGGTGCAGACGTAGAAGTCGCAGTCGAGCGCCCGCACGTCGACGGGCATGTGGTAGACGGCCTGCGACCCGTCGATGAGCACCGGCACGTCCATCCGGTGCGCCATCGCCACGATGTCGCGCACCGGGTTGATCGTGCCCAGCGAGTTCGACAGGTGCACCACCGACACCAGCCGCGTGCGCGGCCCGATGAGCCGCTCGAGCTCGTCGAGCTGCAGCGTCCCCGTGTCGTCGATCGGCGCCACGCGCAACCGGGCGCCCACCTGCTCGCACAGGAGCTGCCACGGCACGATGTTGGAGTGGTGCTCCATGTGGGTGATGACGATCTCGTCGCCGGGCCCCACGTTCCGGCGCCCGAAGCTCTGCGCCACCAGGTTGATGCTCTCGGTGGAGCTGCGGGTGAAGACGATCTCGCGGCCGGCTTCCGCGTTCAGGAACCGCCGCACCTTCTCGCGGGCGGCGTCGTAGGCCGCGGTCGCCTCCTCGCTGAGCACGTACACCCCGCGGTGGATGTTGGCGTTGCCTTCGGCGTAGTAGCGCGCGAGCGCGTCGAGCACCGCGCGCGGCTTCTGGGTCGTGGCGGCGCTGTCGAGGTAGACCAGCCGGTGCTCGCGCACCTGGCGCTTCAGAATCGGGAAGTCGTCCCGTATGCGCTCGACGTCGAGGGCCGGGGCCGAGGCCTCAGCCGGACTGCTCGTCAAAACCATTCCCGCCCACCTCGAAGGAGCCGCCGCCCGCGCCGGGCAACTGCCGCAGCAGCAGGTCGTCGAGCTGCGCGCGGATCGAATCGACCGCGATGCGGTTCAGGAGATCGCTCGCGAAGGCGTGAATCAGCACGCTGCGCGCCTGCTCCTCCGCCAGCCCCCGCGCGCGCAGGTAGAACAGGGCGTCGTCGTCGAGCTGGCCGACCGTGGCGCCGTGCGTGCACTTGACGTCGTCGGCGAATATCTCGAGCTCCGGCTTGGTGTTGATCTGCGCGTCCTCGGACAGCAGCAGCGCCTTGTTCGTCTGCCTGGCGTCGGTCTTCTGCGCGTCGATGGCCACCACGATCTTGCCGTTGAACACCGCGCGCGCGTGGTCGTCGAGGATGCCCTTGTAGAGCTCGTGGCTCGCGCAGTGCGGGCTCGCGTGGCGGATCGTCGTGTGGTTGTCGACGAGCCGGCGGCCGGCGGCCAGGTACAGGCCGTTGAGCGTGCAGTCGACGCCTTCGCCGGCCAGCGTCGCCTGCGCGTCGTTGCGGACGATGGCGCCGCCGAGCGTCACCGCGTGCGACGAGAACGACGCCGCGCGCGCCAGCCGCAGGTGCATGGCCCCGATGTGGTACCCGGCGGGGCTCTCGCGCACCAGCTTGTAGTGGTCCACCACGGCGGCCGGCCCGGCCACCACCTCCGTGACGGCGTTGGTCAGGTAGGGCGACTCGCCGCCGCCGCCGTAGCTCTCGACCAGCCGGACCTGGGAATTCTCCCCGGCCACGACCAGCACCCGCGGGTGGGTCATGACCGGCGCGCCGTCGTCCGGCGGCGTGGTCACGAACAAGAGCTGGATCGGCTGCTCCACGACCAGGTTGGCCGGCACGTGCACCACCGCGCCGTCCTGCAGCAGCGCCGTGTTGAGCGCCGTGAACGCCTCGTCGTCGATGCCCGCCTCCGACGCGAGGTGCGCGTCGAGAGCGGCCCGCGTCCCGCCGGCTTCCGACGCCAGCGCGGCGGCCAGGCTGCCCACGGCCACGCCGTCCGGCAGCCGGTCGAGGTCGGACGCCGCCGCGACGTAGCGGCCGTTGACGAACGTCAGCCGCGCCCCGACGCCCGTCAGGGCGTGGGGTGCGGCGTCCGCCTGCGCCGCGGCCCCGGCGGCCGGCGCGGCCAGCGTGAATGCCGTGTTCGCGATCGGCGCGACGTTCGTGAACCGCCAGCGCTCCAGGCGCGTCGTCGGGATGCCAAGGGCCGCGAACCGCTCGCACGCGCGGCGGCGCAGGTCGGCTACCGCGTCCGGACCCGGCGCGGTGCGCCGCACGGCCTCGCAGGCGTCGGCCAGGGCGTCGAGGGGGGCAATCTCCGTGAGCGGCATGGCGCTACGCTCCGACCCCGGCGGGCGCGCCCTCGATCCACCCGTAGCCCTTCTCCTCGAGCTCGAGCGCCAGCTCCTTGCCGCCCGAGCGGACGATGCGCCCGCCGGAGAGCACGTGCACGAAGTCGGGCACGATGTAGTTGAGCAGCCGCTGGTAGTGGGTGACCAGCACGAACGCCCGCTCGGGGCCGCGCAGCGCGTTGACGCCGCGCGCCACGATCTTGAGCGCGTCGATGTCGAGGCCGGAATCGGTCTCGTCCATCAGCGCCAGCGTCGGCTCGAGCACCGCCATCTGGAAGATCTCGTTGCGCTTCTTCTCGCCGCCCGAGAAGCCTTCGTTGACCGGCCGCTTGAGCATCTGCGCGTCGATGTCGAGCAGCGCCATCCGATCCTTGACGAACGTCATGAACTCCAGCGCGTCCAGCTCCTCCGCGCCGCGGTGCTTGCGCACCTCGTTGAGGGCGGCCTTGAGCAGGTACGCGTTGTTCACGCCGGGGATCTCCACCGGGTACTGGAACGCGAGGAAGACGCCCTCGCGCGCCCGCTCCTCCGGCTCCATGTCGAGCAGATCCCGGCCGCGGTAGGTCGCCGCCCCGGCGGTGACCTCGTACTCCTCGCGGCCGGCCAGCACCCCGGCCAGCGTGCTCTTGCCGGAGCCGTTGGGTCCCATGATGGCGTGCACCTCGCCGGCCTTCACCGCCAGGTCGATGCCCTTGAGAATCTCGCGTTCACCGACGCGAGCATGCAGGTTGGTGACTTCCAGCATCGAATTTCAGCCTACGCTTCCTTCCAGACTTATTCCGAGCAGCTTCTGCGCCTCGACCGCGAACTCCATCGGCAGCTCGCGGAACACCTCCTTGCAGAAGCCGTTGACGATCATGTTGATGGCGTCCTCGGTGCTCAGCCCGCGCTGGCGGCAGTAGAAGATCTGGTCCTCGTCGATCTTCGCCGTCGACGCCTCGTGCTCGACCCGCGACGAGGTGTTGCGCACCTCCAGGTACGGGAACGTGTGTGCCCCGCACTTGTCGCCGATGAGCAGCGAGTCGCATTGCGAGAAGTTGCGCGCCCCCTTGGCGTTCTTGCCGATGCGCACGAGGCCGCGGTACGTGTTCTGGCCCTTGCCGGCCGAGATCCCCTTCGAGATGATCG
>CAZMWA010000304.1:0-15263 GCA_964569405.1 uncultured Vicinamibacteraceae bacterium | reverse complement strand
CACGCCTACGACACCATATCCGGGGCCGACTGGCTGTGCGATCAGGACGTCGTCGAGGCGTTCGTCGAGGAAGCGCCGCGCGAGATGGTGCAGCTCGAGCACTGGGGCTGCCCGTGGAGCCGGGAGCCGGACGGCACCGTGGCCGTGCGGCCGTTCGGCGGCATGAAGGTGAAGCGGACCTGGTTCGCCGCCGACAAGACCGGCTTCCACATGCTGCACACGCTGTTCCAGACGTCGCTCAAGTACAAGAGCGTCAAGCGCTACGACGAGTGGTTCGTCACGAAGCTGCTGGTCGACGACGGGCGCTGCCTGGGCGTGGTCGCCATCGAGATCGCCACGGGCCGCGTCCACAGCATCGTCGCCAGGGCCGTCATCCTGTGCACCGGCGGCTGCGGCAAGATCTTCCCGTTCACCACCAACGCGAACATCAAGAACGGCGACGGGATGGCGCTCGCCTATCGCGCGGGCGCGCCGCTCAAGGACATGGAGTTCGTCCAGTACCACCCCACGGGACTCCCGCAGACGGGCATCCTGATCACCGAGGCCGCGCGGGCCGAGGGCGGGTGGCTGGTGAACAAGGACGGCTACCGGTATCTGCAGGACTACGACCTCGGCAAGCCGGAGCCGAAGCCGGTGTTGCGGTCGATGGAGCTCGGGCCGCGCGACCGCCTGTCGCAGGCGTTCGTCAAGGAGCTCGAGAGGGGCCGCACGCTCGAGGGGCCGTACGGCGCCTACGTCAATCTCGACATCCGCCAGATCGGCGAGCAGGTCATCGACAAGCGGCTGCCGTTCGTGCGGGAGCTGTGCCTGAAGTACGCCAACATCGATCCGGTCCACGAGCTGATTCCCGTCCGGCCGGTGGTCCACTACATGATGGGCGGCGTGCACACGGACATCAACGGGGCGACGCCCATCGCCGGCCTGTACGCGGCCGGGGAGGTGGCGTGCGTGAGCCTCAACGGCGCCAACCGCCTGGGCTCCAACTCGCTGACCGAGTGCCTCGTGTTCGGCGCCCGCGCGGGCCGGGTCGCCGCCGAGTACGCGGACAGGGCGGAGGCCGCCGGCGGGGCCGTGAGCGCGCAGGTGCGCGACGAGGAGCGGCGGCTGCGCGCCCTGCTCGAGTCCAGGGGCACGGAGCGCATCGCCGGCCTGCGCGCCGAGATGCAGGCCGCCATGGAGGAGAGCGCGGGCATCTACCGCACCGGCGCCGGGCTCAAGCAGGGCACCGAGACGATGAGCCGCCTGCGCCAGCACGCGCGCAACCTGAAGCTCGACGATCGGAGCGCGACGTTCAACACCGAGCTCGTCTCGGCGCTCGAGCTCGAGTACATGCTCGAGCTGGCCGAGGTCATCCTGCGGTCGGCCCTCGAGCGGACCGAATCGCGCGGCGCCCACCAGCGGAGCGACTTTCCCGAGCGGAACGACGAGCGCTACCTGGCGCATTCGCTCGCCTACCGCGAGGCGGACGGCGCGGCGCGCATCGCGTATCTGCCGGTGACCATCACGCGCTGGCCGCCGGGCGCCCGCGTCTACGGAAGGTAGCGACATGGCGGAGACAATCAAGCTGACGGTGGCGCGGTATCGGCCCGAGGAGCAGTCGGAGCCGACGTTTCAGTCGTACGAGGTCCCATACAACAGGGACTGGGTGCTCCTCGACGCGCTGAACCACGTCAAGAACGAGATCGACGGCTCGCTGACCTTCCGCTGGTCGTGCCGGATGGGCGTCTGCGGCAGTTGCGGCATGATGGTCAACGGCGTGCCCAAGCTGACCTGCGCGGTGCCGCTGACCGACTACCGGCCGTCCGAGCCGGTGCGCATCGAGCCGCTGCAGTTCTTCCCGGTCATCCGGGACCTGGTGGTCGACATCACGAGCTTCCTGGGCAAGCTCTCGAGCGTCAAGCCGTGGATCATACGCGACGACGTGGAGGCCACCGAGGTGGCCGAGTACCGCCAGTCGCCGGCCGAGCTCGACGACTACAAGCAGTTCAGCATGTGCATCAACTGCATGCTGTGCTACTCCGCCTGCCCCGTGGTGGGGCTCGAGCCGGAGTTCACCGGGCCGGCCGCCATCGCGCTCGCGCAGCGCTACAACCTCGACTCGCGGGACGCGGGCGCGGAGGAGCGGCAGGACATCCTGAACGAGCACGAGGGCATGTGGGGCTGCACCTTCGTCGGCGAGTGCACGAAGGTGTGTCCCAAGAACGTCGACCCGGCGGGCGCCATCCAGCTCTACAAGATGGCGACCGCGCAGGACTGGATGAAGTCCATGCTGCTGCCGTGGGGTGCGAAGTGAGCAACCCGTCCCAGGCCCCGACCGTCGATCTCAAGCTCTACCGCCGCCCGATGCCGTTCGGGTGGTGGCTGGAGAACGGTGCGTACTTCCGCTTCATCGCGCGCGAGCTGACGTGCGTCTTCGTCGGCCTGTTCACCGTGCTGACGCTGGAGCTGGTACAGGCGGTGGGCCGCGGTCCCGCGCCGTACGCCGAGTTCATGGCGCGGCTGGAGAGCTCCGCGTACATCGCCTTCAGCCTGGTGGCGTTCGCGGCCGTGCTCTACCACGCCGTGACCTGGTTCAACCTGGTGCCGCAGACGATGGTGGTGCGGCTTGGCGGCGAGCGCGTCCCCGACGGCGCCATCGCGGCCGCGCACTTCGCGGCGTGGGCGGTCGCGTCGCTGGTCGTCGCCTTCTTCGTGCTGAGGGGCTGAGGGACATGGCAAGGAAGGGGATGACGCCGCTGCTGTGGTTCCTGTTCGGGGGCGGGGGGATGTTGTCGGCGCTGCTGCTGCCGGTGCACGTCCTGCTCTTCGGCCTGGCGTTTCCGCTGGGGTGGTTCGAGGCGCCGAGCTACGAGTCGCTGCACGGCCTCGTCACGCATCCGATCACGCGGCTCTATCTCTTCGTGTTGATCTTCCTGCCGCTGTTCCACGCGGCGCATCGCTTCCTGTACACGGTCTGCGACCTCTTCCAGGTGCACGGCGGCGGCCGGACGCCGATCGCCGTGGTGTGCTACGGCGCGGCCCTGCTGGGCACCGTCATCGCCGGCTACACGCTGCTGACGATCTCTTGAGGGATGGGGCTGCGCCCCAAGCCCGCGCCGTATTCCATCCTCGGGTAGGGTTGGGCGTGCTCCATGTTGACGGCAACCTTGTATTCAAAGGGCAGAATCATCTATATTAAACGTTATCGTTGAGATGTGCAGCCGTTGTCCGTACCGAGCGTGAACGAAGTGCCAAGCCTTGAAGCGTCTGCCGCCGCCACGGCTTCGCGAGCCGGTCGGTACATTACCCAGTTGAGCGGCTATCGGGCGTTCATGCCGGCGCCGCTTCCTCCGGATCCCCCGATTCGGCTGGACAATGAGCTTCCGGTGTTGTTGTCACGCGCCGATCGCGGACTCGGCCGGCTGGACGGTTCCATCCAGACGCTGCCCGACGCGGACCTCTTCGTGTTGATGTACGTGCGCAAGGAAGCCGTGCTCTCAAGCCAAATCGAAGGGACGCAGAGTTCACTTCAAGATGTCTTGAACGCTGAGGCCAGAATCCTGGGACCGGACAGGCCACAGGATGCCCACGAAGTCATCAACTACGTGGGCGCCATGAACCATGGTCTGGGGCGTCTGAAGGAATTACCGCTGTCCATTCGCCTCATTCGGGAGATCCACGAGTTACTGCTCGCCGGCGGGCGCGGGAGTCACCTGCAACCCGGCGAACTGCGTCGAAGCCAGAACTGGATTGGTCCGCCGGGATGCACGTTGCGAGATGCCATCTTCGTTCCGCCACCACCCGGGGAAGTAGTCGAATTCATGGGTGACCTGGAGAAATTCCTGCACAATCCGGGTAATATTCCCGCACTCATCTGGATCGGGCTGGCTCACGCTCAGTTCGAGACCATTCATCCCTTTCTGGATGGGAACGGCCGTGTGGGTCGGCTCCTCATCACGTTCCTGCTCTGTCAGCGGGAGATCCTGCTGCAGCCGGTTCTCTACCTCTCCCACTACTTCAAGCGGTACCGCTCCGAGTACTACGAGCACCTCCAGGCGATTCGCGATGCCGGCGATTGGGAGGGATGGTTGGCGTTCTTTCTGCGCGGCGTGATTGCGGTGAGTTCCGAAGCTACCGACACGGCTCGTCGGATCGTTGCACTGAGGGAGGAGCACCGCAACGCGGTCGTCGCACGTCTTGGTCACGCCGCCGGAAACGCCCACCGGCTGCTTGATCGCCTCTACAAGCACCCCCTCGTCTCGGTATCCGCTGTACGCGAGCTGACCGGCACCAGCTACACCGCCGCCAACAATCTCGTGTCTCGGTTCGTCGACATCGGGATATTGGAGGAAGCGACGGGCTACAGGCGCAACCGAGTCTTCCGCTACGAGCCGTACATCCGTCTCTTCCACGACGATCCCAGCCCGTGACCGCTGCCGCCGCCGTGCAGCCACGTGTTGCAGGTTGCCTTGCGCACGTTGCTCAATCGTGTCCATATTAAACTCTCCTGCACCATGGAGAGATTCACGGACGACTGTCCGACGGTGGCGGTTCGGGGCGCAGCCCCATCTGATTTCAGTGGATGCGGTAGCGGCGGCGGTGCTCTTCCCAGGCCTGCTCCTCGGCGCGTTCCTCCAGCTCCCACCGTAGCCGCCGCTCGCGGCGCCGGCGCCGGTGGCGCCAGATGGCCGCCAGCGCCAGGAGCGTGATGAGCGACCACTGGACGAACGGTTGGCCGGCGAAGCTGATCCAGAACTTCCAGACGTCGTGCCGCGCCCAGAAGGCGGCCACGACGGCGTCCACCGACGCGCCGGTGGCGGCGTAGAGCGCGATCTCGAACGGGGCGCCGCGGGCCATGACGGACAGGATGCGCGCCGGCGCGTATGGCCCGTAGCGCTCCAGCAGGTGGCGCACCAGCGCGTCGGACAACGCGTAGGCGCGCGCCACGTCTCGCGGTCCGTGGGCGAAGAGGTCCTCGAGCTGGGTCGCCGTCAGGCGGCCGCCGGCCACCAGCTCCCAGGCGAAGCGTGAGCGCGCGCCGAGACCCCAGGTCCGCTCGGCGGCGCTGGCCAGCCCCTCGTTGAACCAGCGCGGAACGGGGCGCCCACCGGCGGCCCGCGCGGTCAGCACGTGGGCCACCTCGTGCTGCAGCACGGTCTCCAGCGAGCTGTAGGGATACGGCCCGATCCGCTCCGGGAAGAGCACCACCAGATCGCGCGATGCGTCCGCGAAGGCCGCGACCCAGGCGGGGGCGGCGCGGGCGAGCTCGGCCTCCTCCGGGACCAGCCGCACCCGGATGGGCGCGCCGGCGTCCGTCAGGCCGGTCAGGACCATGACGCTGGCCAGGGCCCGGGTGTCGAAGTCCTGCGCGCGCGCCGCCACGCCCGCCAGCGACTCGGGCGCCTCCACCTCGAGGACCGGCAGGTAGTCCGCGGCGGCGGTGCCGGCGGACGGGCCCGCCGCGACGAGCGCGATCAGCAGCCGCCCGAGGAATCCCGCCGCCCGCTGCGTTCCGGCCCCCTCCGTCATGAGGTCGCTCCGCCGCCGCCCGCCAGCCGCGCCACCGTGGCCCCGAGGTGCGACTCGGGAGCGTCCCAGAACGTCTCGACGGCCGGATGCCGCTTCAGGACCGCGTGCACGGTGCGGCGCTGCACGCCGACGCCGCGGCCGTGGATGAGGCGGATCTCCGGCAGGCCGGCCTCCAGCGCCGCGCGGATGTACTCCTCCACGACCGACTCGATGTCGCGCGGCGCGAAGAAGTGCAGGTCCAGCACCCCGTCGACCGGCACTTCGTGAGGCTCTGTCATCCGCAAGCCGGCGGCCGCTCACGGCCGCGCGTACGTGGCGGTCACCTGCGTCGTCATCCCGCCGCGCACGGAGAAGTCGCCGGTCACCGTCATGCGGCGGGGACGGCAGGCGGCCACCAGCGCGTCGAGGATCTCGTTGGTGGCCCGCTCGTAGAACACCCCCCGGTTGCGGAACCCGATCAGGTACATCTTCAGCGCCTTGAGCTCGAGGCAGCGCTCGTCCGGGATGTACGTGACGCGGATCTCGCCGAAGTCCGGAAGCCCCGTCTTCGGGCAGACCGACGTGAACTCGGGGCAGCGGATGACGATCTCGTAGTCGCGCCCGGGTGCCGGGTTCTCGAACGTCTCGATGGCGGCATCCGGCATGGCGTGATTCTAGCAGCGCCCGGCGCGGGCGCGCGCGGCGGAAGGCTGCGCCGCGGCATTTGACGCGCGCATACCGCCACGTTAACATACGGCGCGTTTTCATTGACGTTTCTCGCCGTCGCCACCGGGAGCGCGGGGTTGTCAGGCGGGAGCCGTATGCGACTGCAAGACCTAGGGGGATGCCGATGGCTGAAGCCCGACGAATGGGCAAGTCCGAGCTCTTTTCGCACTTTGCCGAGCAACTGGGTATCAAGCGGGCGGATGCCCGCAGGTTTTTCGACGAGCTCCAGCAGTTGTCCGAGAGCGAGCTCAAGCGTTCCGGCGAGTTCGTCCTGCCGGGCATGGTGAAGCTGGTCGTGCAGAGCCGGCAGGCCCGGATGGGACGCAATCCGGCCACCGGCGAGGCCATCGAGATTCCCGCCAAGACGGTCGTGAAGGCCCGCATCGCCAAGCAGCTCAAAGACTCGGTGCTGCCGGAAGCATAGGCGCCGGCCGCGCCCCGTGCATGGGATGATTCGCTGGCGATGGCGACGAACGTCCTGATGCCGCAGCTCGGCGAGTCGATTGCCGAAGGCACCATCGTTCGCTGGAACAAGGCGGTCGGCGACCCGGTCGACCGCGACGAGCCGCTGTTCGAGATATCGACCGACAAGGTCGACGCGGAGATACCGTCGCCGATCGCCGGCGTCCTCACCGAGATCCGCGTGCCGGCGGGCGAGACGGTGCCGATCGACAGCGTCGTCGCCGTGATCGGCCAGTCCGCCGGCGAGTCCCGCACGCCCGCCGGCTCCCCCCACGACACGGCCGCGGCCGCGGCCGCGGAGCCGCACGCACAGGCCGCGGCCGCCGCCACGGCCGGCTCGGCCGGCGCGTCTGCCGGGCACCCGCCGCCGGCCGCGTCGGCGGAGGATGGCTCCGCGCCCGCACGGCGCGGCCTGTCGCCGCTCGTGCGCCGGCTCGCCCGGGAGCATGGCGTCGACCTGTCCGCCGTGCGGGGCAGCGGGGCGGGCGGGCGCATCACCAAGGCCGACGTGCTCCAGCACGTCGAGAGCCGGCAGACCGGCGCCGGCACGGAGCCGCTGACCACCATGCGGCGGCGCATCGCCGAGCACATGGCCGCGAGCCGCCGGACGGCGGCGCACGCGCATACCGTCTTCGACGTCGACTTCACCCGCGCGGCCCGCCTGCGCGAGCGCCGCCAGGCCGACTACGAGCAGGCCGGGGCGAAGCTGACCCACCTCGCCTTCATCGCCCGGGCCGTGCTCGATGCGCTCGCCGAGGTGCCGGTCGTCAACGCGTCGCTCGACGGCGACAGCATCGCGTACCGGGAGGACGTCGGCCTCGGCATCGCGGTGGCGCTCGACGACGGGCTGATCGTGCCGGTCATCAAGCGCGCGCAGGGCCTGAGCGTCATGGAGCTCAGCCGGGCCATCGCCGACCTGGCGGAGCGCGCGCGCAGCCGGCGACTCATGCCGGGGGAGGTCGAGGGCGGGACCTTCACCATCACCAACCACGGGTCGTTCGGCTCGCTGCTGGGGATGCCGATCATCAACCAGCCGCAGCTCGCCATCCTGGGCGTGGGCGTGATCGAGAAGCGGCCGGTGGCCGTCGACGACGCGATTGCCCTGCGCCTGCGCGCCTACCTGACGCTGGGGTTCGATCACCGCATCATCGACGGCGCGGTGGCGGATCGCTTCATGGCGGCGGTCAGACGGAACATCGAGCAGTTCGACGAGAGCCTCCTGTAGCCTGTAGAGGAGGCAATGACCCTTGACGGCGGGGGGTTCCCGCTCGAGGTCCGGCGGCTCGGGACGGTGCCCTACCGGGCGGCGCTGGCGCTGCAGCAGCGGCTGGTCGCCGAGCGCCAGGCGGGCCGCCTGCCCGACGTCCTGCTCCTGCTGCAGCATCCCCACGTGGTCAGCCTGGGCGTGGCCGCGCGGCGCAGCCGCGCCAACATCCTCGCCTCCGCGGACGAGCTGGCGCGGCGCGGCGTCGACGTGCACGAGGCGCCGCGCGGCGGCGACGTCACCTACCACGGCCCCGGGCAGCTCGTCGGCTACCCCATTCTCGACCTGCGCCCCGACCGCTGCGACGTCCACCGCTACGTCCGCGACCTCGAGGAGGTTCTGATCCGGACCGCGGGCGCCTTCGGCGTGGCGGCGGGCCGCGTCGCCGGCCTGACCGGCGTGTGGGTGGGCGACGACAAGCTGGCGGCCATCGGCGTCCGGCTGTCGCGCTGGGTCACCAGCCACGGCTTCGCGCTGAACGTCGACACGGACCTCGACTACTTCGGCCTGATCCGTCCCTGCGGCATCCGTGGCCGCGGCGTCACGTCGCTGGCCGCGCTGACCGGCCGGAGGCTGACCGTGGCGGACGTCGAGCCGGTCGTCGCGCGGGAGTTCGCCGGCGTGTTCGGCCGTGCGCCGTAGCCGGGGTGCGCGTTCATCACCTCGAACAGCGCTCGGTACATGTTGGCCTGAACCTCCGCGCCGTCCTCGAGCCCGTTCTCGTTGGCGTCAACGAACACGACGTGCGGGTTCCCCGGAAAGCGTGCCGGGTCTGCTGGGGCCTGCACGCTGTCAGGTGCTCCATATTCGAGAAAGACCATCGGGCGGCCCGGGTTGCGTTCTGCCATGGGAATCAGGTGGTCACGGAAAATCCGTTCGTACGCTCGCCGCAGGCTGTCGACGCTCGTTACGGTCGTGGGCGGCTCGTCTACCAGGGGGAACCACGCGCTGACGCCGATGACGTCCAGGTCGAGGTCTTCCCACAGGTGCCACGAGCCCGGCGCGAACCAGTCCCTCCGGTAGGCGCTGTACGACATGTCGTAGGTCAGCAGGCCGCTGTATGCGGCGCGAACGCGGTCGACCATCGACCGGAGCTGCGGGCCGAAGTGGTTGACCCAGTAGTCGCCGCCGGACCGTGTGCGGAAGAGCCGCTCGGTTTCGGTTCCGAGCGAGTACATCGCCGCGCCCTCTTCCTGCGCGATGCGGGCGAAGTGGATCGCCTGCTGCGCGTAGCTTTCCCAGAACTCGGCGACGAACCGCTCGTGGCCGGGGTGGCTCGGCCGCCACGGCCAGAAGTCGGGGTGAATCTGACGCGCGCAGGTGCAGTAGAGGTGATCATCAGGGACGCCGGTGTCGGGATAGCCCGGGTCGCCGAGCTGGAATCGCGGCGCGGGATGCTCGACAGCGTCGAGTTCATCCTCTGTCTCGAAGCTCTCGATGGCCAGGGTCATGTAGACGTTGAATCCGTGCCCCCTGAACTCACGGATGACCTGCCGGATCGCGTCGTCGGAGAACGTGGGGACGCGCACGCCGGAGTACGTACGCTCCAGGGAGCTATCCATGCTGTGCTCGACGTGCAGGGCGACCGAGAATCCAACCCAGTCCACGTGCACGCTTCGGAGGTACTCGACGTAGCGCAGCGGAACCAACGGCTGCGTTCGATCCGTTTCCCACAAAGCGACGGCATCGGCGGTGTGCCCCCAATTGCCGGAGAGATGAACGGCACGCAGCGGCCGGTCGAGTTGCTGCGCGTGCAGCCCGGCACCGACGTACCAGAACAGCGCCAGCGTGGCCTGTAGTCGCAGCATCGCCCGGCTCCTTGGGTGCTTGGCGGAAGGGTATCCCGCAGGTGGTAGCAGACTCGGTGTCGATGCCGTTCCCTTGCAGCCCGGTGGAAGCGTGCCCAGGGGCCACCTGCGCAGTAACGTGCGGCCGCAGCGCTTAGTGCGGCGGCCAAAGAGCGCCGAGGCTGAAGGAGACGGCGTCGAAAGGTCGGATGCGGACGGACGCGTCATCCTGCGCGGTGGCGATTAGCACCCATTCGCCGTCGCGCAGCTCAAAGGCCTCCAAGGTACGGTCAGCAGGGTCGACGAGCCACAGATGACGGACCTGCTCGCGCCCATACGCGGCGCGCTTGCCGTGCAGGTCGAGTCGGCGCGTCGAAGGCGAGAGCACTTCGCACACCCAGTCGGGGGCCAGCGTGGCGTACGGCGCGTCGGGAAGGACAGGCATCCGCTCGCGCCGCCAACCGGCGAGGTCGGGTACGACTATGTCCTCGCGCAGATGCAGTTCCGGTTCGTCGAGGATCCACCAGCCACCGGGGCCACCCGGATCGTGATGGAAGGGACCGCCGATCAGCGTGCCCAGCGACGAGCTCGCGTGCGCGTGACGCAGGGCCGGCCGCGGGTTCGTGTAGAGCACGCCGTCAACGACCTCGGCGACCCTGTGAGGGGGGGCATCGAGCACGTCCTGGTAGGTCGCCCGAGTGACTGCGTCGCTCATTACTACGAGGATTCTACCGCTTCGCCCCGACCACCGCCGGATTTCTCGTTGAGGCCGGCCTGGAGCGCGGTCTCCAGTTGCACCTGCTCCTGAACCGTGAGCGCCGGCTCGAGGATACGGGTCACGCCGGTGGGGCCGAGCTCGACGGGAACGGCGGCCACCGTCCGGCGCGCGCCCAGCTCGCCGTCCAGCATGGTGAAGCAGGACAGGGCGCGCGGCGCCGCGCCGGCCGTCACCGCCTCGCAGGCGCGCGCCGTCACCGAGGCCAGCGCGTACGGTCCCGGCGGCCACACCAGCCGCGCCCGGTCGCGCAGCCGCGCGAGGCGGGGGGGCGCGAGCAGGTGGCCGAGGGGGCAGCCGCGCGCCGTCGCCGCGCTCCAGGGGACCACGAGCCGGTCGGGCGGCGCGCCGAGCACGGCCAGCGACACGTCGGCGGGCGAGCAGCGCAGCTCCAGCGCCACGATGGCGCGCAGCGCCGACTGCAGCGCCGCGGGCGCCGTGCCGAGCACCTGGCGCCGGGGCATCCCGAGCTCGGCGACCGCGCGGCCGACGAGCTCGCGGTGGCCGACGCCGGCGCAGATGCAGACCGCGTGGCGCGCGACGAGGCGCAGGCGCCGCAGCGCGGCCAGGGCGGCGTCGTCTCCGCCGCCGGCATCCGCGCCGTCCGCCGGTCCCGCCAGGACGACGACGTCCGCCCCGCCGGCCGCGTCGAGGTCGTCGTGCCCCGTGACCCGCGTGTGGAAGCCCTCGACCGGGCCCGCCTGCCGGATGTCGAGCGCCTTGCCGCCCGCGATGCCGCCGGCCGGGTCGATCAGCCGCACCGCCGCGCAGCGTCCGCGCCCGGCGAGCTTGTGAGCGATCGAGCCGCCGAGCTCGTCGGCCCCGACGACGGCCACGATAGACACTCGCGGTATTCTAGTGGACGCCCATGAGCGCTCCATCGGCCCTGGCGGGCCGCGCGGCGGTGGTCACCGGCGGGTCGCGCGGCATCGGCGCCGCCATCGCCGGCGCGCTGGTCTCGCTCGGCGCCGACGTCCTGGTCTGCGGGCGTTCGGCGGAGGCGCTGGCGCGGAGCCGCGCCGCGGCCGGGTCGGGCGCCGGCGGCGCGGCGCCCGGCCGGCTCGAGACCCTGCAAGCCGACGTGCGCGACGCCGCGCAGGCCGGCCTGCTCGTCGACCGCGCCGCGGCGCTGTTCGGCGGGCTCGACATCCTGGTCAACAACGCCGGCGTCAGCCGGTTCGGGGAGCTGGCCGCGCAGTCCGACGACGACTGGCGCGAGATCGTCGAGACCAACCTCGGCGGGGTCTTCCACTGCTGCCGGGCCGCCATTCCGGCGCTGCGCCGCCGCGGCGGCGGCTGGATCGTCAACGTCAGCAGCCTGGCGGGCTCGCACCCGTTCGCGGGCGCGGCGGCCTACTGCGCGTCGAAGGCGGGCGTCAACGCGCTCAGCGAGGCGCTGATGCAGGAGGTGCGCCACGAGGGGATTCGGGTCTGCTGCGTGGCGCCGGGCTCGGTCGACACGCGCTTCGCCGGCGACCCGCCGGCGGACACGAGCTGGAAGCTGACGGCCGGCGACGTGGCGCGCGTCGTGGTCGACCTGCTGCGCCACGATCCCCGCAGCCTGCCCAGCCGCGTCGAGATCCGGCCGGCGCGACCCCGCAGCTAGCGCCGGCCGGTTCGCCGCAAGGCGCGCACGGCGCGCCTCGGCGGTAGCGGCGCGGGGCGAAGGGGCCCCGCAAGCGGACGCCGGGGGTTCGGGGCGCAGCCCCGTCTGATTCTACGACTCGAGCTCCCGCTCCACCGCCACCGTCAGCTCGAGGCGGCCGAGGCGCAGGCGGTCCCCGTCGCGCAACTGCGACTGCTCGATGCGCTTGCTGTTCACGTACGTCCCGTTGGTGCTCTGCAGGTCCTCGACGGCCAGGCCGCCGTCGGCCGCGGACACGCGGCAGTGCACCCGCGAGAGGAGCGGGGAGTCGACCACGAAGTCGGCGCGGGGGCTGCGGCCGATGGTGCGGGAGGTGCCGGGCGGCAGCCGCATGACCACGGCCGGGTCGTTCGAGCGCAGCACCCACATGGTGGCTAGCGCCGGTCGGCGGGTACGACCCGGCCCATCCAGTCGGCCAGCACGTCGACGACCTCCGCCGCCACCCGCCGCTCGAGCAACTGGCTGTAGTCGTCGACGGTCGGCGTCCCGGCCGCGAGCAGGCGGTGGTCGATGCCCGGCAGCCGGGCAATCTCCACGGTGGCCTCGCGCCGCCGGCGGGCCTCGGCCAGCGCCAGCAGCCGATCGGCGTGCCGCACCGGGATTTCCCGGTCGGCCTCGCCGTGCAGGATGAGCGCGGGCTGGCGCGTGCGCCGCACGACGTCGGCCGGATCGAACTCCAGGAAGCTGCGGAACCAGCGCGTGTCGGCGCGCTCGCGCAGGTCCTCGGGAATGTCGTCCCAGGCGCCCTCGTCCTCGTCCTCTTCCAGCACGGCCGCGATGATGCGGGTCTGCAGGGCGATCTGCTCGTCGCGCTGGCCCCCGGGGGTCCGGAGCTGATCGAGCCGGTTGCGCTGGCGCTCGAGCACCAGCTCGTCGCCGGGAACGCCCGGCGCCGCCAGCAGCGCGTACGCGTCGATGCGCCGCTCGCGGGCGGCGGCCTCGAGCGCGATCCAGCTCCCTTCGCCGTGCGCGACCACGACGATGCGGTCGCGGTCGACGTCGTCGCGGCGCTCCAGGTAGCGGACCATCGTGCGGACGTCGTCCGCGTACTCCTCGACCCCGGCCGACTCCGGCCGCCCGCCGCTCTGGCCCATGCCGCGCTTGTCGTAGCGCAGCACCAGGTACCCGGCCTCGGCCAGGCCGCCGGCCAGCTCCCCGTAGACGGGGATGCCGCCCAGGTTCTCGTCGCGGTCGACCAGGCCCGTCCCGGGCACCAGCAGCACCGCCGGCCAGCCGTCCGCGGGCGCCTGCCGGCCCGACGGCACGGTGACGCTGCCCGCCAGGCTGAAGCCGGGCGCGGGGACGCGCACGTCGGTCTCGCCGGGATTGCGCGTGCCGGTCAGGCGCGTGGACACGAGCGCGAGGTCCTGCCGCGCGATGTCGAGCTGGACGGCCGGCAGGTTCACCCGCAGCAGGCGGTCGTTCTGGTCGATCCAGATGGCGCCCTCCAGCCGCTGCTCGCCGTACTCGAACACCGTGTCGTAGATGCGCGCCGACACCTGGCCCTGCGCGGTCTGGATGACCTGGCGGCCGATGTCGCGGACGACGGCCGTCACCTCCCGGCGCGGCGCGACGTACACGGGTATCGCGGCGCCCGGCCCGCTCGCGCCCAGCCTGGCCGCCAGCGCTTCGTACGCCCCGAAGAAGAAGTCGGGCAGCGCCACGGCATCGGCCGCCACCGGCAGCGTGCTGGTGAGCCGGTCCTCGCCCTGCTGCACGTCGTTCGTGGCGGTGCCGTCGGCGAAGCTGGCGTCGAGGCGGTACGTGGCCCCGTTGCGCACGCTGTCGATGGCGAGCCGGCGGGGCCGCCACGCCGCGTCGTACTCGGCCTCGAACGAGCGGATGTCGAGATCGATGGGCATCCCGATCTGCCCGATGGACTCGATGCGCCAGCCCGTCTCCGTGCGCGAGACGGCCACGCGCTCGACGCCAATCGGCACGGAGCGGGCGAACACCGTGAAGATGGCCCCTGCCTCGGCCGGCTCCGGCGCCTGCGCCGCGGCGGGCGCGGCCAGCGCCAGAACGATGCAGAGGGCGACCGGAAGAGCCGTGCGGGCGCGGAAGTGCTGCACGACTTTCAGCATATCATTTGAGGCGCCGCCGCCATGCTGCTGGAACACTACCGCGCCCTGCGCCGCGCCGCCGGCGTCGTCGAGCGCGCCGCGCGCACCTGCATCGCCGTCGGCGGCGCCGACCGCGCGGACTACCTGCAGGGCCTGCTGACCAACGACGTGGCGGCGCTCGCGCCCGGGGCGGGCTGCTACGCGGCCTACCTCACGCCGCAGGGCCGGCTCATCGCGGACATGGACGTGTTCAACCTCGGCGACCAACTGCTCCTCGACGTGGACGCCGGCGTCGGGCCGCTCCTGCTCGCACGCTTCGACGAGCTCGTCTTCGCCGAGGACGTGACCATCGCCGACTGGAGCGGGACCTGCACGGGCTACGGCGTCCACGGCCCCGCGGCCCTCGACGTCGCGGCCGCCGCGCTCGACGCGATGGGCGTCGCCTGCGACACGCCGGCCGGCGTCCGCGACCTCGCGCCCCACGGCTGCTGCCGGTCGGCGGCGGCGGACGGGACGACGGCGGTCCTGCGGACCGACGCGCTCGGCGAGCCGGGCGTCGCCGTGGTCGTCCCGCGCGAGCGCGCGGCGGCGCTGCACGCGGCCCTGGTGGCGGCCGGCGGCGCCGACGTCGACGCCGCCGCAGCCGAGACCGTGCGCGTCGAGTCGGGACGGCCCCGGTTTCCCGCCGACATGGACGGCGAGACCATTCCGCTGGAGGCCGGCATCGAGGACCGCGCGATCAGCTTCGACAAGGGCTGCTACGTCGGCCAGGAGGTGATCGTCCGCGTCCTGCACCGGGGCGGCGGGCGCGTGGCGCGGCGGCTCGTCGGGCTCGCGCTCGGTCCCGCGCCGGGCGCCGCCGGCGCGGCGGTTCCGGAGCCGGGCGCAGCGCTGCGGCGCGCGGGCGAGCCGGTGGGCCGCGTCACCAGCGCGGCGGCGTCGCCCGCCCTCGGGCAGGTGATCGCCCTCGGCTACCTGCCCCGCGAGCTGAGCGAGACGGGGACGCAGGTGGAGGTCGACCTGCCGGCCGGGCGGGGCGCGGGCGTCGTCACCG
>CAZMWA010000303.1:0-9465 GCA_964569405.1 uncultured Vicinamibacteraceae bacterium | reverse complement strand
CTACCCGAACAGCTCCCGCTGCGCCCGCGGCCAGAACGCCACGCCGATCAGGGCGTTGAACAGGATGAAGAAGTTGTGCTGCACGAAGCCGAAGGCGGCCATCTGGCCCTCGTTCTCGGGGAAGAGGATCACCCAGAACGTGATGGCGGCAGCCCGCATCGGCGTGGGCACGGCCGCGGCGAAGAAGACCACCGGCAGGTAGCCGAGCAGCGACAGGAAGGATGCCTCGACGCCGAACAGGCGCAGCGCGACGGTGTAGACGACGACCGCGGCCAGCAGCGCCGGAGAGCGCAACGCCAGGAACAGGGCGTAATGCCGGAGTCGCGCGGTGCGGAAGGCGTGCAGGATCCGCTTGTCGCGCAGGCCGCTGCCCGGCCACAGGGTGCCCCGGAAGTAGAGCACCCAGCCGATGAAGACCAGCACCGCGCCGGCTGCCAGCCAGGGCACGAGTGCGAACGCCGGGGGCAGCGAACCGCCGCTGAAGGCGAAGCCGACCGTCGCCCAGAACAGCAGGTAGAAGACCTCGCAGAACATCACGAACAGCATCACCGAGCCGACCTCCCAGCCCGGGACCCGGTGGCGCCGGTTCAGGTAGAAGGCCATGGCGCCCTTGCCGATCTGCTCGTTGAAGATCGAGATGATGTAGGCGCTCGCGCGGATCGGCAGGAGATCGCGGTAGCGGATGGGCGAGATGAACCAGTTGAGGGCGCGGCTCACCACCAGGGTGTCGATGGCAAAGTAGAGGCCCGAGTAGGCCATCATGAGCGCGATCCAGGACAGCCACTCGACGTTGGCGAAGACGCCCGTCATGTAGTCGACGAGGGAGAGTCCCTCGCGCGCCGCGGCCCCGTTCAGCCGGAAGTAGAGGTAGCCGAAGCAGGCGATGCTCAGGGCCAGGAACCCCAGGCGTCCCGCCAGGCCGCGGCCCGGGGGCGCGGTCGGTGCAGCGTCGTCGGAGGCGGAGTCGCCGGGGGCTCGGGTCTCGACAGGTGTCTCGCTCATGGTGCTCGGGTCTCGCACAGTCTGGCCAGGGTGTCGGACAACGGGGTGAGGGTGATGTCCGGCGCGCGGTCGACGCACAGATTCGCCTCGTCGGATGTGATGACGTCGATTATGGCCGGCGTCATGCCGCCGGTGCGGACCAGGCCGGCGAGCCCGGTCAGGAGCCTGGCCAGCCACACCGGCGTCGAGCGGACCGTCAGGTCGTGACCGAGCAGGCGCGCGGTCTGCTGCAGCAACTCACGCTGCGTGAGGATGGTCGGGCCGACCATGGCGCGGATCCGGACGCCGGCGCCCGACTCCCGGCAATAGCCCAGGATGGCGCGGCACAGATCGTCGACGTCGAGCGGGCGCAGCCGGTGCGATCCGCCTCCCAGGACGCGAGCGGACCTGCCGGCCGCGGCGCGCCGCAACGCGCGCCCTCCCGCCGTGCCGGGACCCAGCAACAGCGGCGTGCGGATGATCGTGGCCTTGAGGCCGGAACCGATCACCAGGCGCTCCGCTTCTCCCTTGGAGCGGAAGTACCCGTTGGCCGACCGCGGATCCGCCCCCAGGGAGCTGACGAGCACGATGTGGCGCACCCCCGCCGACTGCGCCGCCGCGACCAGCGCCCGCGTGCTCTCGACGTTGCCGGTCCGGTAGCTCGTCGTCCGGCTCTCGAAGAGAATGCCCGCCAGATGCACGACGCAGCCGGCGCCGGTCAGCGCCTCGACGAAGCGTTCGGGTTGCTCGTAGGTGACGACGCGGGAGGTGATGCGCGGCGAGCGGGGCAGGCCTTCCAGCGCCGCCTCCCGGCGCACCAGGGCCACCGCGCGCACGGTGTCCCGACCGGCGATCTGCGCGAGCAACGCCTTGCCGACCGCGCTGTTGGCCCCGGTGATCGCCACGGCGCCGCTACCGGCGTCCTCGTTCACCGCGGCGTCCAAAAAAAGACCTCCCAGGTGCTGAGCGGCTCGGCCTGACCCTGAATCATGCCGCCCGAGGGCCCGGCGTCCATGCGCATGCCGTTCTTCCCGCCGTAGGCCTCGAGCAGCGGCAGGCGGTCGTCGCCCAGGATCTCGGTCGCCTGCATGGCGTAGGTGGCGTCGCCGATCCGCAGCCAGCCGTCCGGATTCGCCCGCGCCTGGCGCGCCCAGTAGCCGCCGTCGGGTCGGGTCGCGGTGATCACGCCGTCCTCGGCGCCGGCGTAGACGACGTTGACGACGAACGGGGGAAAGCCGCCCGTCTTGAGCTGGATCACGCGCTCGTCGTCCACCGTGCGCCAGTCGGCCGGCGGCGGCGTCGGGACCCCGCCGATTCGCACCCCCGCGATCCGGTTCCAGGGCGTCATGAAGACGTAGACGAGCACCATGATCGCGGCGACCGCGGCCAGCGTGATGCTCTCGATCTGTCTGTCCGTCATTGCAGTCTCCCGTCTGCCGGCACGCGTGCACCGCGGCGGCCCAATCCGGCGCGCTCGGCCGCGCCGGCTCATGCTATGGTAGGCGATCAACCGGGAATCCGTATCGACTGTGGAGGTCTTGCGATGACACGTGGACGATCGACGACGAGGCTGGCGCTGATCGCGCTGGGCGGACTGCTGGCCCTGCCGGCCCTGGCCCTGGCGCAGGACGATGCGCCGCGAACCGACTGGGGCGCGCCGGATCTGCAGGGGATCTGGGACTTCCGGACCATCACCCCGATGGAGCGGCCCGAGGATCTGGGCGACAAGGCGTTCCTGACCGAAGAGGAAGCGGCCGAGCGGGAGCGGCGCGCGGTCGAGCGCGACATCGAGCTCTGGGAGGCGGACGCCCGCCGCACCGAGGCCGGCGGGAGCGTCGGCGGCTACAACAACTTCTGGATGGACCGGGGCACGCGCGTCATCGGCACGCGGCGCACCTCGCTGATCATCGATCCGCCCAACGGCCGTCTGCCCGAGATGACCGAGGCGGGCGAGGCGCGCCGCGCCGACGGCCGCGGCTCGTTCAGCGATCGGATCCAGGATTCGTACACCGACTTCAGCAACGCCGACCGCTGCCTGATGGGCTTCAACGCCGGCCCGCCGATCACGCCGGGCGGCTACAACCAGAACGTGCAGATCTTCCAGACCCCGGACGAGGTGGTGCTGCTCACAGAGATGGTGCACACGGTGCGCGTGGTGCCGCTCGACGGACGTACGGAGCTCGACGAGAGTCCTGCGCAGTGGTCCGGCGTCTCCCGCGGGCGCTGGGAAGGCGACACCCTCGTGGTCGAGACCGCCAACTTCGACGTCGACCGCAACTGGCGGGGCGCGAGCGCCGAGATGCGTCTCGAGGAGCGCTTCACCCGCGTCGACGGCGACACCCTGGAGTACGAGTACACCGTGACCGACCCCGAGACCTGGACAGCGCCGTGGACGGTCAACCTGCCGATGGTGCGCAGCGACCTGCCGCTGTTCGAGTACGCCTGCCACGAGGGCAACTACTCGATGGAGACGATGCTCACCGGCGCGCGGGCCGACGAAGCGGCCGCCGCGGCTGCCAAGTAGGGGCGACCTCACGCTGCGGGCGCCCGGACCACGTTCCGGGCGCCCACTCATTCACTGCGTTCCTGCCAGCATGAGCGACGTCCGGCCGGACTGGGACCATCTGTTTCGGCGCGCCCGGGCGGTGGCCCGCCATGCCTACGCCCCCTACTCGGGCTACTACGTGGGGGCTGCCGGGCTCGTCGACGACGGACGCGTCGTCGAGGGCTGCAACGTCGAGAACGCCTCCTACGGGCTTGCGCTCTGTGCGGAGTGCTCGCTCGTATGCGCACTGCACTCGAGTGGCGGCGGCAGGCTGCTCGCGGTGGCTGTCGTGGCTGGAAGAGACCTCGGCGATCTGCAGCCGGGCAAGCCGTGCGGCCGCTGTCGGCAACTGTTGTACGAAGCGGGTGGAGGAACCCTGCTCGTCAACGAACATCACACGCTGCGCGAGATGCTGCCGGACGCGTTCGGACCGGACGCGATTCGTTGACCGCCGTGCGGCGCCGACCCGATGCACGCACCGCAGCCGCGCGGGGCTACGGGATGTCGATGGCCACCAGCGTCAGGTCGTCGTCGAGCGTGAGCGTCGACCGGCCGGTCCACCGCCGGACCTTTTCGAGCAGGTAGTCGGCCCAGCTCTCGAGGTCTGCGTCGGGCCGCTCGCGGAGCGTGCTCTTGACCTGCTCGACGGAGAAGTGGCGGCCGCTGGGAGAGGCGGCCTCGGTGACGCCGTCAGTGTAGAACAGGAGCCGGTCGCCCGGCTCGAGCGCCATCCGCGTTGTGCCGTAACGCTCGTCGGCCAGAAGGCCGATGGCGGCGTCGGCGATTCCGATCTCGCGCACGGTAGAGGCGCCGCGACGCCGGAGCAGGGGCGGCGGGTGGCCGGCGTTCGCGATCGCGATTCGTCCCGCCTGCGTATCCACGACGGCGTACACGACGGTGACCAGGTGCGCGTCGAGCTGGTCGTGCAGCCGTTGGTTGATCTCGTGTACGACCTCGGCCGGGTCGTCGGCGATGCGCGACTGCGCGGCAGCGGCGGTCTTCAGCATCGACGCGATCAGCGCGGCCGGAATGCCGTGACCGGTGACGTCGGCCACCAGGACTGCAAAGCGATGCTCGTCGATCTGGACGAAGTCGTAGAAGTCCCCGCCCACGGCTTCCATGGGGATATAGCGGACCGCGTGCCGGCACGTGCTCGGATGGACGCTCTCGGGAGGCAGCAGCGACTGCTGAATCTGTCGGGCGGTCCGGAGCTGCGCGGAGAGCGTGCCGAGCTGGCGCTGGTTGGCCCGGGCGCGCAGCAGGATGGAGTAGCCGAGACCGGCCATGAACGCCAGGACCCCCAAGGATCTGGCGCGCGCCGTCCACTCAAGGACCCCGGCGGTGACCAGCACGTCGTGGATCGTGCAGAGCACCACGATCCCGAAACCGTAGAGGACGTACACGTCCTCGGGGCGGGTCTTGAGCGACCCGGTGACGAGGTTGACGACCAGGACGACGCGATAGACCACGACGAGGACGCCGTAGGGCTCCATCGAGTGGCCGGGATCCGCGGTGTACAAGTCGACGGCCGTCGCGACGACGGCGAAGACGAGGTGGAACTGCCATATGCGGCGGAACGAGTTCCACAGTCCGGAACCCCAGTACTGCTCCAGGAAGATGTAGGCGGCGGCCGAGACGAAGTACAGACAGATGGGACCGCTGTAGTCGAAGACGGTGTCGGGCAGGCCGGAGGCGAGGCGGACCGCTTCGATGTCGCCGAGGGCACGGATGCCGTGCAGCAGAATGGCCGCGCCGAAGGCGGGCACCTCGTAGGAGCGGGCGGAACGGAATGCCACCCCCAGCACGACGAGGGCGAGTCCGGTCGAGAAGAGGATCGTCCCGTAGGCGATCGCCACGATTTCCGCCGTCAGAGTCTGCGTCTCTGCCACGTGGTAGCGCCAATGGTAGTCGAGGCTGAACGGAGCCGGCTCGCAGGGTGGCCGTCCGGGATGCCGTCCGGGATGCCGTCCCGGGTGCCCAAGCGCGGTTCGGGCGGGTCCGCAGGTTCAGCCGTCGATGGCCGCGAGAGCGTCGTTGCGGGTGCCGTAGATGTCGATGACGCGGTGGATGCCGGAGATGCGGAAAACCTCGGAGACGTGGGGCTTGAGGTTGCACAGGGCGAAGCGGCCCTGGCGCGCCCGCAGCGCCTTGGCGGCGATCAGGACGATGCGGAGGGCGGAGCTGCTGACGAAATCGAGGTGATCGAGGTCCAGGGCCAGCCGGGTGGCGCCCCTGCCGAGATGGACCATCACCTGCCGCTCGAAATCGGCGGTCGAGGTGGTGTCCAGCCGTCCCCGCGGCATGAGGATGAGCGTCTCCCTCTCGTGGTCCACATCGATGCGAATCGTGGCGGTCACTCGGAGAAGACTACCGCAGACCGGGCTGCTAGAATCGAGGCGGAGGGATTGACATCGTCCCGGGAGAGATCCCAGCGAGGAGACCGCCATGTGCGATGAGAAAACCGTTGCCGACGACATCAAGTACCTGCGCGCGAAGGGGCTGACCCGGCGTGAGTTCGGGGCCGTATCGGCCGGCGCCGGACTGGCGATGCTGCTGCCCCGGGCGGCGAACGCCCAGGCCGTGACCGAGTCCGAGATCGACGTCACGACCCCCGACGGCGTGTGCGACAGCTACTTCGTGCACCCCTCGAGCGGCGCCCATCCCGGCGTCCTCATCTGGCCCGACGCCTTCGGCCTGCGGCCCGCCAAGCGGCAGATGGCGAAGCGGCTTGCCGAGTCCGGCTATTCCGTGCTGGTGGTGAACCAGTACTACCGGTCGCAGCGGGCCCCCATCGTGGACTCGACGAACTTCGCCGAGGTGGCTCCCATCGTCCGGCCGCTGATGGGCACGCTGAACGCGGAGACCCACGTGCGGGACGCCCGTGCATTCGTGGGCTTCCTCGACAGCCAGTCGTCGGTGGACAGCAACCGGAAGATGGGGACGATGGGCTACTGCATGGGCGGCCCGATCACCATGCGCACCGCGGCGGCCCTGCCCGACCGCATCGGCGCTGGCGCCTCGTTCCACGGCGGCGGGCTCGTCACCGACCAGCCGGACAGCCCGCACCTGCTCGTGCCGCAGATGACGGCGCACTACCTCTTCGCCATCGCCGCGAACGACGACGAGGCCGAGCCCGAGGCGAAGAACGTCCTGCGCGACGTGTTCGCGGAGGCCGGGCTGCCGGCGGAGATCGAGGTGTACGAGGGCGCGCTGCACGGCTGGTGTCCGCCGGATACGCAGGTCTACAACGAGGCGCAGGCGGAGCGGGCGTGGAGCCGTCTGCTCGCCCTGTTCGAGACCGCACTCTGACGAACGCGCGTCTCCAGGAACGCATCGCCGCGCCTCCCGCGTCCCGCGGCGAGGAAACGCCCGGCCGCGTCGCGGCGATGCGTTCCGCACCTTCACCGTTTCGGGCATGAGCCGGCAACCGGCGCCGCGCATCACGACCTGTCCGCTCTGCGAGGCGATGTGCGGCCTGCTGGTCGAGGTCGACGGCCAGCGCATCCGGTCGGTCCGCGGCGACCCCGACGACCCCTTCAGTCGCGGCTACATCTGCCCCAAGGCGGCGGCGCTTGCCGATCTGCACCACGATCCGGAGCGTATTCGGGCGCCCCTCATACGCACGGGCTCGGACTGGCGCGAGGCCTCCTGGGACGAGGCTCTCGATCGCGCCGCCTCCGGGCTGGCCGGCGTCCGCCGCCGGCACGGACGCGACGCGGTCGGGCTCTACTACGGCAATCCCGTCGCGCACAACCTCGGCCTGCTGACCCACGGACTCGCCTTCCGGCGGGCGTTCGGGACGCGCAACGTCTACTCGGCGAGCTCCGCCGATCAGCTTCCGCAGATGCTGGCCGCGTTGCGCATGTTCGGGCACTTCGGGTTGATCCCGGTGCCGGACGTGGACCGAACCGACTTCTTCCTCGTCATCGGCGCCAATCCCCTCGTCTCCAACGGCAGCCTCATGAGCGCGCCCGACATGCGCCGCCGCCTCGCCGGCATCCGGGCGCGCGGCGGGCGCGTGGTGGTCGTCGATCCGCGCCGCACCGAGACCGCCGGCGCGGCCGACGAGCATCTCGCCATCCGGCCGGGCGCCGATGCGCTGCTGCTGGCTGCCCTGCTGCAGGTGGTCTTCGCGGCGGGACGGGTGCGCCTCGGTCGGCTGGCGGGCCGCGTCAACGGGGTCGATGCGCTGGCCGCTCTCGTCGGCGATCTGACTCCCGAGCGCGTGGCCCGGCGCACCGGGATCGCCCCCGCGGCGATACGCCGCCTCGCGGTCGACTTCGCGCACGCCGAACGGGCGGCGTGCTACGGCCGCGTGGGGCTCTGCACGCAGCGCCACGGGACGCTCGCGGCGTGGCTGCAACAGGCGCTGAACCTGGTGACCGGCCGGCTGGACGAGGTCGGCGGCATGCTGCTGCCGACGCCCGCCGTCGACGTGCTGGGTATTCTCACCCGGCTGGGCTGGCGCGGGACCTTCGACCGCTGGCGGAGCGTCGCGCGGAATCTGCCGGAGTTCGGCGGCGAGCTGCCGGTCGCGGGGCTGGCGGACGAGATCGAGCACGCCGGCCCGCGGTCGGTCCGCGCGCTGCTGACCGTGGCCGGCAACCCGGTCCTGTCGGCCCCGAACGGACCGCGCCTCGAACGGGCGCTGGGGACGCTGGAGCACATGGTCGCGGTCGACCTGTACCTCAACGAGACCACGCGCCACGCCCACGTCCTGCTGCCGCCGGCGCCGCCGCTTGCCCGCCCCCACTACGACCTGGCGCTCAACGCCTTCGCCGTGCGCAACGTGGCGAAGTACGCCGAGCCCGCCGTTCCGGGGTCTCCGGCGCAGCGTCACGACTGGGAGATCCTGGCGGAGCTGGGTGGCCGCGCGCTCGCGCCGCGGCCGCTGCGCCGCGTGGTCACCCGGGCGGCCCGGGCGCTACGGCCGGAGCGGGTCCTCGACCTGCTGCTGCGACTGGGGCCGCACGAGCTGACGCTCGCCCGGCTGCGCGCCACGCCGCACGGTGTCGATCTGGGTCCGCTCCAGCCGGGGCGTCTCGCCGGCCGCGTCGCCACGCCGGACGGACGGATCGACATCGCTCCCGAGGCATTCTTGCGCGAGGCGCGCGACCGCCTCCTCTCCGAGGCCGACGGCGACGGGGCCAACGGACTGGTGCTGATCGGGAGACGCCAGTCCAGGAGCAACAACTCCTGGATGCACAACAGCCGGCGCCTCGTGAAGGGGCCGGCGCGCTGCACGCTCCTCGTCCATCCTGAAGACGCGGCGGCGCGCCGGCTCGTCACCGGCGATCTGGCGGAGATCGGATCGGCGGCCGGCAGCGTGACCGTCCCGGTCGAGGTCACCGACGCGATGCGGCCCGGCGTCGTCAGCCTGCCGCACGGGTGGGGGCACGACCGCGAAGGCAGCCGCCTCAGCGTCGCCCGGGCGCACGCCGGCGCGAGCGCCAACGACGTGACGAGCGAGCTGCACCTGGATACGCTGAGCGGCAACGCGGCCTTCAACGGCCTGCCGGTGACTGTGCGGCGCCGGCCCTGACACCCGCCTCCAGCACGCGTCGCCCGCTCGCCCTGTCAGACCCGCGGGAGCCGGTAGACCCGCAACGCGGTGTCGTGGAACATCGCTGCCCGCTCGTCGGCCGAGAACCCCTGCGTCAGCTTCTTGAACTGGTTCCAGAGCACGGTGTACGAGCACGACAGCTTGTCGACCGGGAAGTTGCTCTCGAACATGCAGCGCCGCGGCCCGAACGCATCGATGATGTGGCGGTACCAGTCGCCGTTGGCCTCGAGCAACTCGTCCGAGGTCGGCGGTCGGTCGCGCTCGTGCCAGCCGTGGCCGTTCACGACCATCTGGATCCCGCCCACCTTCGCCACCACGTTCGGACGTCGGGCCAGCTCGGTCACGGCCGGCTTCCAGACCTCGAAGACCTCGTCGC
>CAZMWA010000302.1:0-7740 GCA_964569405.1 uncultured Vicinamibacteraceae bacterium | reverse complement strand
GGACTCCCCCCGACAGGCCGCTGCCGGCGCGCTCCCCTGCGATGGCCTCCGGTCTTCCGCGGCATCGCAACGATGGAGGCACCCGCGTGAACCCCTGTCGGTTCAAGCAACCTCGTTGTGGCGCTGTGACTTCCTCGCCTCAAGCCCACTTTCAGCCCGTATTCATTGGCTGATCACCCGGTAAACAAATACTATTCGAATTGCGTCCAACCAAGGCAGCGCTTCAGGGTTTGGGCCCAGGTGAGCGTACGGCCCCTCCCAGTCGACTGCGAACGGCGGTCAACAGGTGGTACAACGTCGAGGGCTACGTCAGTACCGCGGATCTCAACAAGAGACCCCCACCTGAAAACCTGCCAGCCGACATCCGGGCAGCCTTCGAAGAGGGTGCAAAGTGCTTGGCGATCGGCTGCTTCAACGCGGCGGCTGCCATGTTCCGTTTGGCCCTGGACGTCGCGACGAGGGGTCTTCTCCCCAGCAATGATGCCGAAGGCCTCAATGACCGAACGCGGCGATTCCTGCACCCGCGCTTGGACTGGCTGTTCAAGCACCAGAAGCTGCCCGAGAGGCTGAAGCGCTTGGCGTCCGTCGTGAAGGCCGACGGCAACGACGGTGCCCACGATGGAACGATCGACAGGAAGACCGCCGAGGACTTGATCGATTTCGCCGAAGCGCTGTTAACGGAGATCTTCACGATGCCCAAGAACATTGAGATGGCGGAAGCGCGGCGGAAGAAGCGGAAGTCTGAGGGCTGATGGAGGTGCAGCCCCTCCCGGGGTCGCCTTCACTGTGGTAGGACGCGGGGGAACGCGTCCAGGAACGCGTCCCTGCCCGGATCGAAGAACCCAATAGACATAGGTCTTTTCACCAATACAGGCTCCACCTCTACGAGCTCACCCGTCTGTAGCGCGAGCCGGCCGTCAGTAGTCGTCCGCCGCCAGCGACGCCCGGATGATCTCCTCGGCGTTGCGGTGGACGATGTGGCGGTTGGCGTAGGCCGGGTGGGCCCAGTTCACCATGCGGTCGTGCCGCTTGCGCGGCCCGTAGCCGGCGCTCGTGGTGGCGGCGATGAGCCGGGTCCGGTCGAGCTCGACGTAGCCCTCGGGCGTGAACTGCGCGAGGATGAGGTCGCCGTCGTCGTTGTTGACGAAGTAGCGGTCGCGGTGGCGCACGATGAACGCGCCGCCCCAGCGCGCCTGCGGCGTCATCTCGCCGCTCATCCACAGCCGCTCGCCGGTGCGGGCGTCGAGGCCGCGCAGCTCGCCGTAGCTCCCCACGCCGTAGACGTAGTCGCCGATGATCAGCGGCGGGGTGATCACCGTGTGCAGGCCGTCGGTGTCGGTCGGCATCTCGCTGCGGCTCGAGCCCTTCCACATCAGCGTGGCGGCCGGGCGGTCGGTGCTCAGCCGCATCATGAGCGAGCCGTTGTAGAACTGGCTGACCAGCAGGTAGTTGTCGACCTTGAGCGGCGTGATGACGTTCATGCTGGAGCCGGTCTCCCACGGCTCCTCCCAGTACGTCTCGCCCGTTGCGGGATCGAGCGACGCGAGCCCCGCCGTATGCCAGATGATGAGCTGCCGGACGCCGCCGGCCTCGTAGATGATGGGCGCGCTGGAGCTGCCGCCCCGCACCTCGAGCGCCCGCCACAGCTCGGCGCCGGTCCGCTTGTCGAACGCGACCACCAGCGCGTTCGGCTCGCCGCCCACCACGGCGATGAGCTGCTCGCCGTCGACCAGGGGCGCGCTCGGCGTACCCCAGGGCGCCATGCTCGCGTCGTACTCGACGAGGTAGTTCCGATGCCAGACCACGCGCCCGGTCTCGACGTCCAGGCACCACAGCAGCCCGGTGGCCCCCAGCACGTAGACGCGGTCGCCGTCCACGGTGGGCGTGGCCATCGGTCCGGCGGCGTACGACGCCATCAGCGCGCGATACGTCGCCCCCCACGAGTAGCTCCACAGCTCCTCGCCGGTCTGCTCGTCGAGGGCCAGGATGCGCTCCGTACCGTCCAGCGTGCGCGACTCGGGATCCTCCAGCCAGTCGGTCACGAAGACGCGGCCGTCGGCCACCGCCGGCCCGGCGAACCCGTTGCGGATCGGGACCCGCCACTTCACCTTCAGCCCCCCGTCGGGGAACTCGTCGATGATGCCCGTCTCGTGCCACACGCCCAGCCGGCCGGCGCCCCGCCACTGGCGCCAGTCCTCGGCAGACACAGTGGCCGCGGCGCAGACGACCGCCGCGGCGAGCCCCGCGCCGAGCCGCAGCCCGGCGCGCCCCAGATCCCTGATCCGCATCGATTGCTCCTCTACAGATATCAGACGGGGCTGCGCCCCGAGCCCCCGGCGTCCGCTTGCGGCGCGCCTTGCTTCAGCGCAGGATGTCGCTATTCTCGGCCATCTCGACGATTACGTCGGCGTCTTCCTGCAGCAGGAGCCGCCTCCCCACGGAATCGTCCGCGGCGCGCTTGACGGCCGCCACGAAGCCGGCGTGGTCGCCGTAGCGCTCCTCGAGCGACAGGCGCGGGTCGCCGCTGGCGAGCCGCTCGGCGCGCGTGCGGGCGAACGGGAAGAACGACCCGGTCAGCCCGCACAGGTCGCGGCCGCGAGGGCCGGCGGCGTACAGGTTCCAGCCGGTGTTCGTCCCCACGGGCGCCGCGATGTCGACCGTGCGGACCCCCGCGATGTCGTGCCCGTCGCGGTCGGTGGTCGGCACGAGCACCTGATACGACGCCCCGCGGGTCGGCGGCAGCACGGTCTGGCGTCCGCCCGGCGAGCCGAACGTGGGGCCGAAGCCGAGCACGTCGAGGCCGTTCACCGTTGTCGGGAACGTGACCCCGGGGATGGCGGGAAACGTCCGCGCCACCTCGTCCACGGTAGCCAGCGTGCCGCGCCGCACGTCCGGGTAGTTGCTCTCGGGCGGCTCGATGCCCTGGTCGGCCCACTGGTCGAGCGCCACGAGCAGCGCCCGCATCGGCGGCGCCGCGCCCCGGTAGCTGTTCGTGACGTGCTCGCAGGCCCCGCGGTCGGTCGGCACGAACCCGACGCCCGTGCTGCCGCCGTGCGGGTGGCTGGCCAGCAGGTACAGGCGCACGTTGTCCGGGACGGGCACGGCGTTGCCGTGGCCGTCGTGGACGTTGAGCGAGGCCTTCATCTGCCAGAACTCGTTGCTCGTGTCGACGTGGAACACGAGCGGGTCGGTCGCCGGCCGCTTCAGGATGCCATCCCGGATGTTCGTCACCGGATCCGTCGTCACCGCGTACGTCAGCGGCGGGTGCGACTGCGAGGTGAAGTCGGCCGTGCGGTCCTGCCGGGAGTAGATGTTGGGATCCGCGAACTCGACGTTCGCGAACAGCCTGTGCGATCCGGGGATGTGAATGCGCACCGCGTCGAACACGCGGCGGTGCGCCTCGTCTTCGTTGAAGCCGAGGTACAGGTAGTCGCGCATGTACATCCCGGTGGACGAGATGCCGAGCCCGTAGGCGCGGCGGATGCCCACGGCGTCCGCGCTGCGCGCCAGCGGATTCGGCGTGCCCGCGTCGTCCGCCGTCGCGTAGCGCAGGAACGAGGCGACGTCGCGCGTCACGGCGTACCCCAGCCCCATGACCCACGGATTCCGGGCCGGGTAGATCAGCTCGTACACCTTGTCCGGGTGGAACCCGTCGAAGAGGCAGATGTCGACCGTCGAGGGCGACAGCGACGCCTCGCCGGCGGGACACTGCCCGAACGCCCACCGGTCGGGCGCAATCGGCCGCCGCTTGCCGTCGATGGCGTCGCGCACCGTCAGGGTGGAGTGCGCCGTGTCGGCGTCGGCGGTCTCGTAGCTCAGGAAGCGGTCGTTACCCTTGAGCGGCAGCGTGTAGGTATCGCCGCCCACCGGCTGGCGCGTCGGGTCGGACGGATACTCGATCCGAATCCGCGCGACGATCGGGCTGCCGTCGGCCTGCGTGGCGACCGGCAGGTTGGCCCCCAGCCGCGTCGCCGTCGTCAGCACGTCGCCCGCCCAGCCGGCGTCCACGAAGCTGTAGCCGAGCCGGAAGAACAGCCCGTCGCCGGAGTCCGGGTCCGCCCCGGCCGGCAGCGGCGGGAAGGTCTGGAACGGGAGCTCGATGGCGTTGCCCCGGTTGTTGATGCCGTAGAGCAGCTTGCCGTTGCCACGCGCCAGATCGACCGGCTTGATGATGAAGAACGGCGCGCTGAACTCCACGAGCCCGCGCGCGTTGCGCGGCGCGCGGTCGAGGTTGACGATCACCGCGTTGAGCGGGTCGTCCGGATCGACCTCGAGGTAGACCGTCCCGTCAAGACGCTCGAAGGGTCCCGCCTCGCCGAAGCTTTGGCCCCCGGCGTACGGGGCCGTCCGCTCCACGACAATGCGGGCCACCCGCGCGTCGGCCGGCTGCGCCGCCAGGGCCGCCAGCAGTCCCCCCAGAAGCACCATCGCAACTGCTCGTCTCATCACAACGCCCCCTTCTGACACCTTGGCCCGCCGGCTTACTGCTCGGCCGCCCGCGCGCCGGACAGGATGTTGAACAGTCCGTAGTTGCCCTCGTGGCAGGCGTACTCGTACAGCACGTCGCCCCGCTTCATCGGCAACGCGGCCGTGAAGGGCCGCGTGAACGTGGCCGCGTCCTCGACCGTGTACTCGTACAGCAGCGTGTCGTCGGCCGTGCGCCGGAACCGCTCCGTCAGACGGAGCGTCGCGCCGGTGCCGACCGCCCGGTCGATCGACGGGTTGAAGCTGGCGATCTTCTCCGTGAAGTTGGTCGACTCGACCACCAGCGTGTCGCCCTCCCAGCGGCCGCGCGAGTCGCCCATCCACTGCGTGATCCCCGCCGGCAGAGGCTCCCGCCCGTCGAGCGGCACGATGCGCGCGTCGTGCACCATCTCGTTGAGAATCACGACGTGGTCCGCGGTCTGGAAGATCTGGATGTTCTGGTTGTAGCCGCCCGGCGAGATCGGCGGGCCGGAGTTGAACCCGATCAGGCAGCGCTCGCCCAGGCCCCGGTCCTCGTAGCTGTCGGCGCCGATGCCGGCCGCGCGCACGCGCACCGGACGGGTGCCCGGCAGGTCTTCCTCGAGCGACAGGACGTGCATCTCGACGCCCGGCTGCAGCGCCGGCAGCCGGCCGTCCGCCGGATCGACAATGAGCGACGTCCGCTGGTCGTCCGTGAGCCGCGCCCCCTGGTCGACCCAGAGGTTGTTGTAGGCCCCCGCGTCGCCGATGGGCAGCGTGCCGTCGGGTGCGATGGCCGCCGCCGCGGCCGCCTCGTACGCGGCCGCTTCCTCGGCGGTCAGCACGGCCTTGTCGGCCTGCCCCGCCGGGCGCTCGAGCGGCGTGAGCGTGCGGAAGTCCCACACGCCCTGCAGGTCGGGGCGGCCGTCCGGCAGGCGGGGCGGCTCGTACGGGGTCTGCGCGCCCGCCGGAAGCGAGCCTCCGGCGATCACGGCGGTCACGGCAAGCAGGGCGACGAATCGGCGAACGTGCATCTCATCCTCCCGGCGAAATTCAAGAGCCCCTAATGATATCGTTCGGCGCACGCATGCGGACAGTCCGCGCCGAGCTGCCGCTGGACCTCGACCGCGCCGGCGCCTGGCGCCGCCTGCGCGACCTGTCTTCCCCGCACCTGTACGTGCCGGGCCTGACGGCCGCCGCGTTCACCGGCCCGCAGCGCGAGGGCGTGGGCGCCAGCCGCCGGGTCCGGATGGGCCGGCTCCTGACGCTCGACGAAACGGTCACGGCCTGGCGCGAGGCCGAGGGCGTCAGCCTGCGCCTGCACCGCGGCGCCCGGGGCCCGCTGCCGCCGCTCCGGCAGCACTTCTTCGACTACGGCCTGGCGGAGCGCGACGGCCGCGTCTGGCTGGTGAACCGCATGCGCTACGAGGTAGGCCTCGGCGTGCTGGGGGCGCTGCTCGACCGCCTCCTGCTGCGGCGCATCATGGCCCGCCGCCTGCGGGACGTGACGCTGGCGCAGAAGATCCACTACGAGACCGGCGAGCGCGTGACGCCCGCCGTGCTCGCGGCCTGGCAGCCCGGCCGGCGCGGCGCCGACCAGCGCTAGCTTCAATCAAACGGGGCTACGCCCCGAACCCCCGGCGTCCGCTTGCGGGCCGAACAGGCCCGTGCGGCAGCTAGCGTTCAGGCCGGGGCCGGCACGCGGACGAAGACCCCCTCGCCTTCCTGTCGGACGGCGTGCGTGACGACCGGTCCGTCCGCCGGCCCGCCGCACGGTCGCCCGTCGGCGAGGGCGAAGCGGGCGCCGTGCCAGGGGCAGACCACCCGGCCCTGCTCGACCCGTCCGAGCGCGAGCGGCCCGCCCGTGTGCGGGCAGCGGTTGTCGAGCGCGTGCAGCCGCCCCTCGTGCTGCCAGACCGCGATCTCGCGGCCACCGGCGACGACCGTCCGCGGCCCTCCGTCATCCAGGTCGATCCGCTCGGCCACGCGGACCCAGCGCCCGCCGCCGTCGGTTGGCGCCGAGACCGGTGAGCCGGACGCCCGCGGCGATTCCCGCCCCGGCACGCCGGGCCAGCCGCCGTGGCACAGCTCGACCGCCAGGTCTTCCTGCCAGATGTGATTCGCGCCGCGCTCCACGACCCGGCGGACCGGCGGCCGCAGCCATGACCAGCCCGGGACGAGCGGCACCCGGTAGGTCTCCTCGATGGCCGTTTCGTCGCCGCGGTCCAGCAGGTGCGTGTCCACGCCGACCCCCCGCAGCAGTCCCCGGCGGAACCGGATGCGGATGCGGTCCGGCGGCAGCCAGACCTGCTCGGCGACGGTCCGCAGCCGCAGGCCCAGCCAGGCGGGCCAGCGCTGCTCGAACACGATCCGCCGGCCGTCGACCTCCAGCACGCGCGCCTGCCCAAGGGTCGTCGGGTGCACCGTCTCGAGGTGCTCGAGATCGAAGTACTGGGACAGCACCCGCTCGAACGGGTACGGAATCCGCACGCGGTAGGTGACGCTGATGGCCATGGTCGCGGGTGCTACACGAGCGGCAGTGCTGTTCCGGGCGACTGGACGACTTCACTCACCTGACAGTCGATAGGTCGTTACGGCTGTCTCGCATGGCAGCCTCCTTCGCCGATCTCCGCGACTCCCTGCGGTTCTCTACGGCAAGTAGATTCTATATGGACATCGACCACGTGGTGACGACACCAGCGGCAGCGAATCTGAACGTCCATCTGCACGCGCCGGTGCTCGACGGCGTGTTGGCGTCGCTGCGGCGCCACCAGGCCCATCGAGTCACGTGTTGACAGGCTTGCTGGTGGCATCTAGAGTTCGACCATTCGCGAAACGCGAGTGTGACGAGGATGCGTCGGCACGCGGATTCGCCGTGTCGGTTACTCGGTCGTCAGCGGGAGGAAGTCCAGATGAGGTCCATGACGAGGACGAGACTATTCGTGGCCGCAGCCTTTGTGGTCGGGTTCGGTCTTGGGTGGGCGGTCAAGGGCAGTCACGGTGTGGTGGAGGCCCAGGCGTCAGACGCTCCGTTCCTGATGCAGCGGATCTATACAGGCACCGATGGCCGGTCGCATGTCGAGAACATCCCGCTGAATGCGGAGTCGGTGATGGAGGAGGTCACGGGCATGCGGGTGCGTGTGTCGCCGCCGGGGAGCTTCAGCGACTGGCATGTGGCTCCAGGGCGCCGATACATCATCAATCTGACGGGTGGCGGACAGCTCGGTGTGGCGGAAGGCAAGGTCGATTTGCCCGCAGGGTCGGTCGAATACATCGACGATCTGACTGGCCAAGGGC
>CAZMWA010000301.1:0-13035 GCA_964569405.1 uncultured Vicinamibacteraceae bacterium | reverse complement strand
CCACTATGTGACGCCCGTCCACGTCGCACAGAGGGGTTACGCGGTCGTTATCCAGGACTGCCGGGGCCGCCACGGCTCGGAGGGAGAGTTTTCGCCATTCCACCAGGAGCCGCAGGACGGCTACGACACGCTGGAGTGGTGCGCTGAACAACCGTGGTCAAGCGGCAAGGTGGGGACGTACGGCGCCTCGTACGTTGGCGCGACCCAGTGGCTCGCGGCGATGCGCCAGCATCCGGCGCTGGCCTGCATCGCGCCAACCGTGACCTCGGACGACTACTACGAGGGCTGGACATACCAGGGCGGCGCGTTCCAGCTGGGGTTCGCAGGCTCCTGGGCGCTCAACGCGCTGACGCTGGTGAATGGGCCTCACCTGGAGCGCGCCGGGCGTTTCTCGGCAGAAGATAAGGAGCGGCTCGCCAAGGCCATCGACGCACTGCCGGGCAGCCTCGGCGACGGCGCTCCTGCCGCCATGCCGCACCTGAGGGAGGAGCAGACGCCATACTACTTTGAGTGGATGCGCCACCCCATCCTCGACGACTACTGGCGCAACGTGCGCATTGCAGAGCACCACGAGCGCATCGACCTACCCGCGCTGCACGTCGGCGGGTGGTTCGACATCTTCCTTGGCGGCACGCTCCGCAACTTCGTGGGCATGCGCTCGGCGGGCGGGTCGGAGGCCGCGCGCAACGGCACCCGGCTCGTCATGCGCGCGCTCTGCCACGCCTGCCCGGCCGACACGACGGCGGGCGACATCGACTTCGGTCCCGACAACGCGTTCGATCTGAACGCGGCGTGGGCGCGCTGGTTCGACTACTGGCTGAATGGCATCGACAACGGCGTGGCGGACGACCCGGCGGTGCGGCTGTTCGTGATGGTGCCGCCCGACGAGGGCACGGCCGGCGGCGGCTTCTGGATCACGGCGGACGAGTTCCCGCTGCCGGACGCCGTCGAGACGCGCTTCTACCTGCGGAGCGGCGGGAGCGCCAACACGGCCGCCGGCGACGGCCTGCTCACCGCCGACGGGCCCGGCGGTGCGGCCGACGAGTACGTCTACGATCCCGCCGACCCGGTGCCCACGGTCGGGGGCAACATGTGCTGCACGAACGACCTGCTGCCCTCCGGCGCGTTCGATCAGCGCGAGGTGGAGCAGCGGGACGACGTGCTGGTCTACACCACCCCGCCGCTCGACGAGGACCTGACCGTCATCGGCCCGGTGCGCGTGGCGCTGTGGGCCGCGTCGTCGGCCCCGGACACCGACTTCACGGCCAAGCTGGTGGACGTGCACCCGGACGGCTACGCGCACAACGTGTCCGAGGGGATCATCCGGGCGCGCTACCGGAACTCCGAGCACCGGGCGTCCTGGCTCACGCCCGGCGCCGTGCACGACTACACCATCGATCTGGGGTACACGGCCACGGTGTTCCGGCGCGGACACCGCATCCGGCTCGAGGTCAGCTCATCCAACTTCCCGCACTTCGACCGCAACCCCAACACCGCGACCGCCTTCGGTGAGGGCAGCGAGCTCACGCCGGCCACCCAGCGGGTGTATCACGACGCCATGCATCCGTCGCAGCTCGTGGTGCAGGTGGCCCCGGACATCCGGGCGCCGTAGGACTGCGGTCGACTTGCCGGGTAGCGCCACAGGCAGCAGTTCATCGCACCGGTCTGAGCAGGCGCTTGTCGATTTCGAACGGCTCGGGCTCGTGAATCCCGAGGAGCCCGAAGTCCGAATGGCGCGGATTCAGGAGGTAGTTGAACTCGAGTGGCACGATGGCGGACGGCGCTTGCAGTATCGCCGCGCGACCGCCGTCGAGCCAGGCTCGACCGATGTTCTGCAACGCAGGTGGCGCTGGGCTCCGCCGCCAATCGTTCGGCAGACGGCTCGGATCGATGGTGTCCACGGGCAGCGTATCCGGAACGTCGACTGCCATGACGCGCTGCGACGGCATCGTGCTCACGGCCGTGTGGACGAGGGTTTCGAGCACGGCGAGCGAAACGGTGGCGGACGTGTACACGACCGGGCGGCCGACCGGCGTCCAACGGTCGCCAACCCGCCGCGCACCTTCACCGGAGAAGGCGGTGTCCGCGTACCGGGGCAGGGTCAGGCGATAAACGCGCACCGGTCAGGCGTACACGCCGAATTCGAGACGTGTGAGCACGTCGTCGACGAGACGCACACCGGCGTCGGTATCGAGCAGCGTCAGGGGCGACTCGCCGGAGAGGGACTCGTTGGGCGCCGACAACCAGGCGCGGGCGTCCTTGTCGTCGTCGAAGACGCTCCGGGCGTGTTGGAAGAGCCGTTGCGTTCTGAGCAACCTGTCCGACTCCGTCCGCGAGAGCCGCAAGTCGCGATCGCCGGCTCGGACCCGGCTCCACTTGCGCTCGGAACAGCCAAGGATGGCCGCGAACCGGCCGGCTGGTATTGACCACGCGCGCATGGTTGCGACTGCCTCGTCGACGGCAACGCCGCGCCGGGTAGCCGTGACGCGGGAACGCAGGTCCGTCTCGACGCGGGCTCGGGCCGCACCGGACGTCAACGCATCGGAAGATGCCATATGGCGGCATGATAGCAGACACATGGCAGGTGGTGGAGTACGGGACGGACATCCACGATTACAGAGGCGGGTGGGACGGGTCTGAAGCCGGGGAGGGCGAACCGGCGGACGAGTGGGAAAAGGGCCGGACCGATACGGCGAGGGCGGCGGTCACCGCCCTCGCCGGCTACGCTCGGCAACGCAGTGCGCGGCCTGGAGCCTCGCACGTGAGCTCTAGCGTTCCCCCTCGGCGGCGGCCCGCTCCTGCGCGCGTGAGCCGGCGAGCATGTTGTAGAGGCCGTAGTTCCCTTCGTGGCAGGCGTACTCGTAGACCGGGCCTTCCGTGCGCGCCATCGGCAGCGATCCGCTCCACGGCTGCGTCCACGTCTTCGGATCGGTCACCGTGAACTCGTAGTCGAGCGTGTCGGGCCCGCTGCGCGTGAAGCGCTCCACCACGTGCAGGTCCTCGCTGAGGTTCGGACCGAAGTTGCGGATGAAGGCGTGGCGGTTGAAGTGCGTCGTCTCCACCACCAGGGTGTCGCCCTCCCAGCGGCCGCGCGAGTCGCCCGCGAACTGGCGGATGGCCGGATTGATGTTCGGCCGCCCGTCGATCGGGATGAAGCGCACGTCGTGGATGTGCTCCTGGAGGATGGCGACGAAGTCCTGGTTCTGCACGATCTGGTAGTGGTTGTTGTAGGCCGTCGGGAACGACGGGATGCCGCGGTACCACAGGCAGCGGTCGCCGCCGTCCAGTTGCTCCCAGGTGTCCGTGGGCAGGCGCCCGCCGCGCACGTCCGCGATGTACTCCCACTCCGGCGACGCCATCCACGCCTCGAGCTCCGGCGTCAGCGGCGGCAGGCGGCCGTCGGTCGGATCGGTGATGATCGACGTGCGGCGGGTCGGCAGGACGGTCGTCCCGCGCTCCATCCAGAAGTTGTTGTAGGCCCCCGGCGCCCCGTCGACGCCGCGGTCGACGCTCGCGCCGGCTATCGTCCGGAGCGAGGGCCGGTTCAGGAGCCGCTCGTTCTTGGCGACCTCCGCCTGCTCGATGCTGGCGGCCTCCTCCTCCGTCAGAAATTCCTGATCGGCCTGCTCGACGGGACGCTGGAACGGCGTCAGCGTCGAGTTGTTCCAGATGCCCTGCAGGTCCGGATCGCCCCACGCGGTGCGGGGCGATTCGCCGGCCGGCTGGGCGGCAGCGACTGCCGGCAGCAACGCCACACTGGTGATCACTGCGAACGCGACGGCCAGCCATCCCTTGCTCATCGGATCCTCCTCAGAATTCCTAGACGTCGGTCGCGAGCGACAACGGCTCGAGGTCGACGCGGCCGGTGCTGTCGCCGAAGCTGTCCGCGGGCACGCCGGCCTTGTCGAGCAGGCCCAGGAGCAGATTGGCCATCGGCGTCAGCTCCCTGAACTTGATGTGCCGCCCGCCGCGCAGCCGGCCCGCGCCGCCGCCCAGCAGCAGCAGCGGCAGGTTCTTGTGGTCGTGCAGGTTGCCGTTGCACATGCCGCTGCCGTGCAGCACCAGCGAGTGGTCGAGCAGGCTGCCGGTGCCGTCGGACGTCGCGGCGAGCCGCTCGGCGAAGTACGCCAGCAACTGGCTGTAGTACGTGTTGATGCGGGCAATGGCCGCGATCTTCTCCGGCTTGTCCTGGTGGTGCGAGGTGCCGTGGTGGCCTTCGTTCACGCCGATCCACGGGAAGGTGCGGGCGCTCTGCTCGCGGCCGAGCTGCATGCTGAAGACGCGCGTGATGTCCGCCTGCCAGGTCAGCACGAGCAGATCGAACATCAGCTTGACGTGCTCGTCGTACGACTCGGGAATGCCGACCGGCCGATCCGGCAGCGCCAGCGTGGACTGCCCGGCCTGCTCCTCCGCGCGCTGGATGCGGCGCTCGACCTCCCGCACCGCGTCCACGTAGTCGCCGACGCGCGTCCGGTCGCCGGCGCCCAGGCTGCGCATCAGGCGCGCCATGTCCTCGGTCACCGAGTCGAGGATGCTGCGGTCCTTGCGCATCTCGGCGCGGCGCTGGTCGGCGGTCCCGCCCTCGCCGAACAGGCGCTCGAACACCAGGCGCGGATTGTTCTCCATGGGCAGCGGCGTCGTCGGCGAGGACCACGACAGCGTGTTGACGTACACGCAGTTGTAGCCGTTGTCGCAGTTGCCCACCAGGAAGCTGTTCTCCAGCGTCAGCTCCAGCGACGGCAGCCGCGTGTCGCGGCTGAGACGCCGCGCGGCAATCTGGTCGACCGTCGTGGCCAGCAGGACGTCGGCGCCCTCGGTCATTTTCGGCCGGGCGGCGCTCAGCCAACTGGCGTTCGAGCGCGTGTGCTCCGCGTTGCCGTCGGTCCCGTTGCCCTGCGCGTTGCGGTGCTCCATGTTGGTGAGGACGATGAGCTGGTCCTGCACCGCCGCGAGCGGCTGGAGGATGGGCGAGAGCGTGAGGGGGCCGCCGTCGCCGGGCGGCGTCCACTGGTTCTGCGAGCCCGTGGCCCACGACACGGACCCGTGCGGGAAGTAGATGAAGCCGAGCCGGCGCACGGGGTTGGCCGACGTCCTGGCCATGGCCGACAGGGCCGGGACCATCGAGTCCAGCAGCGGCAGCGCAACGGTCGCGCCGACGCCGCGCAGGAACGTTCGCCGGGGCAGATGCTTTTTCGTGATGATCATGATTGCTGCGCTCGCCTCATCTGGAACGGTGTGCTCTTGACCACGCCGAGAATGAGCGCCGAGAAGCGGTAGCCGTCAGCCGCCGCTTCGCGCTCGATCGCCCGCACCGCGGGCATGTCGTAGTGCTCGACCGCCCGGCCCAGGCCGTACGTCAGCAGCTTGCCAGCCAGCGTTCGCACGAACTGATCCGATCTGTCCAGCAGGGTGTCCCGGAGCCCGCCGGCGCCCGCGAACGCCGTGCCGTCCGGAAAGCTCCCCGTCACGTCGAGCGGCTCGAACCCGTCGGTGCGCTCCCGCCAGCGGCCGATCGCGTCGAAGTTCTCGAGCGACAGGCCGACGGGGTCCATTATCGCATGGCATGACGCGCAGACCGGGTTCCGCCGGTGCTGGACCATGCGCTCGCGCATCGACAGCACGGCGTCCGACCCTTCCTCGCTCAGCGCCGGCACGTTGGCCGGCGGCGGGGGAGGCGGCGTGCCGAGCAGGTTCTCGAGGATCCACTTGCCCCGCACGACGGGCGATGTCCGCGTGGCGTACGACGTCACCGCCAGGATGCTCCCCTGGCCGAGCAGCCCGCCGCGCGGACTGCCGGGCGGCAGGGCGATGCGCCTGAAGTGGCTCCCGTAGACGTTCGGGATGCCGTAGTGCCTGGCGAGCCGCTCGTTGACGAACGTGTAGTCCGCGCTCAGCAGGTCGAGCACGCTCCGGTCTTCCCGCATGATGCTGTCGAAGAACAGCTCCGTTTCCCGCCGCAGCGCCCGGCGCAGCGTCTCGTCGAAATCGGGAAACACGATGAAGTCGGGCGAGACCGCCGGCAGGTTGCGCAGGTAGAGCCACTGCGCCGCGAAGTTCGTCACGAGCGAGGCCGCGCGGGGATCCGCCAGCATGCGCCGCACCTGCCGCTCGAGCACGCCGGGCTCCCGGAGCCGGCCGTCGCCGGCGACCGCGAGCAGCTCGTCGTCCGGCAGGCTGCTCCAGAGGAAGAACGAGAGGCGTGACGCCAGCTCGAGGTCCGTGACGTGGTACGCGTGGTCCGCGGCCGCAGCCTCCGGGTCGCGCTCGATGCGGAACAGGAACTCCGGGCTGACGAGCAGCCGTCGCAGGGCCATCTCGATGCCGGCTTCGAAGCCGCCCGCCGCGCTTCCCTCGGCGTGGAAGTCGAGCAGCGTGTCGAGATCGCCGCGGGTCACCGGCCGGCGGTAGGCGCGGCCGGCCAGAGTCGCGAGGATGTCCTCGGCGCACGCGCGCTCGTCCTGCCCGCCGGGCGCCGGCCGGCAGGTGAAGATGCGGCGCCGACTCGGCGTGTCACCCGGTCCCGTCGCGTCGAAGGGGCCGGTGATCGTGAGCGAGTAGACGGCCGGCTGCGTGCGCTGGTCTCCGCCGACGGTGATGTGCACCTTGAGGAACGGCTGCCGGTGGCGCTCGACGACGGCCGAGCCCTGGCTGACGAAGGCCGTGCCCACCGTGCGGGCGCCGGCCGCGACCGGCAGGCGCACGGCCAGATGGGCGTCGGCCGTGCGGTCGGGCTGGTCGTAGAGATCGAGCGACGCACGCGACGGGTCGCGCCGGGACCGGGGCTCGACCGTGAGGACCCGCACAGGCTCTCCGTCCAGGGTGATGACGACGTCGTGCGGCTCGCGCAGTCCCCCGACCCGGTTGCTGTTCCAGCTCTTCCCGAGCTCGACGCGCACTTCGTACTCGGCGTCGACCGGGAAGTTGTAGCGGAACGTGGCGCCGCCGCGCGTGCCGAACGGCAGACCGTCCACGTGGCGGTCCTGGTTCAGGTCGGACGGGACGATGAACGTGTCGGCGACCGCCGAGCGCACGGGCGAGCCGACGGCCAGCCGGCTGACCTTCTGCGCCGCGCTCAGGTAGCGCTCCATCCGGCCCGGATCGAGGCCGCCGAGACCCACGTTGTCGAATCCGGCGCTCGAGTCGTCGGCCGGCAGCAGAGCCGCGACGTCGATCTCGAGGTCGAGCAGATCCCGGATCGCGTTCCGGTACTCGGTGGCGTTGAGGCGGCGGAGCGCGTCGCTGCGCCCCGGGTCGGGCTCGGCCGCGGCGGCGCGGTCGAGCCCCGCTTCGAGGAAGGACGCCAGGCGATCGTACGTCGCCCGATCCGGGCGCGGCCGACCGGGCGGGGGCATCATCCCGGCCCGCAGCTTCAGCACGACTCTTTCCCAGGTCTCCGCCCGGGCGCCCGGGTCGCCCGCGTCGAGCGCCTCCAGCGTCAGCCCCGCCGTGCGCAGGCTGTCGTTGTGGCAGGTAACGCAATAGCGGTCCAGCAGGGCCGCAGCGTCCGCGGCGGCGTGGCCGCCCGCGGCCTGGGATCGGCCCGCGGCCAGCAGCTCGCCGGACGTCGCAGGGCCCACGGCCGCGACAGCGGCGGCCAGCGCCAACACCCCTCTCAGCATGGCCTAACTCTACCACTTCCCGGCGCCGCTCCGGCGACGCGGCCGCCAACTTCGGCATGCGCGCCGCCGCCGCGGGCTGCTAGGATCTGGGCATGAGAACAGGGAATGCGCGCTGCCGGTCGTGGGCCGGCCGGGTGCTGGTGCTCGCCGGCCTGTGCACGTTGGCCGTCCCGACGCACGCGGGCGCCGCCGGTCGCGACAACCCGCTGGCGCAGGCCGTCCGGCGGGCGGACGCGAGCGCGGTCCGCGCGCTGCTGGATGGCGGCGCCGATGCGAAAGCGCCGGAGGCGGACGGCACCACGGCGTTGCACTGGGCCGTGCGTCTGGACGACCTCGAGCTGGCGGATCTGCTGATCGACGCGGGCGCCGACGCCCGCGCCGCCAACGCGTTCGACATCCCGCCGCTGTGGCTGGCCGCCGTCAACGGCAGCGCGGCGATGATCGAGTTGCTGATCGACGCCGGCGCCGACCCGGGCACCGCCGTGGCGGCGGGCGAGACGGTGCTCATGATGGCCGCGCGCACCGGGCGGGTAGACGCCATCGAGGCGTTGCTGGCACGCGGGGCCGACGTCGACGCGCTGCAGCGCACAGGCCAGACGGCGCTGATGTGGGCCGCCACGGAGGGCCATGCCGACGCGGTGCGCGCCCTCGTCGCCGCGGGCGCCGACGTCGCGGCGCGCACGCTCGTTCCCGAGAACCCCTTGCGGACGGGGCTCGAGGGGCCGGCGCCGCACGGCTTCACGGCCCTGCTCTTCGCGGTGCGCGCCGGTCACGTCGAGGTCGTGCAGGCCCTGCTCGAGTCGGGTGCGGACCCGGACGATCGGCTGCCCGACGGCACGGGCACGGTGGTGCTGGCGACCACCAACGCGCACTGGGAGCTCGGCGTCCTGCTGGTCGATGCGGGCGCCGACCCGAACGCCGCGGGGCAGGGGTGGACGGCGCTGCACGCCATGACCTGGGTACGCCGGCCGAACTTCGGCTTCAACCCGCCCGGTCCCGTCACCACCGGCAATCTCGACAGCCTGAGCTTCGCGCGGGAGCTGGTCGCCCGCGGCGCCGATATCGACGCCCGGATGACGGCCGAGCCGCGCAACGGCTACCGCAACGCGCTCAATCGGGTCGGCGCCACGCCGCTCCTGATGGCGGCGCGCCTCGCGGACGCCCCCCTGATGCGCGTCCTGCTCGAGCTGGGCGCCGATCCCACGATCACCAACGAGGACGGCGCGACGCTGCTGATGGTGGCGTCGGGGCTGGGAATCCACTCGCCGGGCGAGGATCCGGGGACCGAGGCGGAGGCGCTGGCCTGCGTCGCGATCGCGCTCGAGCTGGGCGGCGACGTGAACGCCGTTGCGCTGAACGGCGAGACGGCGCTGCACGGGGCGGCCTACCGGGGCGCGAACACCATCGTGCAGCTCCTGGTCGATCGCGGGGCCGACACCTTCCACGCGGAGAACGAGGCCGGCTGGACCCCGTTGCGGATCGCGCAGGGCGTGTTCCGGACCGCCACCTACAAGGAGGCGCCCCACACGGCGGCGCTGCTCAGCGAGCTGATGGCGCGGGAGAACTGACGCAGGCTCTACCGGCGCGTTTCGGGCAGGCGGCGCTCGTCGGATCCGTCGTAGACGTGCCCCGTCGGGTCGATGAGCCGCATCGGCGCCTGGTGCGCCTGCTCCTCGATGGCGTGCGCTACGATGCCCGGGAGGCGCGAGATCATGAACAGCGCGCTCGCCGCCTCGGCATCGAAGCCCAGGTCGCCGCAGATGGCCGCGATGGCCCCCTCCTCGTTGATGTGCGGGGGCGGATCGGCCGCGTCCTGATGACGCTCGGCGAGCACGCGCTCGACCGAGCGAATGAGCTGCACGTGGGCGCTGTCGAGCTCGAGCTCCAGCGCGAGCTGCAGGAGGCGGGCGGCGCGGGGATCCCGCGTGTGAAACCGATGCCCGAAGCCGGGCGGCGGTGCGCCGTCCTCCAGCGCCTGGTTGACCAGCCGCCGGGCGGCGTCGTCGGGCGACACCCAGTCGCCGACCAGGGCCAGTCCGTCGGTCAGGAACCGCAGGCAGGCCTCGATGCTGCCGCCCCCGCCCAGCGACGATCCGAACGCCAGGACGCCGGCTGCCGCCGCGGCGCGGATCGGGGCGCCGGTCGTGGCGACGTTGCGGGCGGCCAGCGTGGACGGCGGCGTCGCGCCGTGATCGATCGACGACACGAGGAGCGCATCCATCAAGCGCCCGACGGCGGGCGACGGCAACTCGCCGCCGAGCAGCAGATAGACCGCTTCGGCGAACGACAGCCGCCCCATGAGGTCGTCGAGGCGGTAGCCCCGGACGAGAATGCGGTTCGGCTCGATTAGCGTGATCCCCGTGCGCCAGTCGGCCGCGGCGGTGCCCGCGCCCGGATCCTCGCCGGCCCGCGCGCCGGCTGCCCGCCGCGCGGCGCCCGTCCTGCCGTCGGCCTCCGCCGCGGCGCGCGGGGCGCGCCGGGAAGGGGAGCGTGGCTTGGGCATCGCCACGCCACTATACACGAGTGGGTACGCGGCGCCGGCGGTCAGGGCGCGGCCGCGATGTACGGCAGATGTCGGTAGTTCTCCGCGTGGTCGAGGCCGTAGCCGACGACGAAGATGTCGTCGATCGAGAACCCGACGAAGTCGATTGGGACCTCGCGCCGCCGCCGGGACGGCTTGTCCAGGAGGCAGACGGTGCGCAGCCAGGCCGGACGCTGGGCCAGCAGGCGGTCGCGGAGGGCGTGCAGCGTGATCCCCGTGTCGACGATGTCCTCGACGATCAGCACGTGCCGGCCGCGCAGATCGCGCGGCTCGAGGCTCCACGACATGACACCGGAGGACTGCTTCCCGTTGCCGTAGCTCGCGCCCCGCGCGAAGTCGATCGTGACCGGCCGGGAGAACGCCCGCGCCAGGTCGGCGAGAAAGATGAACCCGCCGGCGAGCATCCCGACCAGATGGATGGTAACCTCGGGGGGCGTGCTCGCTTCGATGTCGGCCGCCAGCTCCCCGACTCGGCGTTGGATCCTGTCGGCCGAGAAGAGCGGGACCAGGGGAGGAGCGCTCACGACCATGAGGCAGGCAGCGTACTACAAACGCCGATCGTTTCCGTACGGAACCACGCGTGCCGTGCTGGCGGCGGCGGTGGTGGTTGCGCTGGTCCTCCCCGCCTGGCCGTCGCCGGCCGCGGCACAGCCCCCCGCGGGGGGTGCGCCGGACATTCGCTTGTTCTTCGAGGCCGCGAATCCGGACGACGACGCCGCGGAGGAAGCGCTGGAGCAGATCGCGGCCGCCTGGCGCGACGGCTACGCGCCGATCGTGCGCGACATGCTGCGGCTCCTGCGGCCGCCGGCGCCCCCCGCACCGACCTTCGGCGCGCTGGATCCCACGCGCACCGAGCCGGCGTTCGAGCTCACCTTGCGCCGGGAGCACCCGTCGACCCGCGTCTGGCGCCGCCTGATGCGGTTCGTGGAGCAGCAGACGGGTGAGCGCTTCGGGGGCGACGTGGACCGGCTCCAGCACTGGATCTGGGAGCAGCCGTACGATCCGCATCCGGACTACGCGCTGTTCAAGGGCGAGTGGTACGCCGCCATCGACACGCGCTTCCGGAGCTTCTTTCCGCGTGGCGTGGAGGCGACGATCAGGCTGGACGAGATCGACTGGGGCGGCGTCGTGGTCAACGGCATCCCGCCGCTGGCGTATCCGAGGACGCTGCCGGCCGCCGCCGCCGAGTACCTCGACGACGACCACGTCGTCTTCGGCATCGCGGTCAACGGCGAGGCCCGCGCCTACCCCAAGCGCATCCTGGCCTGGCACGAGATGGCGCTCGACCGGCTCGGGGGCGTCGAGCTGACCATCGTCTACTGCACGCTGTGCGGGACGGTCATTCCGTACGAGAGCGTCGTCGACGGCCGCCACATCACCATCGGCACCAGCGGGTTTCTGTACCGGTCGAACAAGCTCATGTTCGACGACGAGACCAAGAGCCTGTGGAACACGTTCGAGGGCGTGCCCGTGGTCGGCCCGCTGGTCGGCAGCGGCCTGCGCCTGCGGCACCGCTCGGTGGTGACCACGACCTGGGAGGAATGGCGGCGGCGCCACCCGGAGACGACCGTGCTGTCGCTGGAAACCGGGCACCGGCGCGACTACTCGGAAGGCGCCGCCTACCGCGACTACTTCGGCACGGACCGGCTGATGTTCCAGGTGCCGCAGATCGACGATCGGCTGCGGAACAAGGACGAGGTGGTCGTGATGCTGCTCGCGGACGCCGCCGGCACGCGCCAGCCGCTGGCCATCGCCGCCAGCTTCCTCAGGGACAACCGGGTCTACCAGACCGAGCACGCCGGCCAGCGGCTCGCGGTGATCACCAGCGCGCGGGGCGCCAACCGCGTCTATGCCGCCGGCGCCGAGCGCTTCGACCGACTGCTCGACGACGGCCGCGTGGCCGACGCTGCGGGCGGCGTATGGCGCGTGACGGAGGACGCCCTGGTGGCCGACGCCGACACGCAGCGGCGCCTGCCGCGCGTCGCCGCCCAGCGGGCGTTCTGGTTCGGGTGGTTTTCGCAGTTTCCGGAGACGCGATTGATCCGTTGAATGAATACGGGGAGTCTTGGTGGGCGGGACCGGACAAATACCGATTTCTTGGCCGATTCGGCAGTCAAGACCTGATGCTGCGGCTCCCAGATGGTCCACGGCAAGCTCGAGAGGGCCGACGACGCACTGGTGCGAGACGTCTTCGACCCGATCAAGGCCAACGAGCACGACCCCAGGGCCCTGGCCACCGCGGTCAACTGCCGCAGCCCTGTGGCGGCGGAGTCCACCGAACCGCAATAGCCCCAGCGAAATCGACCGCACGCTCGACGAGAGCGGCGTCGGCCACTACCTCGGCGCAAGCGCCTGCGGTGCGAGCCGCATCCGCGAAGCCTGCCGAACCGGCGCAGGCCACCAGAAGGTAGGGGATAGCGGAACGGCTCCGCCCGCCGTCACCGGCAGGCGACCCGGGCGCCCACAAGACCCGGACCGCTGACGGAGCGGTCAACAGCGCGACATGCCGTGCGAGGCGCCTACGGCGCCTCGGGCAGCGCGTTGCCCGCGCCGTCCCCGCGGGGCCGCCACACCACGCTGACGGCCCAGTCGACGTCGAGCCGTTCGCCGCGCCAAGCCGGCGTGGCCGTGTGCGGGCCGATGCGGATGCCCGCCCGGTCGAGCCGCGCCGTCACCGGCGCCAGCGGCGCGTCCGACGCCGCCGGCAACGCCGGCGCCTCGGGCAGCGGCCGGCCGTCGGGCCGCAGGAAGCGCGCCTTACCCGCCGCGTCGAGGGCTACCCGGTACCCTTCCTCGTGCACCGCCCGATGATGCCGCCGGCAGAGCAGCACCAGGTTGCCGAGCGCCGTCGCCCCGCCCTGCGCCCAGTGCTCA
>CAZMWA010000300.1:0-14280 GCA_964569405.1 uncultured Vicinamibacteraceae bacterium | reverse complement strand
GCGCGCGAGTCCGCGTCAGGAAGTAGACGCGATCGTCGCGCACCGGGGCCTCGAGCGGGGCGTTGCGCGCCCGCCAGTCCGGCACCAGCTCGTCGAGGGCGGTCGGGTCCAGCACGGCGCCCGACAGCATGTGCGCCCCGCTCGCGCGCGCCTTCTCCAGCACCGCGATCGAGAGCGGGTCGCCGCCCCGTTCGCGCTGCAGCGCGGCCAGCCGGTAGGCGGCCGACAGCCCCGCGGGGCCGCCGCCCACGATCAGGACGTCGACGTCGAGCGTGTCGCGTTCCAGCTCACTCTCCCAACGCCGCGATGAGCGCCGGCACGACCTCGAAGAGGTCGCCGACGATCCCGTAATCGGCGACTTCGAAGATGGGGGCGTCAGCGTCCTTGTTGATGGCGACGATGGTGCGCGCGCCCTTCATCCCGACCAGGTGCTGGATGGCTCCGGAGATGCCGAGCGCCAGGTACAGGCGGGGCGCCACGGTCTGTCCCGAGCTGCCGATCTGCCGATCCATCGGGAGCCAGCCGGCATCGCAGATCGGTCGCGAGGCAGCCAGCTCGGCGCCGAGAGCCCGCGCCAGCTCCTGCGCCAGCGGCAGGTGCTCCTGGGCCTTGATGCCCCGCCCCACCGAGACGATCCGCTCCGCCTGGCCGAGATCGATCGCCTGCTTCGATTCCTGGAACGGCGGCTCCGGCCGCTGGCGGATCGCGGCCGGGTCGATCGTCACCGCGGCCGCCCGGGTCGGGGCCGGACTCTCGCCGCGGCGGGCTGCATCCGCCCGGTAGGCGCCGATCTGGAAGCTGGCGAAGTGCGGTCCCGGCCCCTCGGGCACGACGTCGGCCACGAACTTGCCCTGGAACATGGGTCTGACGAAGGCCACGGCGCCTGCGTGCGGCCGCGCGGCAATGCAGTCCGTGATGAGCCCGCAACCGAGGCGCGCCGCGAGCTGCGGCGCGAAGTCGCGAGCCTGATACGTGTGCGGCAGCAGCACGGCGTCCGGACGCTCCGCCGCGACGACCTGGGCCCACGCCTGGACGAAGCCGTCCGGCGTGTACGGTTCGAGCGCGGGGTCCTCGACCACGAGCACCGCCCCGACGTCGGCCTGAGACAGCTCGGCGGCGACCTCCCCGACCGCGGCGCCGGCCACGCCGACGGTCACCGGCCCGCCGATCTGCTGCGCGGCCGCAATCACCTCCCACGTCGCCGGGTTGACCACGCCGCCGCGCTGCTCCGCTATGACCAGGTTCATGCTGCGCCCTGTCCCTTCAGAATACGCGCGCGTCCTCGCGCAGCACGCGCACCAGCTCGGCGGCCGCCTCCGCCGGAGACCCCTCGATGAGCTGCGTGCGCTTGTCCTTCTCGGGGACGTACAGGCGCGCGATCCGCTGCTGCGGCGCCGCGCCCGGGCCGGGAGACACCTTGCGCACCTCCTTCTTCTTCGCCGCCATGATGCCCCGCAGCGTCGCGTAGCGCAGTTGATTGATGCCGCTCTGAATCGTCAGGAGCGCCGGCAGCGGCATCGACACCCACTGGAACCAGCCGCCCTCGAGCTCCCGCTTCACGCGCAGCCGCCCGTCGGCCACGGCCACCTCCATGATGATGGTCGCGTGCGGCACGCCCAACCGCTCGGCCAGGACGACCCCGGTCTGGCCGAAGCCCTGGTCGTCCGACTGCAGTCCGGTCAGCACCAGATCGCACGCCTCGGGCCGCAGCGCGTCCGCGAGCGCGCCGGCCACCGTGTACGCCTCGGCGACCGCCAGCTCGTCGGACTCGACGTGGATGGCGCGATCGGCGCCCCGCGCCAGTCCCTCGCGGATTACCTGACCCACGCGGGCGGGACCCGCGGCGCAGACGATCACCTCGCCCCCGTGCCGCTCCTTCAACCGCAGCGCCTCCTCGAGGGCGTATGCATCCGGCTCGTTCAGCTCGAAGCTCGCGTCCCCGTCACGAACCCACGTGCCCGCGTCGTCGACACGGAGCGGCCAGTCCCGGGTGACTACCTGCTTGACGCAAACGGCGATTTTCAGCATGGCTGGGATGGTTGTCCCGGCGGGGGGCAAGCGCGACGACGTCCCGGTGCGACGCCGGGTTTCACCACGGGCTGCTAGTCCTCGTGGCGCTTGAAGAGCAGGCTCGCGTTCGTGCCGCCGAAACCGAACGAGTTGGACAGGGCATACGTCAGCGCGGCGTTCCGCTTCCGGTTCGGCACGTAGTCGAGGTCGCAATCCGGATCCGGATACTCCAGATTGATCGTCGGCGGGAGCACCTGATCACGGACCGCCAGCGCGGCGATTCCGGCTTCCAGCCCCCCGGCGGCGCCCAGCAGATGGCCCGTCATCGACTTGGTCGACGAGATCGCCAGCGAGCGCGCGTGGCTGCCGAAGCACTTCCTGATCGCCAGCGTTTCCAGCTTGTCATTGTACCGTGTCGACGTCCCGTGCGCGTTGACGTAGTCGACGGCCGCGGGCCCGACGCCGGCATCGTCGAGCGCCGCCTGCATGACGCGGACGGCTCCGCCCGCATCCTCCGCCGGCGCCGTCACGTGATAGGCATCGGCCGACATGCCGTACCCCACGACCTCCGCATAGATGGGAACGCCGCGCCGCCGGGCGCGGTCCCGCTCCTCGAGGACGATCACGCCGGCGCCCTCTCCGATGATGAACCCGTCGCGCTCCCGATCGAACGGACGGCTGGCCCGTTCCGGCTCGTCGTTCCGCGTCGACAGCGCGCGCATCGCGGCGAAACCGCCGACTCCCATGGGTGTGATGGCCGCCTCCGAGCCGCCGGCAATCATCAGGTCGGCGCCGCCGCGGCGCACGATCTCGAAGGCGTCGCCGACCGCGTGGGCCGAGGCGGAGCAGGCCGTGCACGTCGCCGAGTTCGGGCCCTGCGCCCCGAACCGGATGGACACCTGACCGGCCGCCAGGTTGATGATCGCCGACGGAATGAAGAACGGCGAGATCTTGCGCGGCCCGCCCGCGAGCAGCGCGCGATGCTCGCGCTCGATCGTGCTGAATCCGCCGATTCCGGACGCGATGAAGACGCCCGCCCGGGGTCCGAGCGGCCGGTCCGTCTGCAAGCCCGCGTCGCACAGCGCGAACTCGGAGGCGGCGATGGCGTACTGGATGAAGACGTCCATCTTCTTGACGTCTTTCCTGCCGATGAACTCGAGCGGGTCGAAGCCCCTCACCTCGCCCGCGATGCGGGCGGCGAACGCGCTCGCGTCGAAACGCGTAATCGCGCCGATTCCGCTCCGTCCCGCGCACAGGCCCTCCCATGTCGCCCGGGTGCCGACCCCCAGCGGCGACACGAGACCGACACCAGTGACAACAACCCGTCTGCGCGACATCGCCCTCGCCTGGTGCACCCGGGGGCCTACTTCTTGCTCTTGGCGTGGGACTCGATATAGTCGATGGCTTCCTTGACCCTCGTAATCTTCTCCGCGTCCTCGTCGGGAATCTCGAGCCCGAACTCCTCCTCGAACAACATGAGCAGCTCCACCGTATCGAGGGAATCGGCGCCCAGATCGTCGACGAACGAGGCGTCCGGCGTGACCTCCTCCTCATCCACGCCCAACTGCTCGACGATGATGCTCTTCACTTTATCCGGTACGGCCATTCGCAAGCCTCCTACATGTACATCCCACCGTTCACACCCACAATCTGGCCAGTAATATACGACGCTTCGTCGGACGCGAGAAAGGCGACCGCGGCGGCGACATCCTCCGGCCGGCCGAGACGGCCCGCCGGAATCTGCACGGCCAGGGCGTCGCGGGCCGGAGCGTCCAGACGCGCGGTCATGTCGGTCTCGATGAAGCCCGGTGCGACCACGTTGACCGTGATGCCGCGCGCCGCCACCTCGCGCGCGAGCGCCTTGCTGAACCCGATCAGTCCCGCCTTGGAAGCGGCGTAGTTGGCCTGGCCGGGGTTGCCGGACTGGCCGACCACCGAGCCGACGCTGATGACGCGTCCCCGCCGCTGCTTCAGCATCGGCCGGAGGACCGCCTGCGTGCACGTGAACGCGGCCGTCAGGTTGGTTGCAATGACCGCGTCCCACTCCTCGGGCTTCATCCGCATCAGCAACTGATCGCGAACGATCCCCGCGTTGTTGACCAGGATGTCGATGCGCTCGAAGCGCGCGAGCGTCGCGCGCACGGCCTCCTTCAGCGAGCCGGCATCGGTCACGTCGACGCCCAGCGCCTGTGCGGCGCCGCCCGCCGCGACGATCTCGTCCGCCACCGGCTGCGCGTGATCCGCGCGGGCGCAGGCCGCGACCGCCGCGCCCTCGGCCGCAAGCCTCAGGGCGATTGCCTTGCCGATGCCTCGCGAGGCCCCGGTCACGAACGCGACGCGGTCGTGCAGATCAGCCATGGGCCACCAGGGCCTCGAGCGCGTCGATGCCGTCGGGACTGTCGACGCCGACCACGGCGGCGCGCCGGTCGATCTTCCGGATCAGCCCGGCCAGCACCGTGCCCGGACCGACCTCGACGTACGTCTGCGCGCCGCAGGCGGCCAGCCGCCTCACGACCGCCTCCCACTGCACGGGTGCGCTCACCTGCTCGACCAGGGCATCGATGGCCGCCGCCGCGTCGCGCTTCGGCTCGGCATCCACGTTCGCAATCACCGGCACCGCCGGATTCGACACCACCAGGGCGCGCAGCTCCGGCTCGAGGCGCGCCTGGGCCGACCTCATCAGGCGGCAATGGAACGGCGCGCTCACCGGCAGCGGCAGCACGCGACGGGCGCCCAGCTCCCGCGCGCGGGCGCCGGCTCGCGCCACCGCGTCGTGCGCGCCGGCGATGACCACCTGCCCCGGCGCGTTCAGGTTCGCCGGGCTCACCACCTCGCCCTGGGCCGCCTCCTCGCACGCCTGCGCCACGAGCGCCGCATCGAGGCCCAGCACGGCGGCCATGGCGCCGGCGCCCACCGGCACGGCCTCCTGCATGTAGCACCCGCGGCGACGCACCGTGCGCAGCGCGTCCGCGAAGGACAGCGTGCCGGCCGCGACGTGGGCGGAGTACTCGCCCAGGCTGTGCCCCGCCATGAGCCCTGCCTGCAGCCCGTAAGAGGCGAGCAGCCGATAAGCCGCGACGCTCACCGCCAGCACGGCCGGCTGCGTGTTCGCCGTGAGGCCCAGCTCGGCCGACGGTCCTTCGAAGCACAGCCGGCTCAACGGCTCCCCGAGCGCCTCGTCGGCCTGGTCGAACGTATCCCGGCAGATCGGGAAGCTCTCGGCCAGGGCCTTCCCCATGCCGACGTACTGCGAGCCCTGTCCGGGAAACACATGCGCAATCAACCGCTGGACCCTTTCGCGCTCCCCGGTCCCGCCGTCCCGGACAGCGCGGCGATCTCCACGGCCACGCGCTCGACGAAGCCCTGGTTGGCGAAGCGATACGCGAGCACGACGGCGTTGCGCACGGCCTTGACGGACGAGCACCCGTGCCCGACGACACACAGTCCAGCCACACCGAGCAACGGCGCCCCGCCGACCTCGGAGTAGTCGACGCGCCGCCCGAACCTGCGAAACGCCCGGCTGGAGAGCAGGAAGCCCAGCCGCGTCGTGAAGGTCCGGTTCAGCTCGTCCCGCAACAGCGCCTCGACCATCTCCACGAGCCCCTCGCTGACCTTCAGGGCGACGTTGCCGGTGAACCCGTCGCAGACGATGACGTCGGCCTGGCCGCTGAAGATGTCCCGCGCCTCGATGTTGCCGATGAAATCCAGCCCGCTGTCCCGCAGCCGGCGGTGCGCATCCCGTGTGAGCTCGTTGCCCTTGGTCGCCTCTTCCCCGATCGAGAGCAACCCTACCTGCGGCCTGGATACGCCCAGCGACAGGCGCGCGTACACGCACCCCATCGCGGCGAATTGTACAAGGTGCCTGGGTCGGCACTCGACGTTGGCGCCGGCGTCCAGCAGCACCGCGCTGCCGCGGCGCGTGGGAATGGCGGTCGCGAGCGCCGGACGCTCGACGCCGGACAGCAACCCGAACGCGGCGTGCGCCGCCAGCAGGGCCGCACCCGTGTTGCCGGCGCTGAAGAAGGCCGCGGCGTCGCCCCTGGCCACCACCTCGGCAGCCTGCCGGACCGACGACCTCGGCTTGCGGCGGATCGCCGCGGCCGGGGGCTCGGCCACGCCCACGACATCGGCGGCGTCGACGAACCGCACGTCGACCGGCCCCGCGTCGCCGTGGCGCGCCAGCTCGGCCTCGATCGCCGGCCGGTGGCCGACCAGCGTCAGCCCGAAGCCGCCGTGGCGGGCAGCCACCAGCGCGCCGTCGATGATGTTGCGCGGCGCAAAATCCCCGCCCGCCGCATCTATGGCGATGTGCATCCTGCCAAGGAACCCGCCCGGGAGCCGGGCGGCGCTACTCGTCGTCGACTGCCTTGACCTGGCGCCCGCGGTAGTAGCCGCAGGCCGGGCAGATGTGGTGCGGAAGCGTCGGCTCGTGACACTGGGGGCACTCGCCGAGATGCGTCGGCGCAAGTGCATCGTGGGCCCGCCGCTTGGCGGTGCGGGCCTTGGAATGACGTCGCTTGGGGTTGGCCATCTCGTCTCGTCCTCTGGAAGCTCGTTTGCGCGGCGACGCCCACCGCGGGCGGCGGCGCGGCGGCCGCGAGTCGCCCGTCGGGGAAGCGTCGTCCCTAGCCCTGGCGCCGTTGGCGACCCGACAGCAGCGTCTCGAGCGCCGCCAGGCGTGGATCGCGCCACTGCGTGTCGCACCGGCAGCGCCGCTCGTTCAGGTTCGACCCGCAGACCGGGCACAACCCGCGACAGTCGCCGCGACACAACGGCTTCATCGGCAGCGCGAGCTGAAACTGCTCGCGAACCATCTGCATGAGGTCGATCTGACCGTCGCGGTAGAAGGCCGTCGACAGATCGTCCTCCGCGATCTCGGTTTCGCCATCCCCGCGATTCGCGCTGTGCGGCAGATAGAGCAGGTCGACCGCCAGGTCGCAGGGTACCCCGAACTGCTCCAGGCACCGGCTGCAGGAGAGGTTCAGCGTGGTGCACACGCGCCCCGACACATGGCACTTGTCGCCATCCTTGCGCACCTGCAGTGCCAGCGATACGCGGTCCGCGACCGAATAGTCATCGTGCGGGTCGGGGCGGAACGTCGCCGCCGGATAGCTGCGGTCGACCCGCTCCTCCGACCCGCGCATCTCGCGCAAATCCAGCAGCAGCGTCAACGTGCTCGTCTCGCTCGCCCAATCGATCTGGGCAGTATAGCATGCCGGTTTCTAGCCACCTGTCGGCCCCCACGGGCGCGGGATGAACAGCTCCTCGAACAGGCGTATCGCGTAGCGGTCGGTCATGCCGGCCAGGAAGTCGCGAGCCGCGACGTCGACGCCGTCGCGCTCCACGGTGCGGCCATCGAGGAATGCGTCGGGGCGCTCCCGCACCTTCTCCCACAACCCGCGGAGGATGCCCCCGGCCTTCTTGAGCTCCGCCGTGGCGGCATCGTTCTCGTACACGGCCTGGTAGAGGAACGCTCGCAGATCGAGCGTCGCGCGCAGCACCTCGTCGCTCATCCGGATCTCCGGCCTGTCCGCGGCCAGCGTCCGGTTCACGACGTCGGCCACCATGCGTCCGATGCGCTCGGACGAGGTGCTCCCGAGCACCGCCACGGCCGGGCGGGGCAGGGCCTCCGCGTGGAGGACGCCCGCGCGGACGGCGTCGTCGATGTCGTGATTGACGTACGCGATGATGTCCGCGACCCGTGCGATCTGGCCCTCCAGCGTCGCCGCGCGGCGCGCCGGATCGGCCCCGACCGGCGCGCCGTCCTTCCCCTTCGAATGCTTCGCGATGCCGTCGCGGACTTCCCAGCTCAGATTGAGCCCCCGCCCGTCCTGCTCCAGGATGTCGACGACCCGCAGGCTCTGCTCGTAGTGGTTGAAGCCGCCTGGAAGCAGCTCCCGGAGCACGCGTTCGCCAGCGTGGCCGAAGGGGGTGTGCCCCAGGTCGTGGCCAAGCGCGATGGCCTCCGTCAGCTCCTCGTTCAGCCGCAGCACCTTCGCGATGGTCCGTGCGATCTGGGAGACCTCGAGCGTGTGGGTGAGGCGCGTCCGGTAGTGGTCGCCGGTCGGCGCCAGGAACACCTGGGTCTTGTGCTTGAGCCGGCGAAACGCTTTCGAGTGCACGATCCGGTCCCGGTCGCGCTGGAACGCCGGACGGATCGGATCGGGCGGCTCCGGCCGCAGCCGGCCCCGGCTGTCCGCACTCCTCGCGGCCCAGGCCGACAGGGCCTGCCGCTCGCGATCCTCGAGATCGGCGCGGATCACGTCGGCGGCCTCCACGCCAGCGTTCACGGCGCGGAAGAGGGGGGACGATCCGCCCTGGCGGGTCGGATCAGCGCGATGGCGTGCTTGAAAATCAGCTCGTCGGACCCGTCGCGGTCCACGACGACGGAAAACCGGTCGAAGCTCTTGATGCGGCCGTCCAGCCGCGTGCCGTTCGTCAGGTGGATCGTCACCTCGAGGCGCTCGCGCCGGGCGCCGTTGAGGAACACGGACTGGATGTCGCGCGGCGCGGACGCCGCGGCTACGTCATTCGGCATACCACCCGCTGCGCGGCGTCGGCGTGTTCACCCGGGAGGTCAATCCAATGTAGGTTAGGCTCTTTGCGAAACCAGATCAACTGCCGCCGGGCGTACTGCCGGTTGGCCCTGACGATCAGCTCGCGCGTGGCCGCCTCGTCGCGCAGCCCGTTCAGGTGGTCGAGCACCTGGCGGTAGACCAGCCCGCTGAACGGGTGCGCGGATGCCGGCACGCCGGCCGCCAGCAGGCCCCGCACCTCCGCCAGCAGACCGGCCTCGAACTGCCGCTCGACGCGCTGGGCAACCCGCGCGGCGGTGACCGCGGCGTCCAGCCGGATGGCGAACGCCGTCACGTCGTATTCCGCGAGGGGCGGCCGCGTCTCGCGGAAGTGCGCGCTCAGCGGGCGGCGCGTCAGCCGGTAGACCTCCAGCGCGCGGACCAGGCGCTTCTCGTCCCGCGGGTGGATGCGGTCGGCCGACGGGGCGTCGACCCGCGCGAGCATGCGGTGCAACTGCTCGACGCCGCGCCGTCTGGCGATCCGCGTCAGCCGGCCCCGCAACACGTCGTCGCGCGCGGGCCCGTCGAACAGCCCGCGCGTGAGCGCCCGATAGTACAGACCCGACCCGCCGACGACGATGGGCAGGCTGCCGGCGGCGGTGATGCCGCGCACGGCGCCGGCCGCGTCACGTGCGTAGCGGGCTGCGGTGTACGATTCGTCCGGATCGACGATATCGACGAGGTGATGCGGAACGCCGCGCCGGAGGGCGGGCGGCACCTTGTCGGTGCCGATGTCGAAGCCGCGGTAGACGGCGGTCGAGTCGCAACTGACGATCTCCCCGCCGAGCCGCTCGGCCAGCGCGATGCCCAGCGCGCTCTTGCCCGCCGCCGTCGGACCGACGATGGCCAGCAGCCGCGGCCGCCCTGCGCGCCTCCCCACGCGACCTGGAACCGGCGGCTCCCGGCCCGCACGGCCGGGATCTACCAGGAGCCGGCACCGACGCGCAGCCACGCCAGCGCCGACACCGCGGTCAGCAGCACGAACCAGCCCAGCCGCTGCGTGCGGGTCGGATGGAGCGTCACGCCGGCGGCACCTCGTTGAAGTAGAAGATCACCGTGAAGAAGGCGTGATCATCCGGATACTCGGGCGGCAGCGGCTGCGTCGGATTGGACGACCGCAGCGCGTTGTACGCCGAGTTGTTGAACGCCTCCACGGGCGACGGCTTGAAGATGGTCAGATCGGTCAGGGCGCCGTCCTCCTGCACGTTGAAGGTCAGCACCACGTGCCCGTGCATCGACCAGATCGCGTACGGCACGAACCAGTTCCGCCGAATCTGCGCCACGAACCGGCGCAGCCAGGGACCGAACTCGACGCCCTTGGAATCGAACTGAATCTCCGGGCCGTAGCGGCCCGTATCGCCGCTGTAGTTGCGGAAGGTCTCGCGCCGGACGCGCTGCCGGAGGTTCTCCACCTGGCGCCCGAACAGACCGTCGGGCGTCAGGTCGATCCGCGGCTCGTCCGCCGCGTCCGGGTCGCCCGGACCGACGCCCGCCTCGGCGAGCAGGGAATCGGCGAACGCCGGCGCGTCGCCGTCCTCGGGCTCGGGCGGGGAGCCGGGATCGTCGACGACCTCGCCCGGGGTCTCGATCTCCTCGCCCTGCCCCGCCGCGGCGTCCGCGAGCCGCGACTCCGTGGGCTCGTCGGCGCCCTCGTCGCTCTCCGCGCCGTCGGCGCCATCCTCGATGCCCTCGACGTCGGCGGCATCGAGCCCCTCGTCCTCGTCGGCCTCGGGAGCAATGATGAACTCCGGCGAGTTGCCTTCCGCCACCGGCAGCCGGTTCTCGGGGTCGAACGTCCTGACGGGCGACTGGGCGACCCGATCCCGATCCGACAGCACCGCGTCGGGCGGCGGCGCCTCCGGCGGGTCGAGCTCGACGCGCGGCTGGATGAAGACGAACGTCCGGCCCTCGTCCGGCTGCACCAGCGGTTGCTGCAACTGCGCCTGGAGCTCCGCGGCCGCCGCCAGCTCCTGCAGGCGTTCCGCGCGCCGCTCGACCATTTCCTGGACGAACGACAGGCGTGGAACGACCAGCACCAGCAGGGCGGCGGCGAGATGGAAGAAGAGCGAGAGCAGGACCTGCTCGCGCCAGGACATCGCCGACTCGATGGTCGGCGTCTCGAAGCTCCGATCCTCGAAGTTGAAGTACATCGGGAGCCAGCCCGATTATAGCAACCGCCCGTTCATGCACGCGCGCTGTACAGGTAGACGATGCCGAACGTCAGCGGATCGGCCCGCACGTCCGTGAAGCCGGCCTGCCCCAGCAGCTCGCAGAAGGCGGGCGGCGCGGGGAACGCGCCGACGGACGCCGGCAGGTAGGCGTAGGCGCTCCGATGGCGGGAGCCGAGCCTCCCGATGAGCGGCAGCACGTGCCGGAAGTACCAGCGGTACGCGACTCGCACCGGCGCCGGCCCGGGCTCGCCGAACTCGAGGATGGCCAGCCGGCCCCCGGGGCGCAGCACGCGCCGGACCTCCGCCAGCGCCGCGATCCGGTCGCGCACGTTGCGGATGCCGAAACCGATGGTCGCGCCGTCGACCGCCGCATCGCGCAGCGGTATGCGCTCGGCGTCGGCCCGCAGCAGTCGTACCGTGCCGCCCGGCCGGCGGCGCGCGGTCTTGACCTGGCCCAGCCGCAGCATCTCGGCCGAGAAATCCACGCCGACGACGCTGCCGGCCCCGCCGCGCGGCGACGTCAGGGCCAGCGCCAGATCCGCCGTGCCGGTGCACAGATCGAGCACCCGCTCGCCTCCCCGCAACCCGAGCGCGTCCACCGCGCGGGCGCGCCAGGCGCGATCGCGCCCCGCGCTCAGCACGCGGTTCAGCAGGTCGTAGCGGCGCGCGATCGCGTCGAACATGCCGGCGATCTCGCCCGGCGGCCGGTCGAGGGGCAGCGGGCCGGCGGCGTTCGCCGCCGCGCCGCGATCGTCCGGCGGGCGGTCCCGCCCGGCCCCTGCCCCGCCGCGTCCTGCGCCCGGATCGAGCATGCCCGCTACCCGGTCCACGCGGGGTACAGCTCGTGCTCGAAGCCCAGCGCCGACAGGATCTTGCCGGCCATGAAGTCGGCGAGATCGTCGAGCGAGGCGGGCCGCTGATAGAACGCCGGCATCGCCGGCAGCACGATGGCGCCGGCTTCCGCGCACAGGACGAGGTTCCTGAGCTGCGGCAGGCTCATGGGCGTCTCGCGCGGCACGACGACCAGGCGCCGGCGCTCCTTCAGCATGACGTCGGCCGCGCGCTCGATCAGGTTCCTCGACGCCCCCTGCGCGACCCCCGCGAGCGTCTTCATCGAGCACGGAACGATGGCCATGCCGTCGCAGGCGTAGCTGCCGCTGGCAATGACCGCGCCCGCGTCCCGGTTGCTGTGAATCGCCAGCGCGCCGCGGCGGACGGCCTCGCCGTAGCGCGCCGCGACGTAGTCGCCCAGCCGCTCGAGCGCGGCGTCGGGTCCGAGCTCGTCGCGCAGCAGCCGGCGGCCGAATTCGGACACGACCAGCTCGACGCGGCAGCCCCGGGCGAGCAGGGCCGACACGGTGCGCACGGCGTAGACCGCTCCGGACGCGCCGGTGATGCCGACCGAGATGACCCGCGACCGCTCAGACATGGAGCGCCGCGGCCGTCGTGGCCAGATACAGCAACCCGACGTAGCCGTTCAGATCGAAGGCCTGCTTGACGCGCGACAGATCGTCGGCCCGCACGAGCGACTGCTCGTAGACGAGCAGCACCGCGACGCCGGCGACGCCGGCAACGTACAGCGGACCCAGCGGCATGACGAGCGCCACCGCCGCGAGGCTCGCCACGGCAACCAGATGGAACCCCCTGGAGATCCACAGCGACCGCTCGACGCCGAAGCGCGTGGGAATGGAGCGCAGGCCCTGTCGCCGGTCGTGCTCGACGTCCTCGCAGGCGTACAGAATGTCGAATCCGGCAACCCACAACGCGGTGCCTAGCGCGAGCAGCCACGGGGCCCAGCCTTCGCGGCCGCCCGCCGCCAGCCAGCCCCCCACGGGCGCCACCGCCAGCGCGAGTCCGAGATACAACTGCGTGTAGCTGGTGAACCGCTTGGCCAGCGAATACCAGAACACGATGGCCAGCGCGACCGGCGACAGCGCGAAGCAGAGCGTTCCGAGCCGGGACGTGACGCCGACGAACGCCAGCGACGAGACCACCACCAGCGCCGCGACCTCGCGGCGGGACACGCTGCCGCGGGGCAGCTCGCGGCCGGCCGTCCGCGGGTTGGAGGCATCGTAGCGCGCGTCGACCAGGCGGTTGAAGCCCATCGCCGCGGTGCGCGCCGTCACCATCGCCAGGACGATCCACAGCACGCGGCTCGCCGTCAACGGCGATGTGCGGGCCGCCAGCAGCATGCCGGTCAAGGCGAACGGCAGCGCGAACACGGTGTGGCTGAAGCGAATCAACGACGCGTAGGTGCGAATCCGTACGAGCATGCTCCGTACTCACGAGTACCCGGGCGGAGGCAGCCAGGTGACCTGGTCCGGGTGGATGCCGCTCAGCAGGTATTCTTCCACATCGTCGACAGGCGCGGGGCACGCCACGGCAATCAGCGACGCGCGGCGGCCGGGGGCGATGACGCCCAGGGCGTCCCCGTACCCGAGCGCTACGGCTCCCACCTGCGTGGCGCTGCGGAGGATGGCGGCGGCGGGCACCGACGGCGCGAGCCGGCGCATGGCGTGCAGCTCGCTGAACAGGTTGAGATCCGCGACGCTGGCCAGGCTGTCGGTGCCCACCGCCACCCGCACGCCGGCCGCGTAGAAGCGCGCGACGGGCGGGCTGCCCGCGCCGGTGTGGCGATTGCTGCGGGGACAGGTCACGAGCGTCGCGCCCGCCCGGGCGATGCGGGCGAGCTCCGCGTCGGTCAACTGCACGCCGTGCACCAGCAGGGTGCGCGCACCGAGCCAGCCCAGGCCGTCGAGATACTCGACCGGACTCGCCGTCCCCGAGTCCCAGGACGGATCCCAGCGGCCCCGCTCCTCCAGAATCTCGCGCCATGCGCCGGTTCCGGAACGGAGGAACTCGAGCTCCTCGCGCGACTCGGCCACATGCACCGACAGGGGCCAGAGGCGTTCGCGGTCGGCTGCCGCCTGCAGCGCCGCGAACAGCGCCGGCGACACCGAGTAGGGCGCGTGGGCGGCCAGCCGCAATCTCGGATTCTCCCCGCCGCGCTGCCCCATCTCCGCGCAGATCCTCGCGACGAGCGCGGCCGGATCGTGCTCGTCGAACCCCAGCAGCTCCCTGAAGACGACGCTCGCCAGGGCGGCGTCGCGCAGCGGTGCGACCGAGGCCAGCGTGTTGCTGATGTCGCCGACGAGCCCCGTGCCGGTCTCCCGCGCCTCGGCCGCGGCCGCCCGGATGGCGGTTTCGTCCAGCGCGGCGCGGGCCGTCCGGGCCATCAGCTCGCGGGCCCACCGGGGCATGCTCGACGCCGCCTGCAACTGGCCGCGGAAGACCGACAGCTCGAGATGGGTATGGGCGTTCACGAGACTGGGCAGGACGATGCGCGACCCCAGGTCCACTTCCGCGCGGCCGGGCTCGCGGGCGTTGCCGGCTGCCTCGCCGACCCCGGTGATCAGCCCGTGGTCGACATCGACCCACCCGTTCCTGATCGGCGGCGCCGCGATCGGCAGGACCCAGGCGGCGCGATACCGCGGCATCTTCAAGATGGGGCTGCGCCCCAAGCC
>CAZMWA010000299.1:0-6853 GCA_964569405.1 uncultured Vicinamibacteraceae bacterium | reverse complement strand
CGCCGGCTGCGCCGGCGCCGGCGGCGGCCCACCCTCCGGGCTCCGCCCCGCCGCGTGGGGCTGGGGCAGGTCGACGGCGCCCACGATGTCGCTTACCGCGCGGTGGCCGTGGCGCGTGAGGTAGGCGGTCAACCCCTCGAGCAGCCTGGGCCACACGAACGGATCGACGAAGTTGGCCGTGCCCACCTGCACGGCGTCGGCCCCGGCGATGAGGAACTCGACGACGTCGTCGGCCGTCATGATGCCGCCCATGCCGATGATGGGAATGCCGACGGCCTGGCGGCACTCGTACACCATGCGCACCGCGATCGGACGTATCGCGGGTCCGCTCAGTCCGCCCAGCACGTTCGACAGGCGCGGGCGCCGCGTCTCGATGTCGATCGCCATGGCCAGGAAGGTGTTGACGAGCGAGACGGCGTCGGCGCCGGCCTCCTCGGCGGCCCGCGCGAACGAGGCGACGTCCGTGACGTTGGGCGTCAGCTTCGGGATGACCGGCAGCGGCGTCGACCGGCGCACGGCGGACACGACGTCGGTCAGGCCGCGCAGGCTGCACCCGAAGGTGATGCCGCCGGCCTGGATGTTGGGGCACGAGATGTTCAGCTCGAGGGCGGCGACGCCCGGGGCGTCCGACAGAATCCGGGCCAGCTCCGCGTACTCGTCGACGGTGGTGCCGCAGATGTTGACGATGGTGACCGCCTCGCGCGCCCGCAGTTGCGGCAGGACCTCGTCGACGAACCGCCGCACGCCGATGCCCTGGAGGCCGATCGCGTTGAGCATGCCGCTGGGCGTTTCCACGATCCGCGGCGGCGCGTGTCCCTGGCGCTCCTCGAGGAACAGTCCCTTCACGGCGACCGCGCCGAGGGCGGACAGGTCCACGACGTCGGCGTACTCCACGCCGTAGCCGAAGCAGCCGCTGGCCGCGACGAGCGGGTTCTTCAGCCGGAGGGGTCCGCACGAAACCGCCAGATCGACCGCGGCCATGGTGTGCGAGGCTTCAGGCCGTCGCCGCGAGGGCATCCCACTCGATGCGGTCGCCGGGGAACACGGGGCCGTGCATGCACGATCGCACGAAGCGCCCGCCGGCGGGCAGCCGCTCGTCGCGGACGCGCACGACGCAGCTGTAGCACCCGCCGAGGCCGCAGCCCATGACGGGCTCGAGCGACACCTCGGCCGGGCATCCGTGCTCGCCCGCGAGCGCGGCCACGGCGCGCATCATCGCGGTCGGCCCGCACGCGTAGATCATCGCCGGCGGCGCCCCTGCCGCCAGCATCCGCTCGAGCGCGCCGGTGACGAGCCCGGGCTGGCCCCGGCTGCCGTCCTCCGTGGTCAGCCGGACGCGGACGCCGAGCCGCCGGAACCACTCCACGTACACCAGGTCCTCCGCCGAGCGGCCGCCGTAGAACAGCGTCGCCGGGACCTGCGCCGCGCGCAGCGCCTCGGCCAGCGTGGCGAACGGGGCCAGCCCGACCCCGCCCGCGACCATCCACGCCGCGCCCGGGGGGGAAACCGGGGAGAAGGCGCGGCCGAGCGGGCCGAGGCATCGCAGCCGCGCGCCGGGCTGCAGCGCGTACAGGGCTTCGGTCACGATGCCGACGCGCTGGTTCAGGATCGACAGGCCGAGGATGTCGCCGCGCGCGTCGCGCAACACCTCGAAGACCGAGAACGGGCGGCGCAGCAGGGGCGCGGCGGCGAGATCCTGCTTGACCATCACGAACTGGCCGGGGCGCGCCGCCGCGGCTACCCCCGGCGCCGCCAGCTTGAGGACGTTGCAGGTCGCGGACAACCGATCGTTCGACATGACGAGCGCGTCGACGTCGATCGGCACCCCCGGAGTATACCCGACCGGATCGCGCCGGCCGCGCGTTGACAGCCGCCTCCCGCGCCGGTACGATCGAGCCCTCTCTTTAACGGCGACCCGGTGAGGTCGCCAAGAGTGACCTTGCCAGTCTCGCCATTGACGGGCGCTTCGCTCCCGCCCGGGCCGCTCCCGGCGCCATCGCCGCGCGGCGAGCCCGCCCGCCACCGACTCCCATGGCTGTCGTGATGGAAGCGGCCCTCATCGACCGCGCGCTCATGCGCATCTCGCACGAGATTCTCGAGCGCAATCGCGGCCTCGAAGAGCTGGCGCTCGTCGGGATCCGGACCCGCGGCGTGCCGATCGCGCAACGCATCGCCGGCAACCTCTTCGAGATCGTCCGGCACCGGGTGCCGAGCGGCACGCTCGACATCACGTTGTACCGGGACGATCTGATGCGGCACACGGTCGGTCCCCAACCGGTGCTGCGGCGCACCGACATTCCGTTCTCGATCGACGAGCGCCGGATTCTGCTCGTCGACGACGTGCTCTTCACGGGCAGGACGATCCGCGCCGCCCTCGACGCGCTGGTCGATTTCGGGCGGCCGCTGGCCATCCAGCTCGTCGTCCTGGTCGATCGCGGTCACCGGGAGCTGCCGATCAAGGCCGACTACGTGGGCAAGAACCTGCCGACCTCGATCCGCCAGAGCGTCCGGGTGCGGCTGGCGGAGGTCGACGGGTTCGACGAGGTGTCGATTCGGGAGCCGGCCGCCGAGGAACGGTCATGACCCTGCCGCCCGCCGCCGACCGTGCAGCGACCGGCGCCCCGGCGCAGCCCGTTCAACGCCTGCGATCGAGGCACCTGTTGAGCGTCGCCGAGCTGACGCCCGCCGAGGTGCTGCTGATTCTGGACACCGCCGAGGCCATGCGCGAGGTGGGCGCGCGGACGATCAAGAAGGTGCCCGCGCTGCGGGGCAAGACGGTCGTCAACCTGTTCTTCGAGCCGAGCACGCGCACGCGGACCTCGTTCGAGATCGCCGAGAAGCGCCTGAGCGCCGACACACTCAGCGTCGCCGCGTCCTCGTCGAGCGTGGCCAAGGGCGAGACGCTGGCGGACACGGCCCGCAACATCGAAGCGATGGCGCCCGACATGATCGTGCTCCGGCACCCGTCGTCGGGCGCGTGCGAGCTGCTGGCCGGCGTCTGCAGCTCGCGCATCATCAATGCCGGCGACGGCATGCACGAGCACCCCACGCAGGCGCTGCTCGACGTCCTCACGATTCGCGAGCACAAGCCGGCGCTGGCGTCGCTCAAGGTCGCCATCGTCGGGGATCTGCTGCACAGTCGGGTGCTGCGGTCCAACGTGGCGCTGCTCGGCATGCTCGGGGCCGACGTCTGGGTCTGCGGGCCGACGACGATGATCCCGCCCGGCATCGGCCGCTTCGGGGTCACGGCGACGTCGTCGGTCGACGCGGCCGTCGAGGGCGCCGACGTCGTCATGCTGCTGCGCATTCAGCTCGAGCGCATGCGCGGCCATTTCTTTCCGTCGCGGCGCGAGTACTTCAGGCTGTTCGGGATGTCGGCCGAACGGCTCGCGCGCGCGAAGCCGGACGTCATCATCATGCATCCCGGCCCGCTGAATCGCGGCGTCGAGATCGCGTCGGATGTGGCGGACGGCCCGTACTCGGTCATTCTCGAGCAGGTGTCGAACGGCGTCGCCGTGCGGATGGCGGTGCTCTACCTGCTTGCCGGTCTCGAGGAAGGGGGCGCATGACGACGACGCCGCAGGACGACGAGCAACCGCTGCTGCTGAAGGGCGGCCGGATGATCGATCCGGCGCAGGGGATCGACGGCGCGCGCGACCTGCTCGTGCGCCGCGGCGTCGTCGAGCGCGTGGGCCGCGATCTGCCGGCCGCGGGCGCCGTCGTGATCGAGGTGCCGGCCGACCTCGTCGTGTGTCCCGGTTTCGTCGACATGCACGTCCATCTGCGCGAGCCCGGCCAGGAGCACAAGGAGACGATCGCCACCGGGGTGGCCGCCGCGGTGGCCGGCGGGTTCACCGCCGTGGCCTGCATGCCGAACACCGATCCGGTGAACGATCACGCGGGCGTCACCGAGGAGATCCTGCGCAAGGCGGCCGCCGCCGGGCTGGCCCGGGTCCATCCGATCGGCGCGGTCACGCTCGGGTCCCGGGGCGAGCGGATGACCGAGATCGGCGAGCTCCGCGCGGCGGGCTGCGTGGCGATCTCCGACGACGGACATCCGGTGGCCGACGCGCTCATGATGCGGCGCGCGCTCGAGTACGCCTCGATGTTCGAGATGCCGGTCGTCGATCACTGCGAGGATCCGTCGCTCAAGGGCGACGGGTCGGCGCACGAGGGCTACTACGCGTCCGCCCTGGGCATTCGCGGCATCCCGGGGGCGGCCGAGGAGATCATGGTCGCCCGCGACGTGACGCTGAGCGAGCTCACGGGCGGCGCGGCGCACATCGCGCACATGAGCACGCGCGGATCGTTGCGGGCCGTGCGGCAGGGCAAGGAGCGGGGCGTGCGCGTCACGTGCGAGGTCACGCCCCATCACTTCATCCTGACCGACGAGCAGCTGAGCTACGACACCAACTACAAGATGAACCCGCCGCTGCGCGAGGCGGCCGACCGGGACGCCATGCTGGCCGGGCTGGTGGACGGCACGATCGACGTCATCGCCACCGATCACGCGCCGCATCACGCCGACGAGAAGGCGGTCGAGTTCGACGCGGCGCCGTTCGGCATCATCGGCCTCGAGACGGCCGTTCCGCTCGTGCTCGATCGCCTGCTGCACGCCGGCGTGCTCCCGATCGGGCGGCTCGTCGAGCTGCTGGCGACCAATCCCGCCCGCATCCTCGGCCTGCCGGGCGGCAGCCTCGCTCCCGGCTCGCCGGCCGACGTGACGGTCCTCGCCCCGGACGCGACCGCGACGGTGGCGGCCGGGGAGTTCCGGTCGCTGGCGCGCAACACGCCGTTCGACGGGTGGCGTCTGCGCGGCGGCGTCGCGGCCGTCCTGATCGCGGGCCGGACGGTCCATGCGAACGCGCGGGTCGCCGGCGCGGAGGTGTTCGCCGCCGCGGCGGACAGGCCGGCCGGCTGACGACGGCCCCCGCGGCGCGGGTCCGTCAGGTGGACGCCGCGCGGGCGCCGGCGAGCTCCGCGTACACCGCCAGCGTCTCGTCGACCATCCGCCCGGCGTCGAAGGTGGTCCGTGCGCGGGCGAGGCCGGCCCGGCCGCAGCGCGCCCTGAACGCCGGATCCCGCAACAGGCGGATGATGGCGTCCGCCAGCGCCGCGGCGTCGGCGACCGGGACGAGCAGGCCCGTCTCGCCGTCCACGACGACCTCGGCCAGCCCCCCGGCGCGCGTCGCGACCACGGGCCGCCCGCACGCCATGGCGTCGAGGGCCGAGGTGCCGAGACCTTCCGTCGTCGAGCTCATGACGAACAGGTCGAAGCCCTTGTGGAGCGCGAGCACGTCGGAGCGGAAGCCGGTCAGGACGACGTGCCGGTCGAGGCGCAGGCGCTCGACCTGCCGCCGCAGCGTCGCGGCCAGCTCACCCTCGCCGGCGATGAGGAAGCGGGCATCCGGGACCGCGCGCACGACCCGCGCCGCCGCGTCGATCAGATGGCGCTGCCCCTTGTGCGGCACGAGCGCCGCCACGTTGCCGACGACGGGCGCCCGCGGAGGCAGCCGGAACTCCCTGCGGACGTCGAGCGCGCGCGCCGCCGCGATTTTCTCCAGATCGACCCCTTCGTACACGACGGTCGTCCGCGACGGCGGGATGCCGTCGGCCGCCAGGATCGACCGGATGCAGGCCGACGCGCAGACGAAGCGCTCCACCTGGCGGTACTTCCAGCGCGACAGGACGTTCGCGCCGACGCGGAAGTCGACCCGCCGCGAGGCAACGAAACGGGCCCGCAGGGACCGGCCCCCGAGCGCGAAGGCCAGGGCGGCCAGCGCGACCGCGTGCGCATCGTGGGCGTGGACGACCGCCGGGTCCAGCCGCCGGAGCAGGCGCTGCAGCCGCCAGGCGGCCCCCAGGTCCAGCTCGCTGCGCGGCGCCAGCGGGAAGAGGTCGGTTGTGCCGGGCATCCGCTTGCGCAGCTCGCCGCGCGGATGCGCGACCAGGCCCGTGCGGTGGCCCCTGGCCCGCAGGCCGAGCACGGTGAGGAGCACCTGGTTCTGGCCGCCGCGCCACGTGCGCGCGGTGTCGACGTGAACGGAGAACATGGGGCCGCCGCTACGGGGTTGCGGAGCGCCGGTGGTGCTCCCACAGCTTCGCGAACTTGAGAAACACGTAGTACGAGTTCATCAGCGAGACGATCAGGCCGGGGATGCCGTCGCGGAAGCCCCTGCGCAGGACGTAGTTCCGCAGGAACACGAGCGGCGGGTGGGCGATCAGGTCCAGCGGCCCGGCCCGCCGTCCGTCGTCGAGCATCTGCCGGGCGGCCAGCGTGGTGTAGTGGTTGATGGTCGACAGGTGGTCGGTCAGCCCGTCGTAGGCGTAGTGCAGCACCTCCGAGCGGAGCCTGCCGACCCGGCCGTCGACGGTGACGGACTCGTGCACGTAGCGCGCGTTCCACTCCGCGACCCGGCGGTCGTAGAGCCGCAATTGATGGTCGGGATACCAGTCGGTCGACCGAATCCAGCGCCCCAGGTAGCGCGTGGTGCGCGGGATGCGGTAGCCCTGCACCGGCGGGGAGCGCCGCAGCACGCCGTCGATCTCCGCGGCGAGCTCCGGCGATACGCGCTCGTCCGCGTCGAGCGACAGCACCCAGTCGTGGGCCGCCAGGCCCGTCGCGTAGTTCTTCTGCGCGCCGTAGCCCTCCCACTTGCGGGTGAACACGCGATCGGTATGGCGGCGCGCGATGGCGACCGTGTCGTCCGTGCTGCCCGAGTCCACGACGACGATGTCGTCGATCCACGACACCGACTCGATGGCGCCGGCGATGTTGGCGGCTTCGTTCCTGGTGATGATCACCACCGACAGGTCCACGGCCACGGAGCGAGTCTAGCGGCATTCATCAGAC
>CAZMWA010000298.1:0-27588 GCA_964569405.1 uncultured Vicinamibacteraceae bacterium | reverse complement strand
CGAGCCCTGTCGCCGTCAGCCACGGAAACCCGCCTCGACGGGGCCGGACGGTCGCCTGGACTTGGCCCAGACAAGCCAGACAGCCGGCTGGAGCTAGACCGGGCAGCACCAGCCGCCGCCGGCGACGGCGCGCAGGTCCTCGTCGGCGAGCTTGGCCGAGGGCGGAATCACGAAGTGGGAGGTCGTGGCACTGTCCTCGTGTATCTGGATATCGAGACCGTCCGGAATGGACAGGTCCAGTTCTTCCTCGATCACCGCCTTGGGATCCGCGAGCAGGCGGGCCCTGAACTCCTCGTCCTCCACCGCCTTGTTGCGGACGTAGTCGTTGAAGTCCTCAAAGGTCTGAAACGGTTGAGCCATCGGAGTTCTCCTTCCTCCACGGTGAATGAACGACACGTCAGCCACACCAGCCTGACCGCTCGCGGCCGTGAGCCATGCACAGGGCTGGCACGGCACGCTGCAGTCACATTCTCTCACATGAAAATTACCGATTGGTGACAAACATGGCGTTCCGTGCGGCATCGCCGCCGCCGCCCTGGTGGTCGCAACCGCCTCCCCGATCCTCGCCCGGGACGCGGACCGCAACCCGCAGTCAGCTCCTCATCACTGGTCGAGGACGGCTATCGGCGGAGGCTGATCGTGAATCGGCCGCTCGAGAACCGCGAGCATCTCGCGAATCACGTCGCCCCCGGCCGCGCCGAAGGTGACAGCCGAAGCGACGATCCTGAGAGCGGTGGAAGCGGGACTGTTGTAGTACGACTGTCCGACGAGCCTGAAGCCGTTCGCGGCCGCCGCAAGGAATTCGTCTTCCATGGTCCTGATCCGCTTGGCTCCCAGCACGACGTACTCGTGTGTCGGATCAACACGACCTGGTGCGCGCTGCATGACCACCACCGCTTCGCCGCCCTTCTCGAAGACGCTGGCAAGCCGATAGCCCTGGCTGGCGGCTTCAGCGATCTCGTCCTGCAACGTGCCGGTATTCGCTGTCGCGAGCAGGAGGTATTCGATGGGTTCCGGATCGAGAACCTTTTCCAGGATCACCGTTGGCCGCCCCCAACTGCCATGGGCGGAGACGAGGCGGTACCCGTTGTCAGCGGCTTCCTGCAGCTCCCGCTGCAATGTACTGGTCTTCTCCGTATCAAGGAACACGTAGTCCGGCGCGGCACCCTGGACCTCCGCCAGCAGAGCGAGCGACAGTAGCGCGAGCATGATGGCGAGGCAGCCTGTACGCATGCGTATCCTCCTGGTTGGACTGTTCACGAACGCCGACGTTCGAATCCGTCATGGACCGGGCGCTTCGAGAACGATATCGAAGTCGACCCGCACCTCGTGGCCGACGGGCGTCGAGGCCCCACCGATGCGCATGGGAGGAATCCCGAAGTCGGCCGGCACGACCGTGGCCGTGCCGGTGAACCGATCCCCCCGCCGCACCGCGCGGACATCGAGCGGCAGGAACCGCCCGTGCATTCCCAGCTCGCCCTGCACGAGCCAGACGCCCCCCGCGCGCCGGTCGATCGTCAGCGAGTGGTAGGTGACCCGGGCATACCGCTCCGCCTCGAGCCCGTCGGGTCCGAGCATCTGCGTGCGGACCTGCTGCCGCTCCTCGGCCGACTGCCCGGGATCGACGACGCGCAACTGGTCGACGTTGATCACGAGCGCCATGTGCGGCGTCGCGGTGTCCTCGACGGATCCCTCTGCGAGCGGCGCCTCGATGACATGCGCCGCGGCGGCCGCACCCGGGACGGACACGTGGACCGTGACGGTGGACCGCTCGACGTCCATCCAGCGCAGCTCCGCGCCCGGGGTCGCGACCAATGCCAGCATCCACGCGCCGACCGCAGCCAGGAGTCTGCGCCGTGGAGCGGTGCGGACTCCTGCAGGGTTGGTTGGGCGCCAAGCGGAGCCGGCAGGCGACGATTGGCGGGCCAGTCGTGTCATGAAGCTCATTCTAGTTGAGACGCGCCACCGCGAACGCGGCCTTCCATCGGCCCGCACCGGGACGTAGAATGGCGGCTGGGGGCAGCGTGGGGAGCCGGTGCGAATGCGCGTGAAGCATCTGACGTGGCGCGGGATGGCGGCGGTCGTGCTGTGTGCGGCGCCGGGCCTGGCGGCGGGCGCATCCGATTCGCGTCTCGTCGAGGCGGCCGCCAGGGCCGACGTGGCGCAGGTCCGCGCGTTGCTTCGGCAGGGGGTGGACGTCAACGCGCCGTACGGCGACGGCGCAACCGCGCTGCACTGGGCGGCGCACCGGGACGACCGTGAGCTGGCGAACCTCCTGATTCGCGCGGGCGCCGCGGTCGATGCGTCGAACGACCTGGGCGCGACGCCGCTGTGGCTCGCCGGCCAGAACGGCAGCGCCGCCCTGGCGGAACGCCTGCTGGCGGCCGGCGCCAATCCGAACGTCGCGCTCGTCTCGGGCGAGACGCCGCTGATGGCCGCGGCGCGCAGCGGCAACGCACGGCTCGTCGAGTTGCTGGTGGCGGCCGGCGCGGACGTGAACGCGCAGGAGAGGCGGCAGGGGCAGACGGCCCTGATGTGGGCCGCATCGCAGCGGCACGCGCGCGTCGCGCGGGTGCTGGTGGCGTCAGGAGCGGACGTGCGGGCCCGCACGCAGGAATGGCTGGAATACGTGCAGTACGCCGGCGGCGCCACGCTGGGCGTGCTGGGCGGCGAGATCGAGCTGCCGCAGCACCGCAACGGCGGCTACACGCCGTTGACGTTCGCGGCCCGCTCGGGCGGCGTCGAGACGGCCGGGGTCCTGCTCGCGGCCGGCGCCGACATCGACGAGCCCACCGGCAGCGGTACGACGCCCCTGGTGGTCGCGGCGCACTCGGGCCGCGGCGAGCTCGGCGCGTTCCTGCTGGACCGCGGCGCCGACCCGAACCTCGCCGCGGGCGGCTACACGGCCCTCCACGCGGCGATCCTGCGCGGCGACCTGGCGCTCGTGAAGGCGCTCCTCGCGCATGGAGCGGATCCGGATGCACGCATCCGGACGGCCACGCCCGTGGGACGCAGCTCCGACGACTACGCGCTCACGCTCTCGCTGATCGGGGCGACCCCCTTCTGGCAGGCGGCGTCCTACAACGATGTCGGGATCATGAGGGCGTTGCTGGCCGGCGGCGCCAACCCTGCGCTGACCACGCCGGACGGCAGGACGGCGCTCGCCGCGGCGCTGAGGCCGACCGGCCGCAGGGACCGTCGCCGGACGGGCGCCAGCGAGCGCACGATTCTCGAAGCCGTCGAGCTCATCGTCGACCAGCACGTCGACGTCGACGCGGCGGACGACGGCCGCGGCGACACGCCGCTGCACATCGCGGCCACCGCTGCCGTTCGCGCTCGGGGCCGCGCGTCCGACGCGCCACTCGGCTTCCCCTCGATCGTCCGCTACCTGGTCGACCGGGGCGCCGACCTCCAGGCAGTGAATCACGACGGGCGGACGCCGCTGGCGGCGGCCGTCGCGGCCGGGCCGCGGGCGGCAGCCGCCGCGGCGCTGCTCCGGGAGCTGGGCGCCACGAACTGAAGGCGCCGGGAGCATTGCGCCGCCAGCGCAGGAGAGGACCCATGCTCGGCAATCGCTCGCTCGTCGTGCTGGCGGCGTTCCTGACCGGCTGCTGGCTGGCGGCCGCCCCCGGCTCCGCGCGCGCCGCGGGTCCGACGCGGCAGGCGGCGGCGCAGCCGGCGACAGCGACCTCCTCGCCCGTGCGACCCGTCCTCGAGCGGTACTGTCAGGGTTGCCACAATCGGAGACTCCGCACCGCGGGACTGGCGCTCGACACGGCGGATGCCGAGCACGTGGGCGCCGACGCGGCAGTCTGGGAGAAGGTCGTGCGGAGGCTGCGCGCCGGCAGCATGCCGCCCGCGGGCCGGCCGCGGCCCGACCCGTCGACGGTGGATGCGGTCGTCGCCTGGCTGGAGACGGAGCTCGACAACTTCGCGGCGGCGCACCCGAACCCCGGCCGCTTCGCGGCCGTCCGACGGCTCAACCGGTTCGAGTACCAGGCGGCGGTCAGCGACCTGCTCGGGCTCGAGACCGATCTGTCGGACCTGCTCCCGATGGACAACACCTCCGACGAGGGGTTCGACAACTACGTGAGCCAGCTCTCCGTGTCGCCGCTCCTGGTGGAACGCTACCTGACGGCGGCCCGGCGCATCAGCGCCGCGGCCGTGGGCATCGCCCCGGAGGGTCCCACCGTCGAGCGGCACGACGTCCATCTCAACCTGATCCAGAACGAGCGGATGAGCGCGGACCTGCCGTTCGGATCGCAGGGCGGCGTGGCGGTGCGCCATCACTTCCCGGCGGACGGCGAGTACCGCATCGGGATTCGCCTCCAGCGCAACTACAACGACTACATCCGGGGCATGGGCAGACCCCACGACCTCGACGTGCGCGTGAACGGGGTGCTCGTCAAGCGGTTCACCATCGGCGGCGAGGACCACGGCACGCCGGCCCCGTCGGGGTACGGCGGCAACATCCAGATGGGGACCGACTGGGAGCACTACATCCACCACGCGGACGACAACCTGGCAGTCACCTTCGCCGCCAGGGCGGGTCCGCAGGTGATCGGCCTCTCGTTCGCGCGGGACCGGATTGAGCCGGAGCGGATTCCGCAACCCCGTCCGTGGGGCTTTGCCCTCGCAACCAACGAGTTCCCGTTCGGGCACATGTCGGTCAGCCGCTTCGACATCACGGGCCCGCTGCAGCCCGGCGGGCGCGCGGCGACGCCGAGTCGTGCCCGCCTGTTCGTGTGCGAGCCGCGGCGGAGCGCGGACGAGGCGCCCTGCGCGCGGACGATCCTGTCGACGCTGGCGCGCCGCGCCTATCGGCGGCCGATCGGCGAAGCGGACATCGAGCCGCTGCTGGCGGCCTACACGGCAGGTCGACGAGCGGGCAACTTCGACCGGGGCATCCAGAACGCGGTGAGAACCCTGCTCGCCGATCCCAAGTTCCTGCTCCGCATCGAGCGGGCGCCGGCGGGCGCCGCGCAAAGCGGCCTCGAGCCGGCGACCGACCTGGAGCTGGCTTCGCGGCTGTCCTTCTTCCTGTGGAGCAGCGTCCCCGACGACGAGCTGCTGAACCTGGCCGTCCGCGGCACGCTCTCGCAGCCGGAGGTCCTCGAGCAGCAGGTGCGGCGCCTGCTGCGCGACCGCCGGTCGACCCGGTCCCTCGTGGACAACTTCGCCGCGCAGTGGCTGCAGTTGCGCATGCTCGAGGACGTGTTTCGCGATCCCGAGATCTTTCCCGAGTTCGACGAGAATCTCCGCAACGGCTTCGAGCAGGAGACGAAGCGTTTCGTGGCGCACACGTTGCGCGAGGACGCGAGCGTCCTCGATCTCCTGCGCGCCGACTACACGTTCCTCAACGAACGGTTGGCGCGACACTACGGCGTGCCGCACGTCTACGGGGAGCGCCTGCGGCGCGTGGAGCTGCCGGCCGACAGCCCGCGCGGCGGCCTGCTGGGCCACGGCAGCATCCTGACGGTGACCTCGTACGCCAACCGCACGTCGCCGGTGATCCGCGGCAAGTGGTTGATGCAGACCATCCTGGGCATGGGTCCACCCCCGCCGCCCGCCGACGTGCCGGCGCTGCCCGAACGCGGCGGCGGGAGCGTGCCGGTGTCCGTCCGCGCGCGGCTCGAGCAGCATCGGGAGAACCCCGTGTGCGCCGCGTGCCACGCGCCAATGGATCCGCTGGGCTTCGCACTCGAGAACTTCGACGGTATCGGCATGTGGCGGGCGACGGAGGCAGGCACCGCGATCGACGCATCGGGGGTCACGCCCGACGGCGCCCGGTTCGAGGGGCTGCAGGGACTGCGGGACGTACTGTCGCGCCAGCCTGAACGGTTCGCGAGCACCGTCGTCGAGAAGCTGCTGGCGTTCGGCCTCGGCCGGGCGCTCGAGCACTACGATCGGCCCGCGGTGCGGAAGATCGTGCGCGACTCGGCGCCCGGCGGCTACCGCTGGTCGTCGCTCGTGCTCGGGGTCGTCAACAGCACGCCGTTTCGGATGAAGGCATCCATGCCGGCATCAGGGGAAAGGGCCGCGAGATGAACAGCATCGCGAAGAGGACGCTGCCACGGCGGACGGTACTGCGCGGCGTGGGCGCCACGCTGGCGCTGCCGCTGCTCGATGCGATGGTGCCGGCGCTGACGCCCACAGTCAGGACGGCGGCGAAACCGATCAAGCGCTTCGGGGCGGTCTACGTGCCGAACGGCATGGCGATGGACTACTGGACGCCGACGGCGGTCGGGCCGCGCTTCGAGTTCAGGCCCATCAACGCATCGCTCGCCCCCTTCAGGAACCGGCTCGTCATGGTTTCGGGGCTGAAGCTGCCATGGGACGCGCCGCACCCGTCCGCGCCGTTCCTGAGCGGCGCCGTCGGCAACCCGGGCGAGAACGACATCGCCTGCGGCGTGACGATGGATCAGATCGTGGCGCGGGAGTTCGGCCGGCAGACGCAGCTCGCGTCGCTCGAGCTTGCCATCGAGAACGTCGGCAACACGGGTCAGTGCAGCGGCGGCTACAGTTGCGTCTACTCCAACACGATCTCGTGGCGCGACGCGACGACGCCGCTGCCGATGGAAAACAACCCGCGTCTGGTCTTCGAGCGGATGTTCGGCGAGAGCACGAGCACCGGCGCGGCGGCACGCCGCGAGCGCCTCGCGGAGGACAACAGCGTCCTCGACGCCGTGCTCGATTCCCTGGCGAGGCTGAAGCGCGAGATTGGCGCGGGCGATCGCGACCGGGTCGACCAGTACGTCGAGAGCGTGCGCGACGTGGAGCGGCGCCTGCGGATCGCCGACAGGCAGGCGGCCGACGAGCTGCCGCTCCTCGAGCGGCCCGCCGGCATCCCGTCCGGCTACGGGGAACATGCCAGGCTGATGTTCGACCTGCAACTGCTCGCGTACCAAACCGACCTGACGCGCGTCGTCACCTTCATGATGGCCCGCGAGCAGAGCAGCCTCACGTACTCCGAGATCGGGGTGCCGGACTCGCACCACCCGCTGTCGCACCACGCGCACCAGCCCGCGCGGGTCGCGACGATGGCCAGGATCAACGCGTATCACTGCGGGCTGTTCGCGGACTACGTCCAGAAGCTCGCGGCGACGCCCGATGGGGACGGCACGCTGCTGGACCACGTCATGATCGTGTACGGCTCCGGCATCTCCGACAGCATGGAGCACGTGAAGGACAACCTGCCGATCGTGCTCGTGGGCGGCGGCGCGGGCACGATTCGCGGCGGACGCCACCTCGACTACGGCGGGGGGAACCGGTCGGACTGGGACACCGACGGCCGGGGCGTGAAGGCCGACGTCCCGCCGCTGTCGAACCTCTGCCTGACGCTGATGGACAAGCTGGGGGTGCCGGTCGACCGCCTGGGCGACAGCACCGGGCCGCTCGACATCGATGCCGAGGTCAGCCTCTGACGAACGGTCCGCCCGGACGATGGCCCGTACAATGTCGGCGTGACGCGGATCGACCCGTTCCTCGACGTGCTGCGCCCGCTGCTCGACGAGCAGTCCGCCCACGGCGCCTGGATCTTCGGGTCGCACGCCCGCGGCACGGCGGCGCCGGAGAGCGACATCGACGTGATCATCGTCGCGCCCACCGAGCGCCCGTTCGTCGACCGCTTCCGCGACTACCTGCCCGCCATTCTCGCCGCCGGCGCCGGGGTCGACATGTTCGTCTACACGCCCGCGGAGTTCGCACGGATGCAGGCCGAGGAGCGGCCGTTCCTGATGACCGCCCTCGAGTCGGCGCGCCAGGTGTATGTGGGACAGCGCGGCTGAAGCCAACCGCTGGTGGCTGCAAGCCGAGAACGACCTCGCGTTCGCCCGCGTCGCCCTGCGTGAGCACTTCTTCGCGCAGGCCTGCTTCGTGGCGCAGCAGACCGCCGAGAAGGCGGTCAAGGCCATCGCCTACGGCCTCGGCGAGCGCGCCGTCCTCGGCCACTCCATCGTCGTGCTGATCGACCGCTACGGCGACCGCGTCGCCGGCCTGCGGGAGCTGCGGCGGGACGCCGGCATACTGGATCAGTACTACGTCCCCGCGCGCTACCCCAACGGCCTGCCCGGCGGCGTGCCGTTCGAGCGTGTGTGCCGTCGGAATCAGATCAGGGATCGCTGCCGGGCGGACACCTCTCCCGCCAGCCCGGGCAGCTCGTCCTGGCCGCGGCTGGCGGCGGCCCCTTCGTCGGCCGCCTCGCCATGGCGCTCGAACGCGAGGCGCGCCATCTCGGCGACGAGGCGGACCAGGGCAGGCGGCTCGACGGCGCGCGCCTGTCCGGCGAACCCGAGGATCCAGCGGGCGATCTCGTCGAGGTGAGAGAGGTCGACGCGGTACTCCAGGTCGCCGTTCTCCAGCCGGCCGACGCGCTCACCGGGATGGTGAACACCCTCCTCGATCAGCGGGGCGAGCGCGGCATCGAAGTGGATGACGATTCGGTGCAGCTCGCGCCCCCGGTAGACGGCCCAGGTGTGCTGCAGGTGCTCGTCGAGATCGAACGCAGGACGGTCGAAGCGGCCGGCGAGCAGCCGGGCGTCGGCGATGCGATCGAGACGGAACACCCGGGGCTCGCCGTGCAGGTGGCAGCGTCCGATCAGGTACCACGCGGCCTCGCGGTGGAAGAGCGCGTACGGATCGACGCCGCGCCAGGACCGGTGGCGGCTGGCCAGCGAACGGTAGTGGATCGACACGGGCGTGCGCTCCCGGACGGCCCGTTGAAGCAGGTCCGTCCGGCCGGCGGGGATGGCCCCGGAGCGCTCGGGACCGGCCAGCGTCAGCGCGCTCGGCGTCTCCTCCGATTGGCGGGTGGCGGCATCGAGCTTGGCCTCGACCATCTCGATTGCCTTGCCGATATCCGGGGCGGTGCGCACGGCCGGGCTCCGGAGCACCAGCTTCAGCGCCGCACGCTCGCCGGCCGTCAGCGCCAACGGCCGGATGGTCGCGCCTTCCAGCAACTGGTAGCCGTACTCGTTGCGCGTAATCGGGATAGCGTGACGCGACAGGTCGGCGAAGTCGCGGTATACCGTGCGCTGCGAGATCTCGAAATGCCGGGCGATCTCCTCCACCGTCTTCGGCCGGCGGCCGGCGAGGAGGTGAACGAGCTGCACCAGGCGGGTCGGCCGGTTCATGTCGGCGGCGTCGGCGTGCGCCCTACTCCCCCTCCACCGAGAAGGCGAGCAGCACGTTCCCCGGCATGAAGCCGAGGGTGCTGTAACCCGAGTTGACGTAGACCATCCCGCCCGCCACGGTCGGGCCGGGGCCGTTCAGCGCGCCGCCGCGCGCCGGCACGCCGTTGACGGTCTCGTACTCGCCGACGGTGTCGACGTCCCAGATGACGCGGCCCGTGGCGGTGTCGTAGGCGCGCAGGTGCCCGTCGAGGCTGCCCGAGAAGACGACGCCCGGAATGCTGGTCACCGCGGCCGGCTGGCCGGTGTTGCAGCCGGCGCGCGAGCCGCAGGTGTCCTGGAACGGCGGCGCGTCCCAGATCGTCGCGCCGTCGCCGGCGCGGACCGCGGTGAGGCCGCCGGCGTCGCCCGGCCCCTTCTCGAGCGCCTCCGAGCTCGCGGCGAACGTCAGCTCGCCGTCGGTGGCGATGCCCCACTCGATGCCGCCGAGGATGCCGCCGTCGCCCACGCGCGTCTCCCACGCGATGGCGCCGGTCTCGGGATCGAGGCCGTACAGCACGCCCGACTTCTGTCCGGCCAGCAGCAGCTCGCGCCCGTCGTCGACCGTGGTGAGCACGGGCGAGCTCCCGAAGTCGTGGTCCGGCCCCGCGTCCTCGGGGCAGTTGGCGCGGCCTTCCGGCGTCGTCTCGAAGCAGGCGATGTTCCACGCGTCGCCGGGCAGCGTCTGCTGCGTCCAGAGGATGCGGCCGGTATCCATGGCCAGCGCCATGATGGCGTCGCTCTCGGGCGATGCGGGCTCGGTGTAGTTGTCGCCGGTGGCGACGTACAGCCGGTTGCGGGCCGGGTCGAGCGTCGGGGCGGACCAGATGGCGGCGCCCGACGGGCCCCAGAGCTGCGTGCCGATGCGGTTGCGCACGGTCGGCCGCGGCTCCTCCTGGATGGTGCGGGTCTTCCAGATGCGGCTGCCGTCGGCGGCGTCGAGGGCCACGACGCTCCCGACGAACGTGCAGCACTCGTAGGTCGGCATCGCGCCCGACCCTTCCTCGAGCGACGAGACCGGCACGTAGAGCCGTCCGTCGTGGAGCGCGGGGGCGCCGGTGATCATCGCGTCGCCGTGGTCGTCCACCAGCACCTTCCAGCGCGCGTCGCCGGTGGCGCCGTCCACCGCGTAGACGTTGGCGAACGAGTCGCCGAAGTAGACGACCGCCTCGCCGCTGCCCGGGTGCGGACCAACCGACGGGGCCGACCGGACGCCGCCGTCGGCCTCGAAGATCCAGTCGATGCAGCCGGAGGCGGCGTCGAGGGCGTAGACGAGGCCGTTGCGGCTGCCCACGAAGACGCGCCCGCCGACCACGCTCGCCTGCGACCCGGAGGCGGTGACACCCGGGAAGCCGAACGCCCACTTGAGCGCCAGCCGCGGCACGTCCTCGACGGTCAGCCCGGCCGCCGCGGCCGGCTGGAAGCGGGTGTTGCGCAGGCCGGCGCCCCAGCCGTTCCAGGCGGGGCCGGCGAGGGCGTCGGCGCCGCCGGCCGGCGCCGTGCAGTAGGCGCTCTCGGGGATGACCTCAAGCGGATCCCGGTAGGTGCCGGGCGGCCGGCCGGTGACGTACTCCGCCACCGCCCGCCGCTCGGCCGCGGTCAGCGCCGCGCCCTGGCGGCGCATGCCGAAGGTGCTGAGGGCGATCTCGACGTCCTCGGGGGTGCGCTGCCGGAGCATCTCGCGCGTCGGCATGCGCGGCATGGCGCCCTCGTGGCAGCGGGCGCAGTGCTGCCGGTAGACCTGCCCGCCGTCGGGCGCCGGCTGGGCCGCCGACGCGAGACCGGCCGCAGCGCACAGGACGACAGATGCCGTCACGATGAAAATCGAACGCATGAATCCTCCTGATCGCTCATTCCTGAAGTTGCCCGGCGACGCCGAATGGCGCACCCGCGCGCACCGCCGTCCGCCTACTCGGCCGGCTCGATGCGTAGCAGCGCCGCCTCGCCGGCGGCCGGGTCGCTGCCGAGGAAGGCGCCCCCCGTCAGCACGTACAGCAGGCCGTCCGGACCCTGCTCGACGTCGCGGATGCGCTGGCGGAGGTCGGCCAGCAGCCACTCCCGGCGCTGCTCCAGCCCCTGCCGGTTGAACTCGATGCGCTCCACGTGGCCGGTCCTCGCGATGCGGCCGATCATCAGCGAGCCCGCGAACAGGTTGCCGCGCCAGTCGGGGAAGCGGTCGCCGGTGTAGAAGACCAGCCCGGACGGCGCGATGGAGGGCACCCACACGATCTCCGGCTGCTCGAGCTCCGCCTGCCACGGCTGCTCGGTCACGCGGACGCCGAAGTACTCCCGCGAGTAGGAGACGTCTGGCCAGCCGTAGTTGCCTCCCGGCAGGATGATGTTGACCTCGTCGCCGCCCATCACCCCGTGCTCGCTCGCCCAGGGCTGGCCGGTCTCGGGATGAATGGCGAGACCCATCGGGTTGCGATGGCCGAGCGAGTAGATCTCGGGCGCCGCGCCGTCGCGGCCCGCGAACGGATTGTCGTCCGGGGCGGTCCCGTCGTCGCGCAGCCGCAGCACCTTGCCGACGTGGCTGGCCGGATCCTGCGCCTGCGACCGGATGCCGCCGAACGCGCCCCCGACCGTCATGTAGAGCATCCCGTCGGGCGCGAACGCCAGCCGGGCCGCGCCGCCCGCGGTCGTGCCCTCGGACACGAACAGGTCGCGGACCTCCGAGAGCGCCGAACCCTCGAAGCGGCCGCGGGCCAGCGCGATCCGCGAGCCGCCCTCCGCCGGCTTCGAGTAGGTCAGGTAGACGAACCGGTTCTCGCTGAACCCGGGGTGCACCGCGACGTCCATCAGCCCCGCCAGCGGCGCCTCGGTGTACACGTCGGGCACGCCCGCGAGCGGCTGCGGGTCGAGCCCGCCGTCGCCGATGCGGCGCAGCGTGCCGAGACGCTCGGTCACCAGCGCGCTCCCGTCCGGCAGGAACGCCAGGCCCCAGGGGTAGGTCAGTCCGCCGGCGACCACGACCATCCGGATCCGCTGCCCGGTGGCCGTGTCGTACGTGCGCGGACCGTCCGGGAGCGGGACGGCGGGGATGCCCTCGGCCGCGAACGGCTCCGCCTCCGGGGCATCCTGCTGCGCGCCGGCCGCGGGCGGCGCGACGAGGAGCAGCAGCGCGGCGAGGAGCGTGGTCGGTCTGTTCATGCTCGTCCTCCGGCGGCCGGACGGGGGCCGCCGCCCCATGCTATCCCACATGTCGTGGCCGCGGGGCGGCTTGGCGCTTGACTTCGCCTGGGCACGGGTGTACCAAGGCCCATGCGATCCGGTTTGCGTGAACCCGCAACTCCCGTGAGGATGATCATGACCCGACGAGTGATCGAGACGCTCGGCGTCGTGGCGGCGACCCTGGCGGTGGCAGCCCTTCTGATGGTGGCCCCGGGGGCCCAGGAGCAGCCCGAGGCCGGCCCGGCAGGCAAGACGGCCTGGGGCGACCCCGACCTGCAGGGCATCTGGACCACGGACTACGCGATTCCCCTGCAGCGGCCGGCGCGTTTCGCGGGCCAGGCCGAGTTCACGGAGGAAGAGCGGGCGGCGCTCGATCGGGAACGGGCGGCGCTGCTGGCCCTCGACCCGCGCTCGGAGGCAGGCAGCGAGCAGGACGTCGGCGGCGCCTACAACCGGACCATCTTCCTGACGCACAAGCACACCGGCAGCCGGACGTCGCTGATCGTCGATCCGCCGGACGGGCGCATCCCGCCCTTCACGGCCGAGGCGCAGGCGCGGCGCGCCGCGTTCCGGAAGTATCAGCTCGACCTGCTGCAGGCGACCGACGTCTGCAGGAACGACATGCCCGGCTGCGCGGGCGGGCAGTACGGGCCGCCGTCGCCGCGGCGCGCCGAGTCGCCGCCGTCCTACCCGACCAGCGCCTTCAATCGTTCGGACCATCCGGAAGACCGGGGCCTGGGCGAGCGCTGCCTGTCCGCCCGCCTGCCGGATTTCGGCGGGGCGGCCGGGTACTTCCTGCAGGTCGTGCAGTCGCCCGACACGGTGTCGATCTTCTACGACACCGGGCAGGGACAGGGCTGGCAGCGCATCATCCCCGTGACCGACCGGCCGCATCTGCCGTCGGACGTCCGCCAGTGGTGGGGCGACTCGCGCGGCCGGTGGGAAGGCGACACGCTGGTCGTCGACGTCACCAACTTCAGCCCGAAGACCGACTACCAGGGCTCCCGCGAGAACCTGCACCTGGTCGAGCGCTGGACGCGGCGCGACGCCCACACGCTCGACTACCTGGTCACGATGAACGATCCGACCACGTGGACGCAGCCGTGGACGGTGGCGCTCGAGCTCAGCCTGCAGAGCAACGAGGCGAACCGGGTCTACAAGGAGCCGCGCTGCCACGAGGGCAACTACGGGCTGCCGGGGCTGCTGGCGGGAGCGCGCGTCGAGGAGCGGGCGTTCGCGGCGGGCGAGGGGCCGGACCCCGCGACCCTGTGCACGGCCGGCTGCGGCTCGGCGTTCGACGGGGAGAACCGCGACCCGCTGCGCTGATGCAAGGCGAAGCAGACCGGAGCCAACAGGCGGCGGGCGCCCTGGACCGGGAATGACCACGCGATACCGGGCTGACGTCCCGTCGCAGCGGATCACGCCGCCCGAGGTGTTCTTCAATCGGCGGCGGTTCCTTGCCGCCCTCGGCGGCGGCCTGCTGGCCGCGCCGGGGGCGTTGCGGGGCGCGGCCGCGAGCGGGGCCCAGACGCCTCAGGCGGAGCTGCTGGACGTCCCGTTCCAGCGGCCCGACGTCTTCCCGGCGGAGCGGAACGCGGACTACGCGCTCCCCCGCCGCATCGCCAACGCCGTCCCGATCCTCGGCCAGTCGAGCGGCCTCACCGACACGCGGGCGGCGACGCCTCGCGACGTCGCCGCCGCGCACAACAACTTCTACGAGTTCCTCGCGGGGCGCGGCGGCCCCGTCTGGCAGTTCTGCGGCGACTTCGAGGTCGAGCCCTGGCGGGTGGAAATCGGCGGCGAGTGCCGGCGCCCGCAGACGCTCGACCTCGACGATCTGTTCGCCTTCGACCACGAGGAGCGCCTGTACCACTTCCGCTGCGTCGAGCGCTGGGCCATGAACGTCCCCTGGTCGGGCTTCCCGCTGAGCCGGCTGCTCGAGCGCGTCGAGCCCACCGGCACCGCGCGCTACGTCCGCTTCGAGACCATCGTCGCCCGCGACCAGATGCCCGGCGTGCGGACCGCGGGCTGGTACCCCTGGCCGTATCACGAGGGGCTGCGCCTCGACGAGGCCATGAACGAGCTCGTGCTGGTGGTGACGGGCGTGTACGGCGAGCCGTTGCTCCGCCAGCACGGCGCGCCCGTACGCATCATCGTGCCCTGGAAGTACGGCTACAAGAGCCCCAAGTCCATCGTGAGGATCGAGCTGGTGCGCGACCGGCCGCCCACGTTCTGGCAGGCGGAGCAGCCGCACGAGTACGGCTTCCTGTCGAACGTGAACCCGAACGTCCCGCACCCGCGCTGGCCGCAGAACACCTCGTACTGGCTCGACACGGAGGACCGCTTCCTGACGCCGATCTTCAACGGCTACGAGCAGTACGTGGCGCAGCTCTACCCAGACGAGCCGCGCCGCCCGCAGCAGCCACTGCGACCCGGACAGGCCGCGCGCTGAGCGGCCGCCGGCCGCGCTGGCGGTCGGTAGTGTCTCAGGTTGACTTTCTCCGCTGATCCGCCTGATCGCCTCGCTTCCGCGGCCGGTACTTCGCCCCCGGCTTCGCTCCGGGCTTCTGCGGCTTCGGCGCGTGGGCGTCAATCAGGCCGACGATCCAGTCGATATCGTACAGGACGTTCGACACGCCGGACGCCGTCGCGGACGTCATCCGCAGCGTCTTGTGGATGCGGCAGAAGTTGTAGAACACGTAGTACAGAGCCAGCGCGTGCACCTGATTCGCCAGCTTGTTGCCGAAGGCGTTCGTGAGCCGCGTGAACCTGCGGACGCCCATCCGCAGGTTCAGATTCTGGCGCTCCGCGAAGCTCGTGGAGATGTGCTTCCGGTCCGGGTTGCCGCTGACGGGCGTCGCGACCGCGCCGATGCACTGCGGCGGGCTGTACCGGACGAGGAAACCCCGGCGGCGGAGATTCCGGCAGCGACCCCGGAACCGACTCCTGCTCCCGCCGCTGAGGCGCGGAAAGGTGACCGAGATCGTCGCCAATGCCGTCTCCGCTGTCGTCTCGGAGTTCGCCGATTCCGACATGGAGGGCCGCATGGGTGGCCTCGATGGCCGTATCGGCGCACTTGATGAACGTGTCGATCGTGTGGATGCCCAGCTTGAAGGGATCGACGATCGACTCGACGAGATCGATGATCAACTCGGTCAGATCGGGGCGCAGCTGACGCAGCTGCTGGCGCAGCCTACACCATTGCTGGCCAAGCCCCGGTCACCGCTGGTAGCGGACGGTCCCCCCCACTTCGACCGGGGCCGGTTCCGATCGTGTGTCCGTTTGTCCAGTGAACGCCCGGCCACGAATCGCCGGGCGCCCCAGGGCGTTCACAATGTACAGCCACAGGCACTACACGCAGGCGAACGGTTGCGCGCACTGCTTGCCCGACCGCCGCACAGGGTGCCACTGTGCCGGACTAGGGTCGTCGCCCCGCGTTCATTGACTGCGCCAGCCCGCTGGTCCGTCCACGCACGGACGCTCCGCGCGACGATCCTGCGGCGCTCTGACTCGGTATTGATCGAGACGATCAGCATCGAGCAACCGTTGCAGATCGCTCGATGGCTGCTCGGAGTATCTGATCCGGACTTCGATCTTGTAGACTCGCTCTGTCTGAAGTGTGATAACCTCAACCCGCACGCGGTCCTCCGCTGTGTTGGCCTGCCCCTCGCCAGAGACAAGGCCGACGGTTTAGCGACCATGCGACGCGCCCCGGTTGCAGCCGGGGCGTTGTTGCGTACGGCTTCTCAGCGAGGGCCGCCCGCAACCCGAAATCTACCCACCGTCAAGCAGCTTGGCGGGCTGGTGAACGGCGGACCACTCAATCAAGCCGAAGGTGTTCGGCTTGATTCGCCGAAACGTGTTCCCGGCCTTCGAAAGGCGCGCCAGCGCGGAGATGACGGTCGCGTCAGTTGGATCCTGCCCACCGTTTCGCAACGCCTTCGCAATCTCCTTGGCGTGCATCGGAACCGCGCGTTCACGCAGAAGCTCGCTCGCCGCCTCCCGCACAGTCGGTCGTCCGTTCGGACGAGGGCTGTCGTCCGTCCGCTTCGGCTGAGTCTCGCGACGGGCCGCAACGAGCGTCCGAACGATGTCCAGTGCCGCCTCTGCGTCGGCCAAGCTCGCTCGCTGAAAATATCGGATCGACTGGATCGCATCGTTCATGGCATCACTCTATGACATGGTGCCACTAATGTCAAGATGGCGATATCGCTGGTGGCTATCATAGCACTGCTACGCCTGTCGCAAGAGCCGTGACGGATGCGTGCCGTCATCAGCAGGGCCGAAATACTCCGTGACGCTATGATGGACCCTTGCCCAGATGCTTCGAGGGTGGAGGAGGTGGTGCACAGTGGACCTGAAGGACCTGAACCCGCCGGTCACTGACGAGTAGACGCGGGGGATGGCCCCGCAACACGGCCATCCCCCGCATTGCAGCACGGCTCCAGTGCGCCCGGCGCGACCGGGCGAGGGAGATGGGCGAGTGACGCGGCGCACGCCGTACGAGACCTACGAGAACGACCCGAACCGTCGGGTCACGATTCATCGAGCCGAGTGCTCACAATTGCGGAAGCACGGCGGCGGGCACTCGTACGACCAAGGACGATACCGGCCGCATGCAACAATCGACGACGCTGTGGCGTACGCAGAACGAACCGGCTTCGACGTGCGTCTGTGCAGCTACTGCCGCCCGTCTTGAAGGACTGGCCCTGCACCCGGCTTGGAGAGAAGACAGATGTCGAACGCTGGAGACAAACGATCAGATCCGTGCCCGGGCTGCGGTGCCCCCATGACGCTGACGCGCATCCCAGAACGCACCGCCAGCTTTGGCGGCGACGGCGCTGCTATTCCCGCGCCGATTCCCGCTCATGACGCGTGGGTCTGCGACGGGTGCGGGCACGAGATCGAGGCTTGATCTGGCGGGGGAGCGTCGAAAAGTCAAACTGCGACACTACCCCGCTGGCCGATCCGCTACGCGAACTGTCCGCCGCGGGTATACAATGGGTGGGTTTTCCAGGAGGTGATTGGATGAATCATCGGTTGCTGACAGTTTTGGTGGCCGTCTTGGCGGTCGGGGTGCTCGCGCCCATGCAGGCAAGCGCCCAGGACGTGCCGCGCACGTCGTGGGGCGCGCCGGACCTGCAGGGCGTGTGGGATTTCCGCAGCCTCACGCCCATGGAGCGGCCTTCCGATCAGGCCGAGGTCTTCACGGCGGAGGAGGCGGCGGAGTTCTCGGAGGAGACCATTCGCCGGCGGAGCCGCGATGCCGACGACTCGGACCGGGTCGTGCCGTACAACGACTTCTGGTTCGACGAGGGCACGTCGGTCACCACCGAGCGGACCTCGCTGATCGTGGATCCGCCCAACGGGCGCATTCCGCCCCTGACCGCGGCCGCCATGGAGCGGCAGGCGGCGGCGCGCGCGGCGCGCGCCGGGGTGGGCGGCCATGAGCCGACGCCGGGCGGGTTCGTTGAGGATCTCGGTCCCGGCGGGCTGCAGGTGCGGTGCATCCTCGGGTTCAACTCGGGCCCCCCGATGGCGCCCAGCGCGTACAACAACAACGTCCAGGTGCTGCAGACCGAGGATATGGTCGTGCTCTTCGCCGAGATGAACCACAAGGCGCGCTTCGTACCGCTCGACGGGCGGCCGCATCTCGACTCCGACATCCGGCAGTGGACGGGCGACTCGCGCGGCTACTGGGACGGTGACACGCTGGTGGTGGAGACCCGGAACTTCCTGCGCGAGACCAACTTCCAGCGCGGGGCGACATCGGAGCACCTCACGTTGACGGAGCGCCTCACGCGGGTGAACGAGAATATCCTGCAGTACGACGTGACCGTCGACGATCCGACCGTGTGGACGACTGCGTGGACCTTCTCGGTTCCCATGCAGTTGAACGACCAGCCGGTGTACGAGTACGCCTGCCACGAGGGCAACTACGGTCTCTACAACATCCTCGCCGGCGCCGTGGCCGACGAGATGCCTGCGGGCTCCAGGTAGCAACCTCGGGAAGCACTCCGCGGCCGCGCCGTCCTCTCGGGCTCACGAGGGGGCGGTGCGGCGCGCTTCCGCCACGGCGCGGGCCGGGAGCATCCGCCCCAGCGCCCGCCGCATCCGCCGCAGCCCCACCCACAGCCCGATGCCGCTGCTCGCGAGGCCGCCCAGGCTCAGCGTGATGACGCCGATGTCCCACAGCGGGCGCCGGTCGTGCCAGAAGGCGAAGTCCAGGCTGTGCAGGCCGTTGAACAGCCAGCGCTCGACCCGGTTCAGGCGATGGACGCTGGCCAGCACGCGGCTCAGACCGGGATCGATGTAGAGCCACGTCTCGCCCGGGTCGGCGAGCTTCACCCGCAGGACGGGCAGCGGCGTCTGCCGGCCGCGCGAGTAGTAGTACGAATCGTAGTCGTCCAGCAGCACCGCCTCGACCACCGGCGTCTCGGGCACCGCCGCGGTCAGCCGCGCCAGCAGCGAGTCCACGCCGAAGCCGCGCTCCCGCACCGCCAGCGTGCCGGCTGCGACCAGCAGCCGGTCGCGCTCCGCGCGGCCCGTGACGTAGTACGGCTGGTGCAGGCGTTCCGCCCGGCCGGCTGCCGCGGCCGGCGCCGGCGCCAGGCGGACGACGTAGTACGGATCGTCCTGAATGCGGCGCAGCTCCACCTCGCGCACGCCGCGCCCCGCGGTCAACCTGTCCCACGCGGCGGCGTCGAACGCCGGGAACCGCGCCAGATCGATCGGCCCGCCCGTGAACGTGTCGCGCGGCAGCTCCAGCCCGCGGGCGTTGGTCCAGGCGTACGGCTCCATCGACAGCAGCCCGCTGAACACCCAGGTCAGCGTGACCACGCCGAAGACGACGCCGGTCACGTAGTGCCACCGCATCCAGCCGGTGTAGGGGATGCGGGCGCCGGGGCCGCCGCCCGCGTCCGCCGGCCGCCGCCAGCGGAACTGCGTCACGCCGAGCAGCAGGCCCATGACGGCCAGCACGCAGCCCAGCGTCGCGCTCCAGACGACGACCCGCGACCACAGCGGCTGGTCGAGACGCAACGCCGCGAAATAGAACCAGTGCGGGATGGCGCCCATCCAGGCCAGCGCGCGGCTGCGGCGCGTGGTCAGCATGGCGACCTCGGCGCTGTCCGGCGAGACGTAGAGCTCTGTGCCGGCCCCGTCGTCGACCTCGAACTTGTGGAGCGGCATCGCGCGGCCGTAGGTCAGCGTCCACTGATCGGGCCGGGTCAACGTGCCCGCGTGCCGTATCTGCTGCTCCGGTCGGCCGCTGAAGCGGCTGGCGATGGTGCGCGCCTGCGCGGCGCCGACCGGCCCGAGCAGCTCGCCGGTGTCGGCGAAGACGGTCGCGCCGTCGAAGCGGTAGGCGGGCCGATCCATGACCGTGAGCAGCGCTGCCCGCCCGGGCCAGCGCCAGACCCCGGCGCGGTCCACCGCCTCCGCGGGCGTCAGCCGCACGCCGGCCAGGTCGAGGTCCGGCAGGCGCTCGAGCCGCAGCTCGGGCGTGAGCCGCGGCATGTCGCCCGTGTACATCATGACGATGCCGGACGCGAACCAGACCACGAACAGCAGGCTCAGCGGAATCCCCAGGTAGCGATGGACGAGGATCAGCCACTTGCGCAGCACAGGCATCGTGCCCCCAACGATACGCCAGCCGGGCACGCCTGACCAGCTTCCTGCTTGGGCGATCGGCCGGGCGGGGGACGGTTCGGCCTTATAATCGCGATCGTGGATCCAAGACCGAGGAGGTCGGCTATGCGCAATCGAGTGGTAGCGGTCGTGCTGGCGGCAATCCTGGCCCCGCTCCCCGCGGCGGGCCAGGCCGGCTCCGAGTGGGCGGCGCCCCGTACGCCGTGGGGCGACCCCGACTTGCAGGGACAGTGGAACAGCCAGACGTCCACGCCGCTCGAGCGGCCGCTCGACGGGCCGCTGGCCGGACGCGGGTCCCTGAGCGCGAGCGAGGCGGACACGATCGAGACCGCCAACCGGGCGGCCTTCGACCTGCCGCCCCGCGAGGGCAGCGTGGGCAACTACAACGCGTTCTGGCGCGACATCGGCACGCCGCTCACGCGCACGTCGCTGATCGTCGATCCGGCCGACGGACGGATTCCGCCGCTGTCGGCCGAGGGCGCGGCGCGCATCGCGGCCGAGCGCGCGGAGCGCAGCACGCGCGGCCCCTCGAACTCGCCCGACACCTACGAGGACCTCTCGCCGTGGACCCGCTGCATCTCACGCGGGTGGAACGGCATCGGGAGCTGGTACAGCAGCAACTACCAGATCTTCCAGGCGCCCGGCTACGTCATCGTCTTCCAGGAGCTCATTCACGAGGCGCGCATCATCCCGCTCGACGGGCGCCCCCACGTGCCCGGGTCGATCCGATTGTGGATGGGCGACTCGCGCGGCCACTGGGAGGGCGACACGCTGGTGGTGGTGACGACCAACTTCGGCCCCAAGACGAGCTCCTGGGGCTCGCGCGACACGCTGCACCTGACCGAGCGCTACACGCGGGTCGACGCGGACACGATCGACTACCGGTTCACCATCGACGATCCGCACACCTTCACGCGGCCGTGGACGGTCGCGCGGCCGATGACGCGAATCGCGGACCGGCGCTCCATCTTCGAGTACGCCTGCCACGAGGGGAACTACTCGATGGAGGGCATCCTGGCCGGCGCCCGCGCCGCCGAGCGCGCCGCGGCGGCCGGCGGGGACGGACGGTAGGCCCCGCGGTGGACGACGAGTCCCGGCCGGCGGCGGCGGAGCCGGCGGAAGCGCGGCCCACGGTCGAGTTCAGGCTCGATCCGCACAGCCCCGCGAAGCGCCCCGAGCAGCTCGCGGCGCTCGTGGAGAGCGCGTTGCAGCGGGAGTTTCCCGCGGCGTCGAAGGTCGTCGAGGTCGTGCACGGCGCCGAGGACGGGGTGATCAGCCTGCGGAACCTGGAGGAGGTGGACGGCGGCACCGCCGAGAAGCTCGCCCACCGCGCGCGGGTCGTCTACAACGACTTCATGATCAGCCCGTGGTACTGAAATTTGGACGGGCCGGCGCCCCGATGGTGTCGGTGGCCCCTTCGGCAGCCGACCGTCAGGGCCCGGCCCGCAGCGCGCCGACGGCGAGCACCGCCCAGCCGGCGATGAGGCACAGCCCGCCGATGGGGGTGATCGCCCCCAGCCAGCGGGTGCCGGTCATCACCAGCAGGTACAGGCTGCCGGAGAAGATGACGATGCCGGCCACGAAGAGCCAGCCGGCCGCGCCCACCCAGGCGGAGGGCCAGCGGGACGCCGCCCAGGCCACCGCCAGCAGCCCGAGCGCGTGGATCAGGTGGTAGCGCACGCCGGTCTCGAACACGGCGAGCATGTCCGGCGTCACCCGCGCGCGCAACCCGTGCGCGCCGAACGCCCCCAGCACGACGCCCAGCCCGCACAGCGCCGCGCCCACCGCGAACCAGCCGGCCACCATGCTGCGTATGATAGCAGGGCGGCGCGGGTCGGACGGGGTCGTTCGCCGAACCCGCCGGCTTTATTTTCAAAAATCTATCCTTTCAAAAACAAGATTTCCCGTTATTTTCATTCCTGAAAGTTGCGACGAAAAATTGCACCGCCTGGTGAGGGACTGGAATTTACCTGCATGTCCGCCATGCTATTCTCGGAAAATGCATTTTTCGAGAATAAGATTCCAGATTGTTTTCCCTGTTGAAAGCTACGGTCGAACATGACCCCTGTCGCTGAGCGAAGCCTGCAGCGACGCGGCCGTCTCGTCCGCTGTCCCGGCGGCTATCAGGCTTGCGTCCCCGAACCGCTTCCGCCACCCATCGCCTGGACCGCCGAGCTGGTCGCCGCGCTCTCGTCGGCAACTCTGGCAGCCGGCAAGCTGGCGGGCGAAGGCAGGCGACTGCCCAATCCCCATCTCGTCATCCAGCCGTTCCTCCGCCGCGAAGCGGTGCTCTCCAGCCGCATCGAGGGAACAGAGACGACGCTGGGCGAGCTGCTGGCCGACGAGGCCGGCGGGACGGTCGAGCGGAACCCCACGGACCTGCGCGAGGTTGGCAACTACGTCTCGGCTCTGGATTACGGCCTCAACCGCTTGGCGACGCTGCCGCTGTCGTTGCGTCTGGTCCGCGAGCTGCACGAACGGTTGATGCGGGGTGTGAGAGGCGATGCAGCCACGCCGGGGGAGTTCCGGCGCACTCAGAACTGGATCGGACCACCCGGATGCGCCCTGAACGACGCCACGTACGTACCGCCGCCGCCATCCGAATTGATGGGCTGCCTGGATGCCTGGGAACGGTTTCTGCACGACGACACGCTTCCGCCCCTGGTGCATGCCGCGCTGGCGCACGCGCAATTCGAGGCGATCCACCCTTTTCTGGACGGCAACGGCCGCGTCGGCCGTCTGCTCATCACCCTCCTGCTGGTCGAACGCGACGTACTCCCGACGCCGCTGCTCTACCTGAGCGCCTGGTTCGAGGCCACGCGCCAAGCCTACTACGCACACCTGCTGGCGGTGACGCGGGAGGGCGCCTGGGAGGACTGGCTGACGTACTTCCTGCGGGGCGTCACGCTGCAGTCCGAAGACGCTCTCGACCGAATCGGGCGCATCAACGATCTGCACGCCGGCTGGCGCGAACGACTGGGCGCCGGTCATTCGACACTGCCCGCACGCGCCCTCGATCTGTTTGCCGGGCACCCGTTCTGGACCGCATCCGGGCTGGCCGGCAAGCTGGGGGTTTCGTTCACGACGGCCCAACGCGCGATCGCCCGGCTGGAATCGGCGGGCATCGTTTCACTCGCCTGGGCGGCGAAGCGGAACCGCGTCTATTGCGCGCGGGCCATCCTCGAGATTCTGGACGAGCCGTCACCGACCGTCCGGGACTGAAGGACCCGCCGGAGCGCCAAGTCCGACCGCGCCGCTACTCGCCCTTCGCCCGCGCGCCGCTCAGGCTGTTCGGCAGGCCGTAGTTGCCCTCGTGGCAGGCGTACTCGTACATGTCGTACTCGTCGTCCCGGTGCAGCGGCATGGAGGCCGTCCAGGGCGCGGCGTACACCGCGGGATCCTCGATGGTCACGTCGTAGCGCATGCGGCCCGGCTCGACGAGCGTGAAGCGCTCGACCACGCGCATGCCGGCGCTCTGCGGAATCGCCTTGAGGGTGGCGGTGGTGGAGATGCCGGTGGCGATCGTGCCCACCTGCGAGGCGCGGTAGTTCGCCACCTCCACGACGAGCGTGCTGCCTTCCCAGCGGCCGCGCGAGTCGCCGTTCCACAACCGGACCGCATCGTCCAGGGGCGGCCGCCCGCCGAGCGGGATGACGCGCGGCTCGTGGATCATCTCGTACAGGATCACCACGTGGTCCGGCGTCTGCAGGATGCGGTACGCGTTGTTGTACCCCGCGGGGAACATGCCGCCCGGCACGCCGCGCGTGATGCATCGCTCCCACGGCGTGTGATAGGTGTAGGAATCGGTCAGGTGAATCAGGTTGTGCCGCTTCCGCTGCTCCGCCTCCGGGAGCACCGGGACGCGGCCGGTCGGCGGGTCGACCACCATCGAGCGCCGCAGCGCGCTGCGCTTCGACGAGTGCCCTTCGCCGTCCCCCTCGCCCAGGAAGCTGGCCAGCCCGCCGGGGTTCGGCCCGGTGATGCCGCGCAGCCCCTGCGGCGTCACCTCGAGTCCCGGGAACCAGTGCTCGAGCGCCTCCAGACGCGCCGGGTCCTCGTCGGTCGGCACCTCCAGCGGCGTGCGGTCGAAGTTGACCCACACCCCCTGAATGTCCGGCTGGCCGTCGGGCGTGCGCGGCAGCGCCGCGGGGTCCGCGGCCGGCCGGCTCGCGGGCGGCTGGCCGTCCGCCTGCCCGGGCGCGACGACGACGGCCGCGATCAGGGCGCCCGGCACGACGAGCGCGCGCAGCAATGGACGGATCATCTGGAACCTCCCGGCAGGCATCGTACACCCGGAATTGGTCATATAATCGCCGTACTTTCTGAAAAGAGGCGCTCATGATACCCAGTCGTCGATCGATTCAGCGTTGGCGCGCCGCGGTCGGAGTCCTGGCGGCAACGGCCGTCTGGCTCGGCGCGCTCGACCTGTCGGCCCCCGCGGCCGCGGCCCAGCAGCCGGAGCGGGAGCCGGCCACGTACACCGTCGACCAGGCCGACGCCGGGCTCGCCGCCTACCGGCAGCACTGCGCGACCTGCCACGGCGAGAATCTCGACGACGGCCCGTTCGCGCCGCCCCTGCGCGGCATCGTGTTCCGCGAGAAGTGGCGCGTGCGCTCGGTCGAGGCGCTGTACACGGAGACCGAGTCGACGATGCCGCAGGACCGCCCGGGCTCGCTCGGCACCGAGACCTACGTCGCGCTCATGGCGTTCCTGCTGCAGGAGAACGGCGTCGAGCCCGGCTCGGACGAGCTGCCCGCGGACATCGACGTGCTGGCAACGCTGGCGCCCGGGTGGCGCTCGCAGGGCGGCGGCCTCTCCGCGGGCGTCGTCCTGCCGCCCGTGCCGGTGCGCCGCAACCCGCTCGACGGCATCCGCCCGGTGACCGACGCCATGCTGCGGGACCCCGACCCCGGCGACTGGCTGCTGTGGCGCCGCACCTACGACGCGGCCGGCTACAGCCCGCTCGACGCGATCGACACGACGAACGTCGACGACCTGCGCCTGGCCTGGTCGTGGGCGCTGCCGGGTGGCCCCAACGAGTCGACGCCCGTCGTGCACGACGGCGTCCTGTTCGTGCACGGCTACGGCGACGAGGTGCACGCGCTCGACGCCGCCAGCGGCGATCTGCTGTGGGAGTACACGCGGCGCCTGCCGCGGGACGTGGCGCCGAGCCTCAAGCGCGGCCTCTCGATCTACGGCGAGCGGCTCTACGTGCCGACGTCGGACCTGCATGTCGTGGCCCTGGACGTACGGACCGGCAACGTCGTCTGGGAGACCGCGATCGGCCAGCCCGGCGCGCGCATGCGGATGACCGGGGGCACGCTCGTGGCCGGCGGCACGGTCATGGTGGGCACGACCGGCCGCAACGAGGGCGGCAACCACATCGTGGGGCTCGACGCCGAGACCGGGGCGGAGCGCTGGCGCTTCCACACCATCCCGCCGCCGGACGCGCCCGGCGGCAACAGTTGGAACGGGCTGCCGTACGAGGCGCGCAACGGCGGCTCGGTCTGGATTCCGGGCAGCTACGACCCCGTCAACAACCTCGCCTTCTTCGGCCCGGGCAACACGTACGACACCGCGCCGCTCCGCAACCCGGTGCACCAGGAGGGGATCACGAACGACGGCCTCTATCTCGACACCACGCTCGCGATCAGCCCCGACACCGGCGAGCTGGCGTGGCACTTCCAGCACCAGGCGAACGGCCAGTGGGACCTGGACTGGGCGTTCGAGCGCCAGGTCGTCGAGCTGCCCGTCCGCGGCGTGCCGACCAGCGTGGTCGTGACCGCCGGCAAGCAGGCCATCTTCGACATCGTCGAGACGGAGAGCGGCCGCTACGTCTCGTCGATCGACCTCGGGCTGCAGAACGGCATCACGGCCATCAATCCGACCACCGGCGAGAAGATCGTCGACCCGCGGCTGATTCCCGGCGACGGCGAGACGAAGATGGTCTGCCCGCACGTCGGCGGCGGCCGGAGCTGGGCGCCCACCGCCTACGACCCGCGGACGAAGATCGTCTACGTGCCGATCATCGAGGCCTGCATGGACATGGTGCCGGTCGCCGAGGGCGAGCGCGGCAGCCTGTCGACGGGCGTGCGCTGGACGGTGCGGCCGCGGCCCGAGAGCGACGGCAATTACGGGCGCGTCGAGGCCGTCAACCTGGAAACGCAGGAGACCGTCTGGATCGCCCGCCAGCGCGCCCCGCAGACCACCGGCGCCCTCGTCACGGCGGGCGGACTGCTGTTCGCCGGCTCGCTTGACCGGCGCCTCAGCGCGTACGACGCCGCCACCGGAGAGCGCCTGTGGGCCACGCGCCTGAACGACGTGCCCAACGCGCCGCCCATCAGCTTCGCGGCGGGCGGCCGGCAATACGTGGCCGCGATATCCGGCGCCGGCGGCTACCTGACCGGCGCCTACTCCGTGATGGCGCCCGAGATCCGCAATCCGACGGACCGCGCCGCCACCCTGTGGGTCTTCGAGGTGCCCGCGAACCGCGAAGCCAACTGATGAAGGAGACCTGATGCGCAATCGACTCTGGCTGCCGTCGTCGGTCGTCCTCGTGCTGCTCGCCTGCGTCTCCGCCGCCGCGCAGCCGGCGCCCGAGGCCGGGGCGCCGACGCGCACGGCGTGGGGCGATCCCGACCTGCAGGGCGTCTGGGACTTCCGCTCGCTGACGCCCATGGAGCGGCCCGCCGAGCTCGCCGGCAAGGAGTTCCTCACCGCCGAGGAGGCCGCCGTGTTCGTGCAGGGGCTGGCCGCCACCAACTGGGACGACCGCTCCAACCCGGAAGGACAGTTCGGCCTCGACAGCGACATCGAGCACGGCTACAACCAGTTCTGGATGGACTTCGGGACCAGCCTGACCGCCGACAACCGCACGGCGCTGGTCGTCGATCCGCCCGACGGGCGGATTCCGTGGGTCCCGGGCGTGGACCGCCCCGGCGGGTACGGCGACGCCTTCTCCGGCACGCCGCCCGCCGGCCCGGAGGATCGCCCGCTCGCCGAGCGCTGCCTCATGGGCTTCAACTCGGGCCCGCCGATGGTTCCCAGCGCCTACAACAACAGCGTGCAGCTCTTCCAGACGCCCGACCGGGTGGTCATCTTCAACGAGATGATCAACAGCGCCCGCATCGTCGCGATGGACGGGCGGCCACATCTGCCGGGCGGGATCCGCCTGTGGGTCGGCGACTCGCGGGGCCGCTGGGAGGGCGACACGCTGGTGGTCGAGACCACCAACTTCCTGGGCGAAACGCACTTCGAGGGCTCGAGCGCGGACCTGCGGCTGACCGAGCGCTTCACGCGCGCCGGCCCCAACGGGCTCGTCTACGAGTTCACGGCCGCGGATCCGCGCCTGTGGACCCGCCCCTGGACCGCGCGCATCCCCATGCGGCGCACGGACGGGCGCATCTTCGAGTACGCCTGCCACGAGGGCAACTACGGAATGGTCAATATGCTGGCCGGCGCGCGCGCACAGGAGGCAGCGGGGCGCTAGAAGGTGAATCGGGGCGCGGCCCCGTCTGGAAGCGAGGACACATGTCTGCAATCCGTTGGGCGCTCGTGGCGTGTCTCGTGATGTCTGCCAGCCCGGCGCCGGCCAGCATAT
>CAZMWA010000297.1:0-47171 GCA_964569405.1 uncultured Vicinamibacteraceae bacterium | reverse complement strand
CCGCTACCGCCGAGGCGCGCTGTGCGCGCCTTACTCCAGATGGGGCTGCGCCCCAAGCCCCCGGCGTCCGCTTGCGGGGACCCCTTCGCCCCGCGCCGCTGCCGCCGAGGCGCGCTGTGCGCGCCTTACTCGGCGGCGCGCTCGAGCTTGCCCGAGCGGCTGCGGGCCGGGTAGCGCTCGAGCTCCGGCGGCACGCGGGTGTCGCCTGCCTCGCGCGCCACGTCGAGCGCCAGGAAGCGGGGCACCTCCTGCTGCCGGAAGAACGGGTCGCCGAGGATCTGGTAGTGCATGTTGCGGCGCTTGGGCACGAACCCGGCGTCCTCCACGTTGCGGGCGATCTCGACCTCGTCCATGCAGTAGGCGGCCCCGGCCGCCCGGACGACGTTCTCCTCGATCATCACGCTGCCCATGTCGTTCGCGCCGAACGCGAGGCTCAGTTGCCCGACCTTGCCGCCCTGCGTCACCCACGATGCCTGCAGGTTGTCGAAGTTGTCCAGCACCAGCCGCGCGACCGCCAGCGTGCGGAGATAGTCGACCCCGGTCGCCTCCGCGCCGCCGAGCGCGGTGTTCGGCGGCTGGTAGCTCCAGGTGATGAACGCGGTGAACCCGCCCGTTTCGTCCTGCAGCTCGCGCAGGCGCAGCAGGTGGTCCACGCGCTCCTCCAGATGCTCCACGGTGCCGTACATCATCGTCGCGGTGGTGCGCAGGCCCTGTTCGTGGGCGGCGCGCATCACGTCCAGCCACTCGGCCGCCGTCGCCTTCGAGTAGCAGTTCAGCAACCGCCGGACGCGGTCCACGAGGATCTCGGCGCCGCCGCCGGGGATGCTGTCCAGCCCGGCCGCGATCAGCCGCTCGATCACCGCCCGCACCGGAAGCTGGGAGAGGCGCGACAGGTGCACGACCTCCGGCGGCGACAGCGCGTGCAGCTTGAAGCCGGGATACCGGGTCTTCACGGCGCGGAAGAGGTCTTCGTACCACGTGAGCGGCAGATCGGGGTTGTGACCGCCCTGCAGGAGCAACTGCACGCCGCCGAGCGCGATCGTCTCGTCGATCTTGGCGAAGATCTCGTCGAAGCCGAGGACGTAGCCGTCGGCGGCGCCCACCTCGCGATAGAACGCGCAGAAGTTGCACCGCGCGACGCACACGTTCGTGTAGTTCACGTTGCGGTCGACGATGTAGGTCACGACGCGGTCGGGATGCTTGCGCGCGCGGACCGCGTCGGCGAGACGACCCAGCCGATGCGTGGAGGCGTGGCGATAGAGCGCGATGGCTTCGTCGCGCGCCAGCCGCTCGCCGCGGAGCACCTTCCCGGCGCTCCCCTCCACGTCCGCTCGCGTCATCGAAGACCGCCCGCTCAAAAGAAGTTCACCTTGCCGGTGGCCGGCACGACGCCGAGGTCGCGGGCCGTGTCGTAGAACTTCTTCAGACCGGCCAGACCGCGCTCGTCCAGGGTGTACTGCACGTTGTCGCGCAGGTAGTCGCGCGCGATCTGCACGTTCTCATCGTCTTCGCCGGGGGGCGCGAACCGCCTGGCGATGTCGTCCAGCGCCCCGAGGCCGCCCCGCCGGGCCGCCTGCAGGGCCTCCAGGTGCGGCTCGGTGACGACCCCGCGGCGGCCGACCCAGAACGCCCAGACGAAGGGCAGGCTCGTCATGGCCGTCCACTCCTCGCCCAGATCGACCTTTTCCAGGCCGGCGGTCTCGTGGTCCGTGAACAGCACGCGGTCGCCGATCAGCAGCGCGGCGTCGCAACGCTTCAGCATCGGCATGAGGTCCGGACGCATCTTCACGAACGTCGGCTCGATGTCGAACCACTGCACGCACAGAATCCGGAGCAGCGCCACCGCGGTGCGCGAGCTCGAGTCCACCGCGATGGATCGAATCGCGGTCGCCGGACGCTGACTGAGCAGCGCCACCGACGCGACCGGACCGCTCGACGCCACCGCGATGCCGGGCACGACCCGGTAGTCGGGCCGCTGCAGGTACTCGATCGAGGGAATCAGTCCCAGGTCCGCCGCGCCCTCGTGCAGCAGCGCCGCGCACTTCGCCGGCACGTCGAACTGCAGCCTGAACAGGTCCGACTGAGCATCCAGGCCATGGACCAATGGCCGAGCGTTGAGATACTCAACGGCGCTGACACGGATTGCGCTCATCGTTCCAAACCCTCGAAGCAACCGTTTCGCTCGACCGGCACCTGCGCCGAGGCGCGAATGTTCCTGGTGATCTCCTCGAGCGGCGTCCGTCGCGGTCCACGGCCCTGCTCGTCGGCCGGCGACACCGAGTCGACGTCGTCCGCGCCGAACAGGAGCGCGACCTGGGCCAGCTTGGGCCCGTACAGGCTCCAATCGACCTGAATCGAGTCGATATTGTCAACCAGCAGGCGCGCCAGCGCAACCTGCCGGAGGTCGCGGTAGCCGGTCGTCGGCTGGGTCCGCAGCACTCTCGGCAGCGGGGCGAGGGCGTGCGCGTGGGCCACTGCCGCGCCCCAGCCCGCCAGCCGCCGAATCAGCGCCAGGCCGCCGTCCTCGGCCGCCTCGCCGACGGTCAGCCGCCCGATCCGCAGACCGCCCTCCCGCACCGTCTCCAGCCATTCCGGTCCGGCCAGGCGCTCGGCTCGCGCCTCGGCCACCAGCGACAACCCGGCCGCCTTCAGCTCGGCCACCAGGCCGCGCAGGGCCCGCAGGTCGCCCGCGGCAAGCTCGGCCAGCACATCGACCGCAAAGCCCGTGACCGGCATCGAGCCGGCTGCCGAGGCGGCTCCCCGCACGGCGTCGACCGCCTGCCGCGCCCCCTCCGGGCGGCCGGCCAGGCGCACCTCGCCGGCCGCCCGCGCAATCTCGACGCCGGACGACCCGACCGCCGCGATCGGAATTTCCTGCACGCGGGCAAACGTCGTGCGATCGCCGTGACGGCGGCGGCGGAGCCCGTCGGCGGCGGCGCCGAGGCCGAGCAGGTCGCCGGTGCCGACCAGCACCTCGACGTCGGCCGGTTGCAACGATTCTCCGCCCGCGAGCCGCGTGCCAATCTCCTGCAGCGTCGTCATGTCTGCCTGCCGCCCTCCCCTTCCAGGACGTCTGCAACCTGCTGCGCCAGCGCCAGCGCCCGCCGGCCGTCCCGCCCGTCCACGCCGGGCCGCCCCCCCGTGCGCACGGCGCCCACGAAGTCCGCCAGCTCACGTTCCAGCGGCTCGCCCGGCGGCACGTCGACCCCGCCTCCCTCGATGGCCGGCTCGCTGTCCGGCGCCCGCCTGACCCGCCACGCCTCCACCTGGCGCGCCGCGCAATCGATCGAAATCAGGGCATCCTGCTGGAAGAACCGGAGCTTTCGCACACGCTCGCGGCTGACGCGGCTCGCGGTGAGGTTGGCGATGCAGCCGTTGTCGAAGCGGATGCGCGCGTTCGCGATGTCGACCCGTTCGCTCAGCACGGGCACCCCCACCGCCTCGATGGAGGCCGGAGCGGCGCGGACGAGGTCCAGCAGCACGTCGAGATCGTGGATCATCACGTCGAAGACGACGTCCACGTCGAGACTCCGGCCCGGGAACTGCGCCAGGCGATGCACCTCCACGAACCGCGGAGCAGCGATGAGCGGGCGCGCGGCGGCGACGGCCGGGTTGTACCGCTCGGTATGCCCGACGGCGAGCGTGGTCCGGCCCGCGGCCGCCGCGGCGATCATCTCGTCCGCCTCGGCCACGGAGGCGGCGATCGGCTTCTCGACCAGCACCGGGACGCCCCGCGCCAGGAAGGGCAGGGCGATGTGCCGATGCGCCGCCGTCGGCACCGCGACGGCCACCGCGTCGACCCCGCCGAGCAGCGCGGCCGGATCCGTCTCCGCGCGGGATCCCGTCGCGGCCGCGACCGCCTGCGCCCGCGCCGCATCGGAATCGACGACCGCCGTCAGCTCCACGCCGTCCATGCCCGCGAGAATCCGCGCGTGGTGCCGGCCGAGATGGCCAACGCCCACGACCCCCATCTTCAGCACGTCGACCGGCATCACCGTTTCTCGGCCGCTGCCCGGCCGACCACGGCCAGCCCGATCTCGTCCGCTCCCCGGAACACCTCGTCGCCGTCGAGCACGAGCGTCCGCCCGGCATCGATCGACAGCGCGGCCGCCCGCGCCGCGCGCAACGCGTGGAGGGTGCGCATCCCGATGACGGGCACGTCGAATCGCATGTCCTGGTTCGGCTTCGCCACCTTCACGACACGGATGCCCGGGCCTGCCAGGCGTGCGGCCCGCTCGATGACCTCGTCGGTGCCCTCCATGGCTTCGACCGCGACGACGGCGCGGTCCTTGACGACGATCGTCTGGCCGACGTCCAGCGCGGCAATGGCGTCGGCCATGCGGTAGCCGAGCTGCAGATCGGCCCGTTCCTCCGGGGTCGGCTCCCTGCGCGTCAACGTGCCGGGCCGGGCCAGGAGCGGACGCAGGAAGCTCGTCGAGTCGATCAGCTCGATGCCGTGCTCGGCGAGCACGTCGGCGACGGCGGAGATCAGGGCGTCCGTGTTCCGCGCCCCGAGGCGGCGCAGCACGGACAGCAGCGTCAGATCCGGAACCACGCCGGCGAACAGCTTCGTGTGCTTGACCTGTCCCGCCATCAGCGCGCGCGAGATGCCCGCGTCCTTCAACAGCGCGATGCAGCGCCCCAGCTGCCCCAGCGATACCCAATGCAAATCCGTCGCCAGGCCATCGTCCACGGCCTGTGAGAGGGCGGCGTCGGCCTCCTCGCGGATGGCGACGACCGTGACGTCGTGTCCCAGATTCCGTGCGGCATCGAGAGCCAGCAGCGGGAACCGGCCGTTGCCGGCGATCAGGCCGATACGCATCGCAGGCTTGCTCGTCGGGAGGTTGCGGGCGCTACTCGTCGACCCCCACGGGCTCCATCCGCCGGGGCGGACGCCGCAGGTTGACGCCGCGCTTCGATGTCCGGATGAACTCCAGGAGATACCGCACCTCGGGACAGGCCACGGTCTCGTCCTCGACGATGCGGCGCATGGCGCGGGTCGTGTTCAGCTTCGACTGCAGCAGATAGCGGTAGGCGCGCTTCAGCTTGGCGATGGTGGCCGGCGAGAAGCCGCGCCGCACGAGGCCTATCGTGTTCAGCCCATAGATGCGTGCCCGGTTGCCGACGGTCTTGCCGTACGGCAGCGCGTCCTTCGTCACGACCGAGTAGCCCCCGATGAACGCCTGGCGGCCGACGCGGCAGAACTGGTGGACGCCCGAGTAGGCGCTGATCGTGGCTTCGTCCTCGACCACGACGTGTCCGCCTGCCGTGGCGCCGTTGCCGAAGAGCGTCCGGTCGCCGACGATGCAATCGTGGGCGACGTGCGCGTACGCCATGAACACGTTGTCGTCCCCGATCAGGGTCAGGCCGCCCCCGCCGCGCGTCCCGCGGTGCACGGTCACGCACTCGCGGAAGACGTTGCGGTTGCCGATCACCAGCCGCGTGTGCTCGCCGCTGAACTTGAGATCCTGCGGAATCAGGCCGATCGAGGCGAACGGGTAGATCCGGCACGCGTCGCCGATTTCGGTATCGCCCTCGATGACGGCCGATGCCCCCACCTGGCAGCGCGCGCCGATGCGCACGCTGGAACCGATGACGGCATGCGGCCCGACGACGGTGTCGGCCCCCAGCACGGCGTCCGGATGCACCCGCGCGGTCGGGTCGACCCGTGCCGAGCTGCGGTCGACGCCGATCAGCAGGCCGGCCTCGGCGACAGTGTGCGCATCCACCGTCGCCACCCCCCGCACGAGCGCGAGGCGCGTCCGGCGGCGTTGCAGCACCACCTCGAGCCGGAGGCGGTCGCCGGGCACCACCTGCCGGCGAAACTTGGCGTTGTTGACGCCCCGCAGCACGGCTCGCGCGTCGGCCGGGCCGCCGTCGTAATGCAGCAGCAGGAGCGTCGCCACCTGCAGCAACGCCTCGATCATCATGACCCCCGGCATCAACGGCATGCCGGGAAAGTGGCCCTGAAAGTACTCCTCGTTGACCGTCACGTTCTTGACGGCAACGAGCCGGCGGCCGGGTTCGTGCTCGACGACCGCGTCGACGAGCAGCGAGGGATAGCGGTAGCAGAGGCTGCCGAGAACGCCTGGAATGTCGAGTGGCACGCAGTGCTCGGGCTGTCGCCGATCAGGGCCCAACGGTGTGCCGGGTGCGGATCCCCGCGTCCATCGCGCCCGTGCCAGGCGGCCGGGAAGCGACGAATCCTACGGCGCCCCCGTCTGGGCGTTCAGCAGATCGATCAGCTCCTGCGTCAGGTCGAGCCCCTGGTCGGCCCAGATGAGGCCGCCCTCGGCGGCATTGAAGATGAACGAGAGACCCCTGTCGGTCGCCACCTGATCGATGACCGGTCCCAGCTTCTGCTGGAAGTCGATCTGCAGCTCCTGCTGCAGCGCCTGCACCTCGGTATCGGCGTCCTGCGCGACGCGCTGGGCTTCCGTCTGGGCGTCCTGCTGCGCCCGCTCCACCTCGGCCCGCTTCGCGGTGATCTCCCGCTGCAGGTTGAGCCGCGCGGCGGCGCTCATGACGGTCGCTCCCTGCTCCGCCTTGAGCTGCAGCTCCTGGAGCTGCTCGTTGACCGCCGTGACCCGCGCCTGCAGCTGGGTGTTGTTGGCCTCGATCTCGGCCAGCTTCTGCTCGCTCAGCGCCTGCACCCGGGCGTTCGCCGCCTTGCCCGCCTCGGACTCGGCGACGATCCGCTGGAGGTCGATGAACCCGAGCCCGCCCTGCGCCTCGGCGCGCGAGACGCCGGCGGCGAGCAGGCACGCGGCCACCATCACTGCAATTGCAAATCTCATCGGTCGTGTACCCCTGTCGTATCGGACGGTCGCGACGGCGCTCAGAACGTCGTGCCCACGGCGAAGCGGAAGACCGTCTCCTCCTGCGGCTGCAGGCGATCATTGTAGACGCCGTCGCGTTGCGGGTTCCAGGCATAGATGAGCCGGAACGGCACGTTGAGCATCGGAATGAAGAAGCGCAGCTCGATGCCGGTGGACGTCTTGAACTGGTCCATCGCGAAGTTCTGGCCGAAGTCGCCGACCTGGCCCGCGTCATAGAAGGCCACGATGCGCACCGGATCCGCGATGCTGAACTGGTACTCGGCGTTGAACAGGATGCTCTTGTTGCCGCCCATCAGGGAGCGTCCCTGATAGCTGTCCGCCGGGATGCTGGGATCGAGGTCGTGCAGCGTCGGGCCGATGCGGCGGATGTCGTAGCCGCGCACCGAGTACTCGCCGCCCAGCCACAGGCGCTCGAAGATCGGTATCTGCCCCGGGTCGGCAGCCGCCAGGTGCTGGTACTGGATGCGCAGTCCGATCGTCGTCCGCTCGGTATGCGGCAGATACCAGATGCTCTCGAGAATGGGCTTCCAGAACCTGGAGTTGCCGCCCAGACCCGCCAGGTCGATGCCCGCCTGATAGCGCGTTCCGCGGCGCGGGAAGATCGGGTGGTCGATGGTGTTCATGCTGATCATCGGGGTGACCTTGCTCACCGAGCGGCGCCCCCCGCTGCCCAGCAGCAGCGCGTCCTGGAAGAACGGGTTGTACGACAGGAAGTCGGGGTTGTACGTGAAGTACGGGTTGATGTCCTTGACGCTGGTCTCCTCGTAGCTGTAGCTGAAGAACAGCCGCGTGTAGAGCGCCAGCGGGAAGCCGACGGTCGCCGTCCCGCCGACGCTGTCCTCCGTGTAGGCCCCGATCCACTCGATCTTCCGGGAGAACAGGCCGACGCTGCCGGACATGTTGCGATCGAACAGGTAGGGCTCGGTGAACGTCAGGTTGATGTCGCGGACACGCGAGCCGGCCTGGACGCCGATGCCCAGCGTCTCGCCCCGGCCCATGAAGTTGCTGGTCTGGAACGCCACCTGCCCGAAGAACCCGTCGTACTGCGAGACGCCGGCCCCGAACGTGAGCTGGTTCAGGTTCGTCTCGGTGAGGTTGATGGTCAGATCGACCTCGTTCTCCGCCTCCTCGAGCTTGTCGATGCTGACCGCCGTCTCCTCGTCGAGCGGCTCGAAGAAGCCCAACTGGTTCAGCCGGCGCACGCTGTGCCTGAGCCCCGCCGTGTTGAACACGCCGCGCTCGACCAGTTGCAGCTCGCGCCGAATGACCGAGTCGTGGGTGGTCTGGTTCCCCACGATCGTGATGCGGTTGACGAAGTACTGGTCGCCTTCCTGGATCCGAATCGTCACGTCGACCACGGGGCTGCCCTCGATGTACGACGGCCGCTCGTCGAAGGCATGGTCACCGTCCCCGTTGCCGTCCCCGTTGCCGTTGCCGTTGCCCCCGTTTTCCGCGTCCTCGCGGCTGACGGCGTTCGGGCCGGCGCGCGGCTGCAGGTCGGGAAAGAGGGTCATCTCGTAGTAGCCGAGCGCGCCGTACAGCTCCCGCGCCGACTCGAACGCGTCGCGGATGTAGCCCTCGCTGTAGTACTCGCCCGGCTCGAGCTCCCTGAAGATCTCCGACAGCCCGAGCTCGTTGATGACCTCGTTGCCGTCGAAGCCGATCTCCCCGACCCGGTAGCGCTCCCCTTCCTCGATGGGGATGCGCAGGCGCAGGCCGCGGCTCTTGCCGTCCACGGATTCCTCGAGGTACTCGAGGTCGGGCTGCCCGACCTGCGCGTCGATGTAGCCCTCGTCGCGGTAGAAGGCGATGATCCGATCGGCGTCCTCCTCGAACTGCGCCTCCTTGTACGTGCCGCGCCCCGTGATCCAGGAGAGGAACCAGCGCTCCTTGGTGTTCTTCATCTGGCCGCGCAGCCTGCGGTCGCTCATCGCCTCGTTGCCGACGAACGAAATGTCCTCGACGAAGACCTTCGGCCCCTCCGTCATGTGGAACGTCAACTGCACGGTCTTGGGGCCGCCGGGCAGCGGCACGACTTCGTGATCGATCTCCGCGAACTGGTACCCCTTGTCCGCGAACATGAACTGCACGAGCCCCTTCACGCGCTTGATCATGCCCAGGTCGAGAAAGGAGTCGACGCGAATGGCCAGCCCGTTCTCCTGCATCGCCGTGTCGATGTCGCTCCGGTCGACCTCCTCCGAGCCCTCGAACGTGACGAACTTCACGCGCTCCCGCTCTTCGAAGTTGAAGATCACGCGCTTGCCGACCACGCCGTTCTGCCACGGCTCGTCGACGACCTCGATCCAGAGATCGTCGAGGAAGCCGGTATCCCACAGGCGGCGGAAATCCTCACGGATGATCTGCTCCGTATCCTGCGTGTACGGCACCCATCTGTTCTGGGACGGCAGGCTGCGGTGGTTCGGGATCTCCATGTAGTAGAGATACGTCTGGGCGTCGACGCTCGAGACGTTACCCTGCGTGGGGAACGCCAGCTCCACCGTTCGCAGCAGCTCGGGGGAGCCGGCCGGGGGTTGCGGCGGCGGCTGGAACTGCCCGGCAGCCGCCGCGACCGCGGCCGGCCCGCGCGGCGCCTCCGCGGCCGCGGGCCACACGGAAACCGCCGCCAGCAGGCAGGCGCAGGACCAGATTCTCAGCAGGATTGCCATTGCTCGCCACCCGGGCATCGTGGGCGATGACATTCGGGTGCGCTCCGTCAGTGTACGCAATCTTAGACGCCGGACGCTAGCCGCCGGCCTTCGAGAGATTGTCCGAGGCGGCGATAGGCGAGCGCGCCGGCCTCGAGATAGACCTCGATGTCGCCTGCCTCGAGCTGCCCCCGAATCAGCTCCTCGGACAGCGGATCCTCCACGTAGCGCTGGATCGCCCGCCGCAGGGGCCGCGCGCCGTAGGAGCGGTCCCGGCAGGTCTGCTCGATGATCCAGTCGACCACCTCCGCCGTCAGCGAGACCTGCAGCGCGCGGTCCACGAGGTTGTCGTTCAGCCGCGCGACGAGCATCTGCGTGATCTTGCGGAGGTCGTCGTCCCGGAGCGCCTCGAAGACGATGATCTCGTCGACGCGATTGATGAACTCGGGATTGAACGTCCGCTTGACCTCGCCCAGCACCATGTCCGACACGCTGCGCTGCACGTCCTGCGCGTCCGGCGACTGGAACCCCATCGCCGTCTGCTTCTGGATGTAGCGGGCGCCGATGTTGGAGGTCATGATGATGATGGCGTTCTTGAAGTCGACGCGGTTCCCGAGACCGTCCGTCAGGTGCCCGTCCTCGAACACCTGCAGCAGGATGTTGAAGAGGTCCGGGTGCGCCTTCTCGATCTCGTCGAGCAGCACCACCGAGTACGGATGGCGCTTGACCTTCTCGGTGAGCTGGCCGCCCTCCTCGTGTCCGACGTACCCCGGCGGCGACCCGATCAGCTTCGACACGGAATGCTTCTCCATGTACTCCGACATGTCGAACCGTATCAGCGCCGTGTCGCTGCCGAAGAGGAAGTTCGCCAGGGCGCGGGCGAGCTCGGTCTTGCCGACGCCGGTCGGCCCCAGGAAGACGAAGCTGCCGACCGGCCGGCTCGGCGACTTCAGCCCCGCGCGCGAGCGGCGGATGGCCCTCGCCAGGGCCGAGATGGCCGCCTCCTGGCTGATGACCCGCCGGTGCAGATGCTCCTCCATCTGCAGCAGCTTCGCGCCTTCGTCCTGGTTGATGGAGGTGATCGGCACCCCGGTCCACTGCGACACGACTTCGTCGATCTCGGCCTTGCCGACCTCGATCTGGTGCCCGCCCGACCTGACGTCGAACTTCTCCCGCACGAACTGCAGATTCTCCCGCGCCAGCACCTCCTGCTCGCGGAAGAACTGCGCCCGCTCGTAGTCCTTCTGGGCAGTCGCGTTCTCCATCTGCTCGACCGCCACGCGGATGTTCTTGTTGATCTCGCTGAACTCCTCGCTGTAGCCGGCGTCGCGCAGCTTGGCGCACGCACCGGCCTCGTCGACCAGATCGATGGCCTTGTCCGGCAGGAACCGGTCGCTGATGTAGCGGCTCGACTGGCTGACGGCGGCCTCGATGGCCTCGCGCGTGTAGGCCACGTGATGGAACGTCTCGTAGCGGTCCTTGACCCCCAGCAGGATCTCGAGCGCCTCGGCCTCGGACGGCGGATCGACCCGTATCGCCTGGAAGCGGCGCTCGAGCGAGCGATCCTTCTCGATGTACTTGCGGTACTCCGCCGGGGTCGTGGCGCCGATGCACCGGATCTCGCCGCGCGAGAGCGCCGGCTTGAGAATGTTCGCCGCGTCGAGCGAGCCCTCGGCCGAACCGGCGCCCACCAGCGTGTGCAGCTCGTCGATGAACACGATGATGTTCGGGTTCTCGGTCAGCTCCTTCATGATCGCCTTGAGGCGCTCCTCGAACTGCCCGCGGTACTTCGTGCCGGCGACGATCAACGAGATGTCGAGCGCCAGCATCCGCTTGTCGCCGAGGAAGTACGGCACGTCCCCGCAGGCGATCCGCTGCGCGAGCCCTTCGACGATCGCGGTCTTGCCGACCCCGGGCTCCCCTATCAGCACGGCGTTGTTCTTGGTGCGGCGGCAGAGGACCTGCTGCACGCGCTCGAGCTCGACCCGCCGGCCGACCAGCGGATCGAGCCGGTTCTTCATGGCGGCCTCGGTCAGATCCCGGCTGAACTCGGCCAGCAGCGGCGTTTCCTTGACCCGCGTGAGGGTCGTCTTCTCGTTGAGCAACTGGACGACGTCCTCGCGCACGCCGGTGAGCCGCATGCCCTTCTCGAAGAGGATCGACGCGGCCACGGAGCGCTCCTCGCGCAGGATGCCGAGCAGCAGGTGCTCCGTCCCGATGTAGTTGTGGAGGAGCCGGTCCGCCTCCTCCGCCGCGTGCTGGAGCACGCGCTTGGTCTCCGTGCTGAAGGGGATCTCGACGGACGTCGACACCTTCTCGCGGAAGACCGTGCGGCCCTCGATCTCCTTGCGTATGTTCTCGAGCGACAGGTGGGAGCGGGCGAAGAGGCGGCTCGTGAGCCCCTTTCCCTCGCGAATCAGCCCGAGCAGCAGGTGCTCGGTCTCGATGGAGATGCTCCCGAGCTGGCTTGCCTCGTAGCGGGCGAAGAACAGGACGCGCCGCGCCCGCTCGGTGTACCGCTCAAACATCCACGCCTGCTCCTGAGCAACGCATTATAGAGTAATCACCGCCCGTTTGCCGGACATGCGGTCAGGCCGGCCGGAGCCGTCCCGCCTCGAGGCGCAACACGCGATCGCACCCGTTCGCCAGGCGCGGATTGTGCGTCGCGATCAGCGACGTCAGCGTGTGGCGCCGATGCATGTCCCGCAGGAGGCGCTGCAGCGCCTCCCCCGTTTCCTCGTCGAGGTCGCCGGTCGGCTCGTCGGCCAGGAGCAGCGACGGCTGCATGACGAGCGCCCGGGCCACCGCCACGCGCTGCTGCTCGCCGCCCGAGAGCATGCCCGGACGATGGCTCAGGCGGTCCGCCAGACCGACCTGCTCGAGCAGATCTCGCGCCCGCGCGCCGGCCTCGGCGGGCGGCGCGCCGGCGATGCGCAGCGGCATCGCGGCGTTCTCGAGCGCGCTGAACTCCGGCAGCAGGTGGTGGAACTGGAACACGAACCCGATGTGGCGGTTCCGAAACCGCGCCAGCTCCGCGTCCGGCAGTCCCGTGACGTCGGTCCCGCCCACCCGCACGCACCCGCCGTCGACGCGGTCGAGGCCGCCCACGACGTGCATCAGGGTGCTCTTCCCCACGCCGGACGTCCCGACGATCGCGACCATCTCGCCGGGCGCGACCGTCAGCTCGAGCTCCCGCAGCACCTCGAGCCGCCTGCCGGCGGCCGTATACGACTTGGCGAGGCCGGCGACCTCCAGGAAGCCGCGGGTGCCGGCCGTCACTGATACCTCAGCGCCTCGGCCGGGTCCAGGCGCGACGCCTGGCGGGCGGGGTAGATCGTGGCGCCGAAGCAGATGGCCAGCGCCGACACGATCACCAGCACGAAGTCGAACGTGTCGACGGTGAAGGGCACGTACGAGAGGTCGTACACCTCGGCGTCGAGACGAATCACCCGATAGCGATCCAGCAGCGTCGCCAGGGCGTAGCCCGCGCCCGCGCCGACGGCGGTCCCGACCGCGCCGATGATGCTGCCCTGCAACATGAAGATCCGCATGATCCTGCCCGGCGCGGCGCCCATGGTCTTGAGGATGGCGATGTCGCGGCCCTTCTCCATCACGAGCAGCACCAGCGAGGCCACGATGTTCAGGGCCGCGACCATGACGATGAGCCCGATGGTGATCGAGATGGCCATCTTCTCGAGCCACAGGGCCGAGAAGAGCGACTGATTCAACTGCGACCAGTCCTCGGTGACGTAGCCCGGCCCGAGCGTGTCGGACACCTGCGCGGCGACGGCGCGCGATTCGTAGATGTCGTCGATGCGCAGCTCCATCAGCTCGATGCGGTCCTTGTTCAGCAGCCGCTGGGCCACGTCCAGGGTGACGAAGCCGTACGCGTTGTCGTAGGTGTACAGGCCGAGACGAAAGATCCCGACCACCCGCATGCGCCGCGGGCGCGGCATCATGCCCAGGGGCGACAACGTGCCGTGCTCGGTGATCAGCGTCACCTCGTCGCCGACGAAGGCGCCGAGCTGCGCGGCGACCCCCTCGCCGAGCACCAGCCCGCCCAGCACCGGATCATCGGCTGCGACCCGTTCGAGATCGAACAGGCTGCCGCGCTCGACCGCGTCGGCCACCTCGGTCACGTGCCGTTCGAGGGCGGGATCGATCCCCTTGACCGTGATGAACGCCTCGCCGCTGCGGGTCGTGGCGAGCGCCTTGCCGAGCACCGACGGCGCCGCGGCCTCCACGCGGGGCAGCTCGCCGAGCCGTCTGGCCTCGGCCCGGTAGTCGTCGAACCCCCCCTCGGCCACGTTCCACACGTAGACGTGGGCCTCCGAGCCCGTGATGCGGTCGCGGAGCTCCCGCTGCATGCCGGTCATCAGCGCCAGGGCCACCACCAGCGCCATCACGCCGAGCATCACGCCCAGCGTCGAGATCAGGGAGATCAGCGAGATGAACGCCTGCTTGCGGCGCGCCACCAGGTAGCGGGCGGCCACGTACAGCTCGAACGGCGCCGTCATCGCTACCCGGCCCTCGGCGGCCGCATGAGGGGAAACAGGATGACGTCGCGAATCGACGGGCTGTCGGTCAGCAGCATGACCAGCCGGTCGATCCCGATCCCCTCGCCGCCCGTGGGCGGCAGACCGTGCTCGAGCGCCCGCACGTAGTCCTCGTCGAGGGCGTGCGCCTCGTCGTCGCCGCCCGCGCGCGCCGCGAGCTGCGCCTCGAAGCGCCGGCGCTGCTCCCCCGGATCGTTCAGCTCGCTGAAGGCGTTGGCGACCTCCATGCCCGCGACGTACAGCTCGAAGCGCTCCACCGTCTCCGGGTCGTCGGCCCGCTGCTTCGACAACGGCGAGACCTCGGTCGGAAAGTCGTGGACGAAGGTCGGCTGCACGAGCGCCGCCTCGCACAGCGCCTCGAACAGCTCGAAGGTGATGCGGCCCGCTCCCCCGCCGGCCGTGACCTCGATTCCGAGCTCGCGGGCCAGCGCGGCCGCCGCCTCCCGCTCGCGCAGCGCCCCTGCGGGCACGTCGCGGCCCAGCCGCTCGGCGATCGCCTCCCGGACGGCGGTCCGCAGCGGCCGCCGGGCGAAGGGCGCGCTCCAGGCGATCGTCGTGCCGCCGTAGCTGCACTCCCGCCCCCCCAGCACCTCGTCCGCGACCGCGCCGAGCAGCTCCTCGGTCAGCGTCATCAGCGCGCGATAGTCGCTGTACGCCTCGTAGAACTCGAGCATCGTGAACTCGGGGTTGTGCCGGGTCGATATTCCCTCGTTCCGGAAGTTGCGGTTGATCTCGTAGACCCGCTCCATGCCGCCGACGACCAGCCGCTTGAGGTACAGCTCCGGCGCGACGCGCAGGTAGAGCGGCAGGTCGAGCGCGTTGTGGTGCGTGGCGAACGGCCTCGCGAGCGCGCCGCCCGCCAGCGGCTGCATCATGGGCGTCTCGACCTCCAGGTAGCCGCGCGCGTCGAGAAAGCGGCGAATGGCGGATAGCGTCCGGGCGCGCGTCTCGAACACGCGGCGTGCGTCCGGGTTGACGATCAGGTCGAGGTAGCGCTGCCGGTAGCGGGTCTCGACGTCGGTGAGCCCGTGCCACTTCTCCGGCAGGGGCACGAAGCACTTGGCGAGAAACTCGAGCCGCTCGGCCCAGATCGTGAGCTCGTTCGTCCGGGTGCGAAAGACGCGGCCGGCCGCCCCGACGAGGTCGCCGAGGTCGAGCAGCTTGAACAGTTCGAACCCATCTACGCTGACCGAGTCCTTTCGGACATACACTTGCAGCCGCGCCTTACCATCCGACAACACGAGGAAATTCGCCTTCCCGAAGCTGCGAATCGCAAGGATCCTTCCGGCGACGGCCGTTTCCGGACGGTCCTCTTCGAGTTCCGCTGCCGAGCGGCCACCGTGCGTATCGACGACCGCCGACACTGCGTCGGTCTGGTCGAAACCGTGCGGGTACGGCTGCACGCCGAGCGCGCGCAGTTTCTCAAGATTCTTCCGTCGTTGCCGCAACTGGTCGCCGTCACTCCGGAGTCTGTACCGGTTCCGACCATCATGTGTTTGGCTGTGGTCTATTTCGAATCCATGTTCTTCGAGGAGACGGATCACGACCTGCCGGCTCAGTCCAGTTTCGTCCGCAAGACCGCTCGCGAACCTCCACTGAAACTTTGGATTCTGAAGTGCCGAACGCAACTTGGGCCAGTCTCCCGTACTACTCATCTGATCGTGCATCCTGGTATGCCCGGTGCTCGACCCTCGGCTCGTCACGTACTGGCTCCGTCCGTGTGGCGCTGGCGGATCCCGCGGCTCACGCCGTCGAGCACACCGTTGATGAACGCCACCGCCTCGCCGGCGCTGAACGTCTTGGCCAGCTCGAGCGCCTCGTCGATGACGACGGCGGTCGGCGTGTCCGTGTACACCAGCTCGTAGATCGCCATGCGCATGATCAGCCGATCCACCACGGCCATGCGGGCCAGCCGCCAGTTGCGCGCGTTGGCTGCCAGCAGCGAGTCGATGGTGTCGAGATGCGTCGTCGTCCCCTCGACCAGCGCGGTGGCGAAGCCGCGGCGCGGCGTCGGGGCGGGATGACACTCCCAGAAGGCCCGGGCCGCTTCCTCGGATCCGTGCGAGCCGGCCCAGCCGACCTCCCATTGATACAGGAGCTGGAGGGCCGCCTCGCGGCCCCGGCGCCGTTCCGGACCGCTCCGTTCGGCCGTCACTGGTCGGACCCGGCGCCGCGCAGCCGGCTCAGCCGCTGCCTGACCGCCGCGAGCTGCACGGCGGCCATCGCCGCTTCCCAGCCCTTGTTGGTCTCGTCCGGACCCGCGCGCGCCAGCGCCTCGTCCCGGGAATTCGTCGTGAGCACGCCGAACGTCATCGGCACGCGCGTGGCCTGCGACGCGGCAGTGATGCCGTGGGCCACGGCCGAGGCGATGTAGTCGAAGTGCGGCGTCTCGCCGCGAATGACGCAGCCGAGACAGACGACCGCATCGAACTCGCCGGTCGCCGCCGCCTCGCGGGCGACGAACGGGATCTCGAACGCCCCCGGAACGGAGAGCACGACGACCCGCTCGCCGCGGACGCCGGCCCGGGTCAGCGCGGCGACCGCACCGTCCCGGAGCGGTCCCGTCACGACGTCGTGATACCCGGACACGACCAGCGCCACGCGCAGGCGGCTCGCGTCCGCGCCGCCGCAGGCCGAGCGCGCCGGCAGGTCCTTCACCGCCCCCTGAACGCCGGCCGGCGCTTCTCGAGAAACGCCTGCGTTCCCTCCTGCTTGTCCTCCGTCGCGGCCACCACGCCGAAGAGCGCAGCCTCGTGGTCGCAGCCCTCGTCGAGCGACATCTGCGTCCCGCAACGCACGGCGTCCAGGATGTACTGCACGGCGACGGGCGGCTTGGCGGCCAGGTCGGCAGCCAGCTCGCGGGCCTCGTCCAGCAGCCGGGCCGCGGGCACGACCCGGTTCACCAGGCCGAGACGGCGCGCTTCCTCCGCCGCAACCGGGGCCCCGGTCAGCAGGATCTCGAGCGCGGGCCCCATCCCGACGAGTCGCGGCAGCCGCTGCGTGCCGCCGTAGCCCGGAATGATCCCGAGGTTGATCTCGGGTTGGCCGATGCGCGCCGTGTCGGCGGCCAGGCGCAGGGTGCAGGCCATGGCGAGCTCGCAGCCGCCGCCGAGCGCGAAGCCGTTGATGGCCGCGATGACCGGCTTGCCGCAACCGGCGATCAGGGCGCACAGGGCCTGGCCGCGGCGCGCCACCTCGCGGGCCTCGGCCGGCCCCAGGCGGGCGAGCTCGGCGATGTCCGCGCCGGCCACGAACGCGCGCTCGCCCGCGCCGGTCAGGACGACCGCGCGGACCGCGGCGTCGTCACGGAGCCGCTCGAACGCTGCCAGCAGCTCGCTGATGGTGGCCGCGTTCAGCGCGTTCAGGACCTTCGGGCGTGTGACGGTGACGAGCACGACGCCCGCTGACGGGGCGTCCGTGACGGTGACGTTGTCCATATGAAAGCACTATACTGCACGCCCGCGCGCCGCCGCCGGCAGCCCGCGGCGGGGCGTCAGAGCGGGAGCGGATACATCAGCCAGCCCAGCAGCACGCCGATGCCGGCGAACGCCGCCCACAGCAGCGCGCCGAATCTGACCTGCTCGCGGGGGTCGTCACGCATCAGCAGCGCGAAGACGAGCGAGACGAAGCCCGCGAACAGCACCATCAGCAGGAAGTGGCTGGCCATGTCAGCGGCGCCCGCTCACTTGCGTCCCCGGACGATGTCGTAGGCGTCGAGCACCACCAGGACGTTCAGCAGGCCGGCCACGACCAGGAACGTGTTGCCGTGCTCGTACGTCGCGGCCACCACGCGGCCCTCCGCCCACCCCAGGAGGCGCGCGCACAGGTACGGCACGCCCATGCCCAGCTCGGCCAGGGCCTGCAGCGTCACCAGCGGCTGTCCCGTGTCGAACGGGAACAGCCGGCCGTCCAGTCCCAGCCCGATGGCGAACATCAGGGGCAGCGCGGCGAGCAGGATCCAGCCGGTGCGGCGGCGTCCCAGCAGCAGGTGGCCGGCGCCGGGCAGCGCCCAGGCCGCCGCACAGACGAGCAGGGGGCTCGCGGCGAAGGCGTGTGGTTCGGTTTGCGGCCGCGCCATGGTCCCTTGCGGAGACTATAGCGCGTCGAAGCGCGTGAGCCGGCTGAACTCCGTGAACCGGCTCCGCACCTCGTCGTCGCGCAGCCGCAGCAGGCGCTCGACGCCGAAGTCCTCGACGGTGAACGACGCGAGCGTGCTGCCCGCGATGACCGCCTGCGTCACGACCGCGTCCGAGAATTCCCCTGCGGCGGCCAGGTAGCCGACGAACCCGCCCGCGAACGTGTCGCCGGCGCCGGTGGGATCGCGCACCGTCTCGAGCGGCATGGCCGGCGCCGCGAAGAAGCCGTCGCCGCGCGTCATCAGCACGCCGTGCTCGCCGCGCTTGATCACCACCCGCTCCGGCCCGAGCCGCCGGATGGCCCGCGCGGCCCGGACGAGATTGTGCTCCCCGCTGAGCTGCCGCGCCTCCTCGTCGTTGATGACGAGCACGTGCACGCGTCCCAGCACGCGCCGCAACTCGTCGGGCGTCTCCTCGATCCAGTAGTTCATCGTGTCGAGCGCGACGAAGTCCGGCGCCGCGACCTGCCCGAGCACCTCCGTCTGCAGCGCGGGGTGGATGTTGGCCAGGAACACGAGCGCGCTGTCGCGAAACGGGTCCGGGATCCGCGGGCGAAAACCGCTGAAGACGTTCAGGTGGGTGTAGAGGGTCCGGCGCGTGGCGAGATCGGCGCTGTACGCGCCCTTCCAGCGAAACGTCTCGCCCGGCACGCGCTGCAGGCCGGCCAGGTCGATGCGCCGGCCCTCGAAGACCCGCAGGTGCTCGGGCCCGAAATCGTCGCCGACGACCGCCACCAGCCGGACGCCGGTGAAGTACGAGGCGGCGAGGCTGAAGTAGGTGGCCGCGCCGCCGACGATGCGCGACGCCGCGCCGAACGGCGTCTCGAGCGAGTCGAACGCGACGGAGCCCACGGTGAGGACGGGGCGCATCGGTCAGTCCAGGTACTTGGCCACGAGTGGCGCCAGCTCCTCCCGCGTGGCGGGCGGGATGGCCTCCGGGCGGGTGATGATCGCGGAAGCCAGCGCGGTGGCGCACTCGCAGGCCCGGTCCACGGGCAGCCGCTCGACGACGGCCCTGACGACGGCCTGCGCCGTTTCGGCGTTGCGGATCAGGTTGCCCACGATCATCTCGACCGTGACCTGGTCGTGGTCCGGATGCCAGCAGTCGTAGTCGGTCACGAGCGCGAGCGTCGCGTAGCAGATCTCGGCCTCGCGCGCGAGCTTCGCCTCCTGGAGGTTCGTCATCCCGATGATGTCCATCCCCCACGATCGATACAGCCGGGACTCGGCCAGCGTGGAGAACTGCGGCCCTTCCATGCAGACGTAGGTGCCGCCGTCGTGGACCCGCGCGGCGGTCGTCCGCGCCGACTCGGACACGATCCCGGTCAGCTTGCGGCAGACGGGGTGTGCGAACGTGATGTGGGCCACGAGCCCGCGTCCGAAGAACGTGCTCACCCGGCCGCGCGTGCGGTCGAGGAACTGATCGGGGATCACGATGTCGAGGGGCCGGTACTGCTCCTGCAGGCTGCCGACCGCGCTGGCCGACAGGATCCACTCGACGCCCAGCGTCTTCATGGCGAATACGTTCGCCCGGAAGTTGAGCTCCGACGGCAGGAGGCGGTGGCCCACGCCGTGACGGGCGAGAAACGCCACGCGCTGGCCGGCCAGCGATCCGACCACGAGCGGCGCCGAGGGAGCGCCGAACGGCGTCGACACCGCCACCTCCTCGCGGGCGGTGAGCCCCGCCATGTCGTACAGGCCGCTGCCCCCGATGACGCCGATGCGAACCGGCCGCTCAGGCATCGTCCGCCGCCTGCTTGAGCTCGACGAGCACGCCGTGCGCGCTCGCCGGGTGGATGAATGCCACGAGCGCCCCCTCGGCCCCGGGCCGCGGCGTCTCGTCGATGAGCCGCACGCCCCGGGCCCTGAGCCGCGCCAGCGCCGCGGCCAGGTCGTCGACACGCAGGGTGACGTGGTGCAGGCCGGGACCCCGGCGGGCGATGAAGCGCGCGATCGGCGAGGTTTCCGACGTGGCCTCCAGCAGCTCGAGCGCGGCCCCGCCGACCCCGATGAAGTGCGCGCGCACGTGCTGCGACGCCACTTCCTCGCTGAGCTCCACCTCCAGCCCCAGGGCGTCGCGATAGAAGGCCAGGGCCGTCTCGACGCTCTCCACCGCGATACCGATATGGTCGAGCACCGCTTTCATGAGACGCGCTCCATGATGTCGTCGGCCGCCGCGTACGGATCGAGCGCGCCGGCGGCAATGCTGTCGACGGCGTCCGCGAGCAGCACCCGGGTGTCCTCCCGCTGCTCGAGCCGGTCGATGAACGTCCGCTGCAGCAGTCCGGTGAGCCGGAACCGGGCGCGGGCGCGGCGGCGCTCGCGCGACTCGCCGTGCGCCGCCGCAAACTGCTGGACCGCGTCGATCACCGCCGCGACGCCTCCGCCGGTGGCGGCCCGGGTCTTGAGGACCGGCGGACGCCAGGCGCCGGGGCCGAACTCCCGCAGGGCGAGCATCGCCTCGAGCTCGCCGGCGGTGCGGTCCGCGCCCGGCCGGTCGGCCTTGTTGACGACGAAGACGTCGGCGATCTCCATGATGCCGGCCTTCATCGCCTGCACGTCGTCGCCGGCATCCGGAATCGTGACCACGATCGACACGTCCGCGGTCCGGGCGATGTCGACCTCCCCCTGGCCGACGCCGACCGTCTCGATCAGCACGACGTCGCGCCCCGCGGCATCGAGGATGAGCGCGGCGTCGCTCGTGGCGTGCGAGACGCCGCCCAGATGTCCGTGAGTCGCCAGGCTCCGCACGTACACGCCGTCGTCGAGCGTGTGGCGCTGCATCCGGATGCGGTCGCCGAGGATGGCGCCGCCGCTGAACGGACTGCTGGGATCGATGGCCAGAATCCCGACGGTGCGGCCGAGCCGCCGGTACTCGGCGGCCAGGCCGTCGACCAGCGTGCTCTTGCCGACGCCCGGGGCGCCGGTCACGCCAATCACGCGGGCCTGGCCGGTCCGGCCGAACAGCCGCCGCATGAGCGCGGGGGCCGCGGCCGGATCGTTCTCGACCAGGGAGATGGCGCGCGCGAGCGCTCGCTGCTCACCGGCTAGCACCCGGTCCGCCAGATCCACGGCTTCGTCGCCCCCGCGCTCATGACGTGCGGGACTCTATCACACCGCATCGCAGCGTCTTGGAGTCGGCTCCGCTTCGGAGTACAGTGCGCCGTGGCCATGCGACGAACCCTGCCCCTGTCACTCGCCCTGCTGTTCATCCTGGTCGCCCGCGACGCGGCGGCCGACCTGACCGCCTTCGTCGGCTCCACGCTCACGCCCGCCAACCGCCCGGCGCGGGGCGTGGCGGTGAGCGTGTCGCTGCTGTTCGTGGGGTTCGAGTTCGAGTTCTCCGATACCGGCGCGGATGCCTCGGCCGCGGCGCCGTCGCTGCGCTCGGCCATGTTCAACATGCAGGTGCAGACGCCCCGCTTCGCCGGCGTGCAGGCCTACGGCACGGCCGGCGGCGGGCTCTACCAGGAGCAGTTGGCGGAACGGAAGAAGACCAACCTCGGGACGAACGCGGGCGGGGGCCTGAAAGTGCCGCTGGCCGGACCGATCGGCGTGCGCCTCGACTATCGCGTCTTCACGCTGCGGGGCAGCCCCCTGCACACCACCGTGCAGCGCTTCTACGTCGGCGCCAACCTGGCCTTCTGAACCGGTCGCGCGGCGCGCCGAGGCGCGCCTCAGTGGGAGCGGCGCAGGGCGCAACGCAGGGATCCCCGCGAGGGGACGCCGGGGTGCGGGTGGACGGCAGATGGTACACTCTCGATTCATGAGCGGGAGAAACGTGTCCGACGCGAACGAGGTCGCGCGCGCCGCGCTCCAGACCGTCATCGGGATGCCCGCACACCCCGCGAAGATACGCTCCGGACGGTCAGCGACATCGTGATGTTCCTCGCAGGCGAGGCCGGGGAGGCCTCGTGATGGACTACGAAGTCATCGGCGCGGCGCTGGCGGTGGTGGGCGTGCTGTTGTGGATCCACCGGGACCTGAAGGCGGACATCAGGGCGTTGAACGTCCGCATCGACAACATCCTCCTCGCGGACCGCCGCAATCAGACGTGACCACTACCCCTTCGGCGACGGGGCCGGCAGCCTTTGATGGACCCGCCGCCCTCGGAAGTTCAGGCAGAATCGAAGCCGGGAGTCCGGTCCATCGTTGATGGTCACCGGCTCACGGCATCTCGATGTCGTCGATCCCAGAGCACACGAACGGATACCGCCTAGATTCTAAAGGCGTTACAGGTTGGCTCCAGCCTACGCTACGCGCCTGCCGGTGATGGCCTCCCGGAGACCTTCGAGCAGGCCTTCGAGGTGCGCCATCCGTTCCCGGAGCACGCCCATCTGTTCGCCCACAGCGTCGATTCGCTTACCCTGTACGCGAATCTCGTCGCGCAGGCTCCGGAATGACGCGCCGATCGCGACCAGAATCGCGACGGCGGATCCGACAACCGACCAAGCGGTAGCATCCATCAAGAAACCCTTCCACGAGCCAGGAGCCCGGCCAACTCGTCGCCGGTTGGCACCTTGCCGTTGAGGCGCCACTCGATGCCCCGGCTCTTCCCGTTCCACGTAGCCAGTCCGATCTGCTCGAACACCACGCCCAGGTAGCTGCCGGCCTGTGCGTGCATGGTGTTCCGGCGAATCCTGAAGATCGTCATGCCAAGGCCCGGTTTTTCTGTTCCCCTTGGCATTTTCGCCACATTGTTGCCCAATGGAAACCATCCCGAACGGAACTGGCCCTCCAGGTCCTCGAGGATCCTTTCAAGCTCGGCTATCGAGAACTCATCGTGCTGGCGATTGCGATTCTCCCGGCGAATGTGCAGCGCCCCGTCCCACCACCACCGGAAACGCTTGCTCTTGAGGGGGGAACCGCGAGTCAGACCCTCGTGCACGACCACATTCTGGCCCTGTGCGCGGTGCGGCTCCGAAGGCCTGCTATCCTCCGACGTCGGCGCCTCTTCCCGCTGTTCCGCCACCGTCCGCGCCGCGTTGCAGGGCAGAAACTCATCCAGGCTCGCGTAGCTCAGGGTCCGCACCACATCGGCCAGCGGTCGGCGTACCAGCACTGCCAGCGCCCGCAACCGCTCCCGACTGCTGGAATCGCAACGGATCGTATATTGTTCAAGCGCCATGTATACATGGTGCCCAACAAACAGGGATGGGTCAAGCTGTCCAGGCCCCCCTGAATGCGCTGCCCCCACCGGCCAACTGCTTCGGCGACTGCGCCTGTAGCCATGGCCGGACCCGGCAGGCCCCGGAAGCTCGGTGAAAATTGACGCTTAGAATGCGTCCACCGGCTCCATGTTGATCAGCGCCTGGCCGACGCCGAACGCGCCGTTGAACGCTTCGTAGAGGCTCTGCACCTCGGTGGGGAACGTTTCACGCAGCAGGCCCGCCGCCGAGTAGTCCGCACCGGCGACCGCCGGGTCGAGGAGCCAGACGTAGAGCACGTTGCCGTTGGGCCCCGGCTCCAGCGCCCGGTACATCTTCCAGCCCGCCGCCTGCGCCCTGCGCTCCGCGCTCTCGCTGCCGGCCAGCGCGCCGACGAGTCGTCCCGCCACTGACTCGAAGGCGGCGGTCCGATCAGCCCTGATGTAATTGAGAATCAGCCCGGCCGGGGCCTCGAATGTCCGCGCCGGCTGGGCGGCCTCGGAGCGATGCGCCAGCGCCATCCCGAACGCCGCGCCGGCGGCGGCTGCGATGGCCAGCCCGCCCCATGCCCGCAGGCGGCGCCAGCCGGAAGCTTGCCCCATTCCCGCCGAACTCATCGGCCACCTCCGGGCACGTGGGAGCCCCGCACGACCCCGAGACGGGCGGGCGGCGTGCGCAACGCCGCTCGCCGCGGAGATGGTGCGTTCGACGCGGGACGGGCCGGCAACGCGAGGGGTGCGCCGGTCAGCCCCCGAAGTTCCGGACCAGCTCGAGGTTGAGAATCAACTGCTTCAACTGCGCGTCGGTGTACGACCCGTTGTAGGTCTGGTACAGATCCTGCACCTGCTCGGGAAGCGCCTCGGCGAGGATGGTCGATACCGCGTAGTCGGCCCCGCTGACGACCGGGTCGATCACCCAGACGTACATGACGTTCCCCTGGCCGGTGATGTCGTTGTCGGCCCGGAAGACCTTCCAGCCGCGCGCCTGATTGCCGCGGGCCACGTCCAGCGCCCTATCGAGCTCCGCCATGACCCCTTCGAATGCAGCCGCCTCGGCGGGCTTCACGAAGTGGAACATGAGGGCCCCGTCCCCGCTCAACGCTCGCACCTGCGCCTCGGCCCTGGACGCGGTCAGTCCCATGCCGAGCGCCACCCCGATGGCGAGCATTCCGATCAGCGCACAACCCACGACCACATGCCGGCGTCCCGACGTCAGTGTCTCGAACCAGCGCATCTGTGAGGCCTCCTTCCTGGTAAAACGAGCCGCTACTTTACCGTACGCAACCGGCTAGACGAAAGTTTCCATCACCTCGTTCGCGAGCAGCATCCCGGCGCGGGTCAGCCGCAGCCGGCCGGCGCCGTGCACGAGCAGGCCGGCATCGAGAAACGGGCCCAGCTCCGCGCCGTAGCGTTGCATGACGTCGACGCCGAAGCGCTCCGCCAGTCCCTCGACGTCGAGCCCTTCCACCAGGCGCAGCCCGGTGAACAGCGCGTCCCCGAGCCGCTCGTCGGGCGTCAGCTCCCGGCGTTCCGCGACCGTCGGGAGGCCCCGGCGGACCGCGTCGACGTAGCGCCCCGTCTCCGAGACGTTTCTCCACCGCGCCCCGGACCGCGTCGAGTGCGCGCCGCAGCCGAACCCGAGCCAGGCGCCGTCGCGCCAGTACTTCAGGTTGTGCCGGCAGCGCTTGCCGGGACGCGCGACGTTCGATATCTCGTACTGCTCGTAGCCCGCCGCATCCGCGCGGGCGAGCGCGTCGAGGTACATGGCCGCCGCGTCGTCGTCGGGCGCCAGCGACCAGCCGCCCCGCGCCATCTCCTCGCGCAACGGCGCGTTCGGATACAGCTCGAGCAGGTAGAGCGATACGTGCCCGGGCCGCAACGCGAGCAGGGTGTCGACGGACGCGGCGCAGTCGTCGCGCGTCTGCTGCGGCAGCCAGAGCATCAGGTCGACGCTCACGTCGCAGCCCGCCACCTGCGACAGGCGCATCGCGTCAATCGCCCGCGCCGCCGTATGCCGGCGTCCCAGGCGCGCGAGCTCCGCGTCGAGCAGCGACTGCGCCCCGAGGCTGATGCGCGTCACGCCCGCGCCGGTCCAGCCGCGCAACGCCTGCGCGGTGACGGTCTCGGGGTTGGTCTCGAGCGTGACCTCGGCGTCGGGTGCGACCGCGAACCCGGCGCGGCAGGCCGCGATCAGGCGCGCGACCTCCTCCGGCTCCAGCAGCGACGGCGTGCCGCCGCCGAAGTAGATCGTATCGGCCCGCGCGCCATCCCCGGCGCGGCGAATCTCCGTGCTCAGCGCCTCGACGTAGCGGGTCTTCAACGTCGCATCGAGCAGGCCGCGGTTGAAGTTGCAGTAGTTGCAGATCGACGCGCAGAACGGGATATGGAGGTAGAGCCCGAGGGTTTCCATCGGACGGGGCCGCGCCTAGCTGCCGGCCTTGCCGCCCGACCACCCCAGGTCGAGGCGGTCGTGCTTCAGTTGCGCGCGTGCGCGCGTCGTGGTCCGGCGCGGCAACCGCCCCCCCCGCGGCTGGGCCTTCCAGCGCTGGAAGAGGTCCTTGCCGGTCGGGGGATACTCGAACTCGCGGTAGTCCGGTCCGCCGTACTCGAGAAACTCGCACATCTCCCGCAGCCGCGAGTGCATTCGAAAGCCGACCCGCACGAGCAGCGAGTCGAGGTCGTCGGCATCCGGCACGTCCTCGTAGTTGGACGTGAAGATCGTCGGGCGGCGGTCGTTGTAGCGCGTGTTGACGATGAGATTCATCGTCTCCTCCACCCAGTCGGTGGGCCGCTCGGCGCCCAGGTCGTCGAGCACGAGCAGCTCGGCGTCCATCACCCGGCGCAGCACGTCGCCCTCCGAGTTGCGCGTGACCGGATTGAACGTGCTGCGAATCGTGCTGAGCAGCGTGCGCGTGTCGAAGTACAGGCCGCGGGCCGCCCTCGTCAGCACGACCTCGCGCAGCGTCGCGACGGCCATGTGGGTCTTGCCGATGCCGGGCGGACCGATCAGCAGCAGACCCTTGTCGACGACCGGAAACTGCTCGGCGAAGCCGCGGGCGCTGCCGAAGGCCCGCAGCAGTTGCTCGTTCTCGTAGGTGACGAAGGTCGAGAAATCGCACTTCTGGTAGCGGCGCGGGATGCGGGCCTCCTCGAGCAGCCTGCGGGCCACCCGCCGGCGCCAGCAGTCGCAACGCTCCACGCGCCGGACGCCGTCGGCCTCCAGGGCGCGCCAACCCGTATCGTTGCAGGCAGGGCACTCCATTGAGCGCCTACCAGAATACCCCTAGTCGGCTGCCGGGCGGCGCCCGGGGCGCGTCACCCGGTCGGGGTCGCGCCGGCGCTCGTCCGACGCGGCGGGAGCGGCGCGGACGAGCGTCGAGGGCGGCGACTTGACCAGCGCGGTGCCCAGCCGCTGCTCCCAGTCGCCCACCCCGCGCGCGAGCTCGCGCTTGACATAGGCCATGAACTCGTTGACCTCGTTCTGCATGCGGTCCATCTTCTGGCGCATGTTCAGGATGATCTCGACCCCGGCCAGGTTGACCCCCAGGTCGCGGGTGAGCGTCAGGATGGTCTCGAGCCGCTCGAGGTCCTCCTGCGCGTACAGCCGCGTGTTGCCGTCGGTGCGGGACGGCTTGAGCAGCCCTTCCCGCTCGTAGAGGCGCAGCGTCTGGGGGTGAATGTTGTAGCGCCGCGCCACCGTGCTGATCATGAACAACGCTTTCCCGGGTTCCCTGCTAGGCATGATGATCATTCGGTGAACAGATGCCGGCGGACGTCGGCCGCGTTGATCCGTCCGAACTCCTGCAGCAGTTGCCGCGACCGCTCGTCCGCGATCCGCGGCACGACGATCCGCACCTCGACGAGCAGGTCGCCGCGCGCGCGCCCGGCGGGCGACGGCACGCCCAGCCCGCGCAGCCGGAGGCGCGCGCCGGACTGCGTGCCGGCGGGTACCCGCAGCGCGGCCCTGCCGTCGAGCGTCGGAATCGTGATCGTGGCGCCCAGCGCCGCCTCGTGCACGCCGACCGGCACGGTCAGCGTCAGATCGCTGCCGGTCCGCCCGAACAGGCGATGGCCGCCCACCTTCGCGGTGATGTACAGATCGCCCGCCGGCGTCCCGCCGCGGCCGGCGTTGCCCTTCCCCGCCACGCGCATGCGGGCGCCGTCCGTCACGCCGGCCGGCACCTGGACGGCGATCTCCTCCGTCACCGCCGCCGTGCCGGCGCCCCGGCAGGCCGTGCAGGCCCGGTGGCGCTGCCGCCCGGAGCCGCCGCAACCGCCGCACGGCTTGGAGAACACCATGTGGCCGCGTCGCCACTGCGTGGAGCCCCGTCCGTGGCAGTGCGCGCAACGGCTCTCCGCGGCGCGCCGGACACCGCTGCCGCGACAGGCGGCGCAGGCGTCGAGCCGCGTGACTGCAAGCCGGCGGACCACGCCGCGCAGCGCCTCCTCGAAGCCGAGCGCGACCTCGCCATGGAGATCGCCGCCCTTCTCCGCGCCGCTCGCGGCGTCGCCGCCCGGCCGCTCGAGCACCTCCGAGAACAGCTCGCCGAAGGTGACCGAGGCGCCGGCGACCGGCGTCGAGAAGTCGAAGCCCCGGAACTCGACCGCGGCCTCCCGGGCGGCGACCTGCGGCTCGCCCGCCGAGTCGTACTCCCGGCGGCGCGCCGGGTCGCGCAGCGTTTCGTACGCCTCCGTCGCCCGCCGGTAGAACGCCTCCGCCTCGCTGTCGCCCGGATTGAGGTCCGGATGATACCGCCGGGCCAGGCGCGTGTAGGCGCGGTCGACCTCCATGGACGACGCGCCGCGTTCGACGCCCAGGATGACGTAGAAGTCCATCGCCTACTTCTTGTCGTCCTCGACCACCTCCGCATCGATGACGTCGCCGTCGGAGGCCGGTCCGGGCGCACCCGCACCCGGGCCGGCGGCGCCGGGAGCCGGCCCGCCGGGCGGCGTCTCGCCCGCGCCCTGGGCGTTCTTGTACAGCTCCTGCGCCGCTTTCTGCTGCGCCGCGTTCAGCCGGTCGAGCGCGTTGGTGATGGCCTCGATGTCCTCGCCCTTGACCGCCTCCTTGACGGCGTCGATCGCCTCCTGGACGGCCTGTCTGTCGTCGGCCCCGAGCTTGTCCTCCGACTCCTTGAGCAGTTGCTCCGCCGCGTAGACCGTCTGATCCGCGCGGTTGCGCGTCTCGACCTCCGTCTTCAACCGCTTGTCCTGCTCGGCGTTGGCCTCCGCCTCCTGCATCATGCGGTCGACGTCTTCCTTGCTCAGACCGCTCGACGCGGTGATGGTGATCTTCTGCTCCTTGCCCGTGCCGAGATCCTTGGCCGACACGTTCACGATGCCGTTGGCGTCGATGTCGAACGTCACCTCGATCTGCGGCACGCCGCGCGGCGCGGGCGGAATGCCCACGAGATGGAACTTGCCGAGCGTCCGGTTGTCGCGCGCCATCGGCCGCTCACCCTGCAGCACGTGCACCTCGACGCTCGTCTGGCCGTCGGCGGCCGTCGAGAACACCTCGCTCTTCTTGGTCGGAATGGTCGTGTTGCGCGGGATGAGCGTCGTCATGACGCTGCCCAGCGTCTCGATCCCGAGCGAGAGCGGCGTCACGTCGAGGAGCAGCAGATCCTTGACCTCGCCAGAGAGCACGCCCGCCTGCACCGCGGCGCCGATGGCCACGACCTCGTCGGGATTCACGCCCCTGTGCGGCTCGCGCCCGAAAAGCTCCTGGACGATCTGCTGCACCTTCGGCACGCGCGTCGACCCGCCGACGAGCACCACCTCGTCGATCCCGCCGGCATCGATGCCGGCGTCCGACAGCGCCTGCCGCACCGGCGGCACCGTCCGCTGCAGGAGATCGTCGACGAGCTGCTCGAACTTCGCGCGCGTCAGCTTCGTCTGGAGATGCTTCGGACCCGACTGGTCCGCCGTGATGAACGGCAGGTTGATCTCGGTCTCCATGACCGTCGACAGCTCCATCTTGGCCTTCTCGGCCGCTTCCTTCAGCCGCTGGAGCGCCATGCGGTCCCTGCTCAGATCGATGCCTTCGGCGGCCTTGAACTCGCCGACTATCCAGTCGATGAGCCGCTGATCGAGGTTGTCCCCGCCCAGGTGCGTGTCGCCGTTGGTGGACTTGACCTCGACCACGCCCTCGCCGACCTCGAGAATCGAGATGTCGAACGTGCCGCCCCCGAAGTCGAAGACGGCGATGGTCTCGTCCTTCTTCTTGTCGAGCCCGTAGGCGAGCGCGGCGGCGGTCGGCTCGTTGACGATGCGCATCACCTCGAGCCCGGCGATCTGCCCGGCATCCTTCGTCGCCTGCCGCTGCGCATCGTTGAAGTAGGCGGGCACCGTGATGACGGCCTTCTCGACCTTCTGCCCGAGGTACTCCTCGGCCGCCTGCTTGAGCTTCTGCAGCACCATCGCGGAGACCTGGGGCGGCGAGTGGTGCTTGCCGACCGCATCGACCCGGGCCGCACCGTTCGCCGCCTTGCCGACGACGTACGGCACCATCTTCATCTCCTCGCTGACCTCCTCGTAGCGCCGGCCCATGAACCGCTTGATGGAGAAGATGGTGTTCTCGGGATTGGTGACTGCCTGGCGCTTGGCCACCTGACCGACGAGGCGCTCGCCAGCCTTGGTGAACGCCACCACGGACGGCGTCAGCCGGCTCCCTTCCGGGTTGGTGACAACGGTCGGCTCGCTGCCCTCCATGACGGCCACGACCGAATTCGTCGTTCCCAAATCGATGCCGATGATCTTGCTCATGCGATTCTGTCCCCGCGGCCCGGCCGGCCGGCCGGGTCCAGTCTGGCGGCCGCGCAGCGTGTGCGGCCGAACGTCAACCTAATGTGTAGTGAATTATAAAATATGAGTTGTCAAATGTAAAAACATGGCTGCGACCGCCGGCCGGTGGAGACCCGGCGCCCGGCCCTGCACGCCGGCCGCCGATTCGCCGACAAGAATGTCGTGGAAGCCTCAACGGCTTCCAAATCGACCGTGTACAATCCGTTCCAAGGAAAACAGCCTGTCAGGAACAGCCTGTGGCCAAGAAGAAAAAGAAGAAGACCAAGCGCTCCACCCGCCGGGCTTCCATCGTCGGGATCTTCGCGGCGGTCGCGCTGCTCGGCGCCGCCAGCGGGGCCCTCTTCGCCTACTCGCCCGACCTGCCGATCATCGTCGAGCTCGACGACTACACGCCCGGCACGATCACGCGCGTTCACGCGCGGGGGGGGGAGCTGGTCGGCGAGTTCACGACCGAGCGCCGCGTCATCCTCGAGTACGAGGACATCCCGGAGGTGCTGCGCCACGCGATCATCGCCGCCGAGGACGGCAACTTCTTCAGCCACATCGGGATCAACATCCCCCGCATCGTCGTCACGCTCGCCGAGAACATCGTGTCGGGCAACCTGACCGGCGCCGGCGCCAGCACGCTGACGATGCAGTTGGCCCGCAACATCACGCTGGGCGGCGAGCGGCTCGGCCTCGAGAAGACCTGGCAGCGGAAGCTCCGCGAGGCGTACTACACCTTCCATCTCGAGAAGCGCTACACGAAGCGCGAGATCTTCACCCTCTACTGCAACCAGATATGGCTCGGGACGGCGCAGCACGCCGCGCACGGCGTCGAGGCCGCATCCCAGCTCTACTTCGGCAAGTCCGTCCGGGATCTCGCGCTCGAGGAGGCGGCGCTCATCGCGGGCATCCTGCCGTCGCCGTCGCGGCTGAGCCCGCTGGTGAACATCGAGCGCGCCCGCGGGCGGCGCAACTACGCGCTCCAGCGCATGGCCGACGAGGGCTACGTCACGCAGGCCGAGGCCGACGCGGCCAAGGCGCGGCCGGTCGAGCTGGCTCAACGGGTCGAGCGGACCAACTCGATCGCGCCCTACTTCATCGAGGAGGTGCGCCAGCACCTCGAGGCGGAGTACGGGGCGCAGCGGCTGTACGAGGACGGGCTGGTGGTCCACACGACGCTCGACGGCAGGCTGCAGGCCGCCGCCAACCGCGCCGTGTCGGATGGCCTGCGGCGGCTCGACAAGCGCCACGGCTTTCGGCCGGTCGCGCGCAACATCCTCGCGGAGGGCGGGACGGTCGAGGACTACCGCCACGGCCGGTGGCAGCTCGTGATGGCCGCGGGCGACATCGTGCCCGCCGTCGTCACCGCCGTGAGCGACAGCCGCATCGGCGTGCGCTTCGGCAACTACGACGCCGTGATTGGCCGCGACGGCTTCGAGTGGATCCGCGGCTCGCCGGCGGCGCTCCTCGAGGCGGGCGATCTCGTGACGGTCCGCATCGCCGCCATCGACCCCGACGCCGGCACGGCCGCGGTCACCCTGGACCAGGACCCCGAGGTCGAGGCGGCGCTCATCGCGCTCGAGAACCGCACCGGCCGCATCCTCGCGATGGTCGGGGGCTACAGCTTCGATCGCAGCAAGTTCAACCGGGCGACGCAGGCCTACCGGCAGCTCGGCTCGCTGTTCAAGGGCGTGCTCTACGCCGCCGCCATCGACCAGGGCTACACCGCCACGTCGCTGGTCGACGACGAGCCGGTCAGCTACGAGGTCGGCCCCGGACAGCCGCTCTATCGGCCGACCAACTACGACCACAAGTACGAGGGCCCGATCACGCTACGGCACGCGCTCGAGAAGTCGCGCAACGTGCCGGCCGTGCGGTTCATGGACGCCGTCGGGCCCGAGGTCGTCGCCGACTTCGCGCGGCGGCTGGGCATCACCGCGCCGATACCGCCGTTCCTTTCGGTGGCGCTGGGGTCGGCGGAGACGACGCTGCAGGAGATCACGAGCGCCTACTCCGTCTTTCCGAACGGCGGGATCCGGATGACGCCGTATCTGATAGAGCGGATCCTCGACCGCCAGGGCGATCTGCTCGAAGAGGGCGGGCCCGTGCCCCAGGATGCCATCCGCGCGGATACGGCATACATCATGGTGTCCCTCATGCAGGGCGTCGTCCAGCGCGGCACCGGCCGGGGCGCGCTGCGGCTCGGATGGCCCGTGGGCGGCAAGACGGGCACGATGGACGACTACACCGACGCCTGGTTCGTCGGCTTCGATCCGGAGATCACGGTTGGCGTATGGGTCGGCTACGACGAGAAGGTCACGCTGGGCCGCGGCGAGGAGGGAGCCCGGGTGGCGCTGCCGATCTGGCGCGACTTCATGCAGGCCTACATCGACGGGCTCGACAGCGAGACGGAAGCACGCTTCCTGCCGCCGCCGAACATCGTCTTCGCCGCGGTCGATGCGCGCACCGGGGAGCTCACGGGGCCCTCGACGCCCGGCGCGATCGTGGAGGCGTTCATCGCGGGGACGGCCCCCGGCACCGCGTTTCGCCGCTAGCTTCAGTCAGGCGGGGCTGCGCCCCGAATCCCCGGCGTCCGCCGGCTTGCGCATCAGGTAGCTCTTGATGAAGACGTCGATGTCGCCGTCGAGCACGCGCTCGACCTGGCCGACCTCGACCTTCGTGCGGTGGTCCTTCACCATCTGGTACGGGTGCAGGACGTAGCTCCGAATCTGGCTGCCGAACGCGATATCCTTCTTCTCCCCGCCGATTTTCTCGAGCTGCTCCTGCTGCTCCCGGCGCCTCAGGTCGAACAGGCGGGCGCGCAGCACCTTCATGGCCGCGTCGCGGTTGCGATGCTGGGAGCGCTCGTTCTGGCACGAGACGACGATGCCGGTCGGCAGGTGCGTGATGCGCACCGCCGAGTCGGTGACGTTGACGTGCTGGCCGCCCGCCCCGCTGGAGCGGTAGGTGTCGATGCGCAGGTCCTTGTCCTCCACCTCCACCTCGACGTCGTCGGGCAGCTCCGGCCACACGAAGACCGACGCGAACGACGTGTGGCGGCGCGACGCCTGATCGAACGGCGATATGCGCACCAGGCGGTGCACCCCCGCCTCGGCCAGCAGCAGGCCGTACGCGTAGTCGCCCGCGACCGTGATGGTGGCGCTCTTGATCCCGGCCTCGTCGCCGGGCTGGTAGTCGATGACGTCGCGGCTGAACCCGCGCCGCTCCGCCCACCGGAGATAGGTGCGCAGCAGCATCTCGGCCCAGTCCTGCGACTCGGTTCCGCCGGCGCCGGGATGCACGGAGAGGATGGCGTCGCACGCGTCGTGCTCCCCGCCGAGCATCTTCTTGACCTCGGCCGCCTCGACCTCCGCGGCGAGATCGTCGAGTCCGCTGATCAGATCGTGGATGACGTCCTCGCCCTGCTCCGCCCACTCGAGCAGCACGTCGAGATCGTCGCTGCGCCGCTTCAGCGAGGACGACAGCTCGTGATCCTCCTGCAGGCGCCGCCGGCGGCGCAGCACCCGCTGCGCATCCTCGGCGTCGTTCCAGAAGTCCGGCGCCGCGGCGCGCCGCTCGAGGCGGGCCATCTCCTCCGCCGGGCTGGCTGCGTCAAAGATAGCTCCGCAGATCGGCCGCCCTCTTGACGAGATCCTGATACCGGCGAACGTGCTCCTCGTATGCGATGTCCACGAGAGTCCTCCAGCTTCCTTTCAGATGGGGCTGCGCCCCAAGCCCCCGGCGTCCGCTTGCGGGGACCCCATAGCCCCGCGCCGCTCCCGCCGAGGCGTGCCGTGCACGCCTTGCGCCGGCTGCGCCGGCGCTGCAATCAGACCGGGCTTTGCCCCGGGCCCCCGGCGTCCACCCGCAGCCCAGCGCCGCTACCGCCGTGCGCGCCTTTGCGGCCGGATCAGCGGCTGCGGCGGCGCGCGGCCCATAGTGCGAGCGCCGTCAGGCAGGCGCAGGCGTACGCCAGGATGTCGCCGGTGCGGCTGTAGACGGTGCGCTCCTCGAGGAGCCGCACCTCGGCTGCCACCGTGCGCTGCACGAACAGCGGAGTGCGCGCCACGATCCGCCCGTAGGGGTCGACGACGCCGCTGATGCCGGTGTTGGCCGCGCGCACGAGAAACCTGCCCTGCTCGATGGCGCGCATGGCGGCCTGCTGGAAGTGCTGATAGGGCGCCGCCGACCGTCCGTACCACGCGTCGTTGGTGACCGTCGTCAGCAACCGGCTGCCGCGCGTCACGAGCCCGCGTACCAACCCAGGATAGATGATCTCGTAGCAGATTGCCGTGCCCAGCGGCTGGCCGTCCATGACCAGCGTGCGGGGTCCGGGACCCGACGAGAAATCGCCGACCGCCTCCACGAGCGGCGAGACGAAGAACAGCAGGCGCCGCAGCGGCACGTACTCGCCGAACGGAACCAGATGGTGCTTGCGGTAGAAGCCGGCCGTGCGGCCCGTCGGGTCCACGAGCACCGCGGCGTTGAAGTAGCGCGGCGCGCCGTCCCGCACGACCTCGGTCGTCCCGAGCAGCAGGTGCGCGGCGGTCTCGCGCGCAACGGACCGGATGGACGCGGTCCGCGCCGGGTCACCCTCGAAGGCGAACGGTGTCGCGGCTTCCGGCCACACCACCAGCCGCGCGCCGTCGGCCGCGGCGGCCCGCGTCAGCTCGAGGTAGGTCTCCAGAATGCGGTCGCGCAGGACCGGGTTCCACTTGTCGTGCTGCGCCACGTTACCCTGCACGGCCGCCACCCGCAACGGCTGTCCCCGCTCGAGGAGCGTGCTCGCCTCGAGCCGCCATCCGCCGAAGCCGACCACGGCGAGCACGACGGCCGCCATGCCGGCCAGCGGCCTTGCGCAGCGCGCGTCGCGCACGATCACGGCAAACGCGAGGCTGGCATTGACCGCGGCCACCAGAGCCGACAACCCGAGCACGCCGACCAGGCTCGCGAGCTGCGCAACCGGCAGCACCGCCGTCTGGCTGTAGCCCAGGAGCTCCCAGGGAAAGCCGGTGAAGAGATGTATCCGTCCCAACTCGGTCGTGACCCAGAGCGCGGGAGCGCAGGCTACGGCGACCACCCCGAAGCGGCGACAGAGAAGCGCGGTGCCGGCCGCAAACAGGGCCGGAAACAGGGCCAGGTAGGCCACCAGCAGCACATGCGCGATCCACGAGGCCGCGTCCGCCAGCCCGCCGTACTCGGTCATGACGCGCGGGATCCAGTAGAGGACGCCCGCGAAGTGCACGATGCCGGTCAGCAGGCCGTATCCGAAGGCGCGCGCCACCGAGGCCGCCAGCACGGCCGGCACCAGCAGCGGCACCAGCGCAATCCAGGCCAGCGCGGGATGGCCCCCACGGGGGAAGCTGAGCGCGAGCAGGGCGCCCGACGCGGTCGCGAGCGCCAGAGCGAGATGCCGGGGCACCGGCCCACCAATCGTCACCTGCGGCTCCGGTTGCCGCCCAGCCAACCCTCCTAGCGGGTGATCCAGGGCTTGAAGTGCTCTTCTCGCTCCAGCCGCAGGCGGATCTGCTCGGCCTGACCGTAGACGGTGTAGCGGCCCACGCGGACGCGGTACAGCGCGACCGCGTCGTCCGGCCGCGGCGCACGGACGTAGGCGGGGAATCCCTTGGCGATCAGCCGGCCGACCACCTGCTCGGCGGCGTCGGGAGCCTGCAGCGCCGCCACCTGCACGGTGTAGGCGGAGCCGACGGACGGCGGGACCGGCCGTGCCGCCGGCGCGGGCGGCGGCTCCTCGGCAACGGGCGCGGGCGGCGGCTCCGCGGCGATCGGCGCGGGCGGCGGCTCCTCGAAATCGGGCAGCGCCTCCGGGATCGCGTCATCCCCCTCCAGCCGCCCGTGATAGGTCAGATCGTCGGCCGCGCTGGCGGCTGCCGAAGGCTCGCCGCTCACGAGGCTGAGAACCGCCGGACGCGGCTCCTCCAGCGGCTGCGCGACGGCTGCCCCGGCGGCCGCAGCCACGGACGGCTCGCCCGGGCAGACCGGCCGGCGCACCGCTCCCTGGCCGACACGCACGCCGCTCAGAAACAGCACGGCGCCGGTGACGGTGGCCGCCATGACGTAGAAGACGAACTGCTTGGTGGGGCGTGAGCTGGTTGTCGACGCCAAGGAAGCCCCCGCTGGATCAGGACGAAGCGTCCTGCTTCGTCGGCATCAACGCGCTGAGCAGGTCCATCGGCAGCGGGAAGACAAGCGTCGAGTTCTTCTCGCCGGCCACTTCCGTGGCGGTCTGCAGGTAGCGGAGCGTGACCGCCAGCGGCTCCTGCGCAATCACGCCGGCCGCCTGCGCCAGCTTCTCCGACGCGATGTACTCGCCTTCCGCGTGAATGATCTTAGCACGCTTCTCGCGTTCCGCTTCCGCCTGCCGGGCCATCGCCCGCTGCATGTCGGGCGGCAGATCCACGTGCTTGACCTCGACCGCCGACACCTTGACCCCCCACGGATCGGTCTGCGTGTCGAGAATCTGCTGCAGCTCCTTGTTCAGCGACTCGCGCTCCGACAGGAGACCGTCGAGCTCGACCTGGCCCAGCACGCTGCGCAACGTCGTCTGCGCCAGCTGCGAGGTCGCGTAGTGGAAGTTCTCGACCTCGACGATGGCTCGCTGCGGATCCATCACGCGGAAATAGACGACGGCGTTGACCTTGACCGAGACGTTGTCCTTCGTGATGACGTCCTGCGGCGGAACGTCCATGACGATCGTGCGCAGGCTCACCCGCACCATGCGATCGATGGGCGCGAAGACCAGAATGACGCCCGGGCCCTTAGGCCTCGGATACAGCTTGCCGAGTCGAAAGATGACGCCGCGCTCGTACTCGTTCAGGATCTTGATGGAGCTGGCGAGGTACAGCACCACGATCAGGCCGAACATCAACAGCGGACTCACGGTCATTGCTTTGCTCCTCCGGACGTCGGGAGCGGCTCTCGCTTGACGGTCAGCCGCATGCCGTCGACGGCAACGACGCGCACCTGCGCGCCGGCCTCGATATCTTCAGCCGCCGTCGCGGCCCACAGCTCGCCATGCGTGGACACCCTGCCCGTGCCGCCCGCCGCGATCGGCTCGGTCGCCCGGCCGAGCTGCGCGAGCATGCCGCTGACGCCCGTCACCGGCCGGCGCAACTGTGACCGGACGCCCAGCCTGGCCAGCAGCGAGACGATGAGGCCGAGCGCCAGCATCGACGACAGGACGAACGGCCACCCCAACTGCATCTCGGGCGCCGGTGAATCGATCAGCATGAGCGCCCCGAGCACCATGCTGATGATGCCTCCCGCCCCCAGCAGGCCGTAGGTGGCCGTGAGCACCTCGGCCACCAGGAGCGCCAGCCCGAACACGATGAGCAGCAGCCCCACGTAGTTGATCGGCAGTATCTGGAACGCGAAGAACGCGAGCAGGAGGCACAGCACCCCGGCCACGCCCGGGACGATCCCGCCCGGGTTCCAGAGCTCGATGGTCAGCCCCAGCGTGCCGAGGCTGAGCAGGATGACCGCCACCTGCGGATGGGCGACCGCGCTGAGCAGCCGCTGGCGCCAGTTCATCTCGACCCGCTCGACATCGGCGTCGGCCGTGTGGAGCACGACCGTGTCGCCGCCCCAGCGGGTCACCTCGCGGCCGTCGAGCTGCTCGAGCAGCGCGTCGAGGTCGGACGCCACGAGGTCGATCAGCGGCGGGCTGGCCTCGAGCGCCTCCTGCTCCGTGAACGACTGGCTCTCGGTCACGGCCTTCTCGGCCAGCTCGACGTTCCGGTTGCGCTGGCTCGCCAGCGAGCGTGCGTAGGCGGCGACGTCCGAGGCCGCCTTCTCCGCCATCGTCTCGTCCATGGGCTGTCCGGTGCCCGCGACGGGATGGGCCGCGCCGATGTGCGTGCCCGGCGCCATGGCCGCCACGTCGGCGGCAATCGTGATCAGGAAGCCCGCCGATGCCGCCCGGGTTCCGCTGGGCGCCACGAAGACGACGACCGGCGTCTCCGCCTCGATGATGCTCGTGTTGATGGCGCGCGTCGCGTCGACGAGCCCGCCCGGCGTCTGCAGCATGAAGACGACGAGGTCGGCGTCCGCCGCGTCGGCCTGCGCGATCGTCTGGTCGATGAACTCGGCCGACACGGGGTGGATCAGCGCGTCCACCTCCGCCACGTACACCTGCGGCCGCCCGCTCGTCCGGTCGGGCTCGGGCTCCTGGCCCGTGGTGACGAACGAACACAGCGCCGACGCCGCCAGCCAACCGACGGCGCGTCGAACGCGAAGGCGAGTGGATTGCGATGGCATGGGCGGTATGGCTCGCCTGCGGCGATGCTCAACTCCACGGTAGCGAAGCACCGGCGGGCTGTCAACGTAGCGCGCCGCCCGCGGCCTTGCCGGCGGGTGTTGTACGATCCGGGCGGACGTTCGTCAACATCGGATACGCCAGCCGACCACGAGCAGGGATCGCCTCCGGCCGCCCATCGACGATCATGATGCTTGCGCTACACGCCACGCTGCGCGCACGCCTCCGGGACGTGCTCACCGAGCTCTACGGCCTCGATGCCGACGCGCTGCCCCCCATCGCCGTCGAGTTCCCCCCGAACCGCGCGCTCGGCGACCTCGCGGTCACCGTCGCGTTCGAGCTGGCGCGCACGCTCCGCAAGGCGCCGCGCATCATCGCGAGCGAGATCGTCGCCGGGCTGGGCCCGATCGACGGCGTCGCGCGGGCCGACGCGGCGCCGAACGGCTACGTCAACCTGTACCTCGACCGCCCGGCCTGGCTGCTGCGCGCCCTCGGCGCGCGGGGGGCCGCGCAGCCGGCGCCGGGTCGCGCGAAGACCATCGTCGAGCACACCGCCATCAACCCCAACAAGGCGGCCCACGTCGGTCACCTGCGCAACTCGGCGCTCGGCGACACGCTCGTCCGGCTGCTGCGCTTTCAGGGGCACCCGGTCGAGACCCAGAACTACATCGACGACACCGGGGTGCAGGTGGCGGACGTGGTCGTGGGGTTCCAGCAGTTGGAGACCCGGACGCTCGACGATGTCCGCCGGCTGGCCGATACGACCCGCTTCGACTACTACTGCTGGGACCTGTACGCGCGCGTGACCGAGTGGTACGAGGGCCACCCGCAGCGGCTCGCAGCCAGGGCGCGCGCGCTGCGCGACCTCGAGCACGGCCGGAACGAAACGGCCGAGATGGCCCGCCTGGTTGCCGGGCGCATCGTCCGCCTGCACCTGGCGACCATGGATCGGCTCAACGTCGAGTACGACCTTCTGAGCTGGGAGAGCGACATTCTGCGCCTCGACTTCTGGACGACCGCGTTCGACATCCTGAAGGCCGCCGGCGCGGTCTCGCTCGCCGACCGGGGCCCGCAGGCCGGCTGCTGGGTGATGCCGATCGACGGCGCGGCGGAGGACGGTGCGGCGGGGGACGACACGGAGGACGACGACACGGAGAACGACGACGCGGAGGAGGCGCTCACGGACGGCGACCCCACCGCGGTGCGGCCGCGAACGAAGGTCATCGTGCGTTCGGACGGCACGGTCACGTACGTCGGCAAGGACATCGCCTACCAGTTCTGGAAGTTCGGCGTGCTGGGCAAGGACTTCCCCATTCGCCACTACGACCGGCAGCGTTCCGGCCGCGAGCTGTGGACGACCGGCGCCGTGGCGGCGGAGCCCGCCGCCGACGCCCCGCCGCCCTTCGGACGCGCGGCCGCCGTCTACAACGTCATCGACACCCGCCAGTCGTATCTCCAGCAACTGCTCAAGCAGGCGCTGGCGGCCGTCGGCCACGTACGCGAATCGGAACGGTCGATCCACTTCTCGTACGAGATGGTCGCCCTCTCGCCGGCGACCGCGCGCGCCCTCGGCTACGACGCGGACGCGGGCGCCGGCCGGCCGTTCGTCGAGGTGTCGGGACGCAAGGGGCTCGGGGTGAAGGCCGACGACCTCCTCGATCGGGTGATCGCGGCGGCACGCAGGGAGGTGAGCGCCCGCAACCCGAGGCTGACGGACGCCGAGACGGATCGCATCGCCGCCGTCATCGGCACGGCGGCCGTACGCTACTTCATGATCAAGTACTCGCGCGGCAAGGTCATCGCGTTCGACATCGAGGAGGCCCTCAGCTTCGAGGGCGAGAGCGGTCCGTACCTGCAGTACGCGGCCGTCCGTGCGACGAACATCCTCGAGAAGCTGCGCGCCCGCCACGGCACCGACGAGCAGGCCGTTGCCGCGGCCCTGCCGGAGCTCTCATCGGCGGCGCTCGCCGAGCCGGACGGCACGGACCTGTGGGCGCTCGCGCTGGACGCCGCCCGCCTCGACGAGATCGTCGAGCAGGCGGTGCGCTCGCTGGAGCTGTCGGTGCTGGCCAAGTACGCCTTCGGCCTGGCGCAGGCCTTCAACACCTTCTACCATCGCTATCCCGTGCTCGGCGAGGAGCGCCGCGACGTGCGCCTGTGGCGCGCGGGCGTGGTCGTCTACCTGCGGCGGCAACTGACGCGCGCCCTGAACCTGATGGGGTGCGAGGTCCCGCCCCGCATGTAACGTGGCCCAGGGGCCTACTCGAACGCGATTCGCGGCAGCGCGAGGCGTTCCCGGAGCAGCCGGTCCGTGCCTGCCTGCAGCGATTTCCGGAAGGCGCCCGCCGGCATCCGCGCTCTGAACGGAGCGAGATCGCCCTCCGTCTCGCGCCGTATCGTCTCCCGCAGCGAGGCATCCGCCGTGTCGCGGGCTACCGTCATCAGCGCCTGATCGAGGTCGGCCAGCCGGGCCAGCAGGCGCCGGCGCGCGTCGCCGCGGGCGGTCTTCGCCGCCCCGCGTAGCCCGTCGAGCTCGCCGACCACCTGCCCCGCCAGCTCCCCCAGCGCGGTCGCGTGGCGCTCGCTGCCCCGCACGGCCGTCAGCGCCAGGATGGCGCGATCGAGGTGGGTGACGAGCGTCCGCCGGGGCGGGGCCGGCGGGCCGGCGGCTCCCCGCTCGCCGCCGCTCACGCCGACCGCCCGCCGCCAGTCGTCGAACAGCGCGTCCACGTCCGCCTCGCAGAACTCGATCCGCACGGGCCGGCGGCGGGCGCCGGCCGCCTCGCGCCGCTCGACCGTCCGATCGATCGCCCGGAACACGATGCTCAGCGGAACCTGTCGTGTCTGCCAGCCGCGGACGAGGTCGAACGCCGGCCCCACTATCCGGATGAGGTGGCCCGCGTTGCGCCGGCACAGGTACGCCTCGACCTGGCGGCAGTAGACGCCCGGCTCCATCAGGCGTTGCGCTCCCACACCAGCCGCAGGCCGGTCAGGGTGAGGTCGAGGTCGACCTGATCGATGACGCCGGTCTCCGCCGCGATCGCCCCCGCCAGCCCGCCGGTCGCGACGCAGACCGGAACCCCCTCGCCGGCCAGCGTGCGGCGCAGCCGCTGCACGAGCCCCTCGACCATGGCGACGTAGCCGAAGAACAGGCCCGCCTGCATGGATGCCACCGTCGTCCGGCCGATCAGCTCGGGCGGCCTGCGCACCTCCACCCGCGGCAGCCGCGCCGCGCGCTGGAAGAGCGCGTCCGCCGATATCTCGACGCCCGGGCAGATCACGCCGCCGAGGTACTCGCCGCGCGCCGACACGGCATCGAACGTGGTCGCGGTGCCGAAGTCGACGACGATCACCGGCTGGACGCCGGCGCCGTACAGCGCGCACGCCGCGACCCCGTTGACGAGCCGGTCCGCGCCCACCTCGTGCGGGTTGTCGTAGCGAATCGCGAGACCTGCGTTGCGCGCGTCGACGAGCAGCACCTCGCGGCCCAGGCCGCGCGCCACCATCTCGGTGATGGGCTGCGTGAGCGGCGGCACGACCGACGACACCACGATGCCGTCGATCTGGTCCAGCCGCACGGTCCTCTCGGCAAGCAGTTGCCTGACGACCACCCACAGCTCGTCGGCCGTGCGCTCCGGCCAGGTGGCCAGACGCCAGCTCATCGCCAGCCGCTTGCCCGCGAAGACGCCGAAGACGATGTTCGTGTTGCCGATGTCGACCGCCAGCAGCATCAGTCTCCCTCGGTGTGAACCGCGTGCCCGGGCTTCGCCAGCCAGTCGATCTCCCCGGCGACGAGGCGCTCGAGACCGTCTCCGCCGCGGACCAGCAGGGCGCCGTCTCCGTCTATGCCGGCCGTCACGCCGCTCCGCCGCCCGCCCGCGCCGCTCCAGGCGACGACCGCACCGCGGCTGGCGGGCGCCAGCTCCTCCCAGCGGGCCAGCATGCGGGGCGCACCGCCCGCGGCCAGCACCCGCCGCCAGCGAGCCAGCGCGGCGAGCACCTCGACCAGCACCGCCGCGCGATCGACCGGACCATCCAACTCCGCCGCCAGGGAGCTGGCCCGCCCGGCAACCTCGGCCGGATACCCGACCCGCTCGATGTTGATCCCGATCCCGACCACCACGGCGTCGGCCACGCCGCGGAGCCGCGCCGCCTCCGTGAGAACGCCGGCCAGCTTGCGCGCGCCCCCGCCGGCGCCCGCCGCGGGCGGCGACCGTACCACGACATCATTGGGCCATTCGATCTCGGCCGGCAACCCGGTCGCGGTGCGCACGCCCTCCGCCACGGCCACGCCGACCATCAGCGTCACCGGCGCCGCCCCGCCGCCCCGCAGCACCTGCGAGAAGTACAGTCCGGCGCCCGGCGGCGAGAACCAGCGCCGGCCCTGCCGGCCGCGCCCGGCGGTCTGCCCGCCGGCCAGCACCGTCGTCCCGTCGTCGGCGCCCGCCGCGGCCAGGCGCAGGGCCATGTCGTTCGTGGAAGACGCCGTGGCGACGTAGCTGATCCGGCCCGCGCAGGCGCCGATGCGATCCGCCGCGGCAGCCAGCGCGAGCGCGATGTCCGCGGGGGGCGGCTCCGTCATGCGCCGGTCGGACCCGCGGGCGCTGCCGCCCCGGCCGGGGCCGTCGGACGGAGATCGAAGCTGCAATCGACCGCCGGGGCCGAATGCGTGAGGGCGCCCACCGAGATGCGGTCGGCGCCGGTTGCCGCCAGCTCCGCGACGCGCTCGAGCGTCACGCCGCCCGACACCTCGACCCTCGCCCGCCCGGCGATGCGGTCCACGGCGGTGCGGACGTCGGCCAGCGAGAGGTTGTCGAGCAGGATGATGTCGGCCGCGGCGGCGACCGCCTCGTCGACTTCGCCCAGGCTCTGCGCCTCCACCTCCACGGGCAGTCCGCGTCCGGCGGTCCGGCCCCGCCGCACCGCCTCGGTCACCGATCCGGCGATCCGAATGTGGTTGTCCTTGATCAGGATGCCGTCGTCGAGCGCCGCGCGGTGGCTGGCGCCGCCGCCGGCGCGGACGGCGTGCTTCTCCAGCACGCGCAGCGTCGGCGTGGTCTTGCGCGTATCGAAGATGGCCGCCCGCCCCGCCGCCGCGTCCACGAAGCGCCGCGTCAGGGTCGCCGTGCCCGACATGCGCTGCAGGAAGTTGAGAGCCGTGCGCTCGGCGCTCAGCAGCGCCGCGGCGCTGCCGGTGATGCGGAAGATCAGCTCGCCGGCCGCGCAGCAGTCCCCGTCCCGGCGCCGGCGATCGACCTCGGCGCCGGGATCGAGCTGCACGAAAGCCTCGACCGCCACGTCGACGCCGGCCAGCACGCAGGCGCCGTTCGCGATCAGGTCGCCGGTCGCCCGCTGCGCCGCCGGAATCGTGGCCGCGGTCGTCACGTCGTCGCGGCAGGCATCCTCGGCCAGCGCGCGGCGCACGATTTCGCGATAGCTGGATGGGTCGAGCGCGCAAAGTGGACCGGAGCTCACCCACCGAGCTCCTGCAGGATCTCCTCCAGCTTCGCCTGGCGCCGGGCGAGGACCCGCTCCTGCTCCCGAGCCTCGCGCACGACCTCGGGAGCGGCCCGCTCGACGAAGGCGGGCTTCGCCAGCCGCGCCTGGAGCACCTCGCGCTGCCGGGTGAGCTTGGCCAGGCTCCGCCCGACGCGTTCCGTCTCCTGCCTGCGATCCACGATGCCGGCCAGCGGGATGTGCAACTGAAAGTCGCGCACGACCCGGCGGACGGTGTCCGGGCTGCGCGCGACCTCGTCGGCGAACTCGAGCGCCGACAGGCCGGCCAGGTGGCGGACGTGGCCGCCGTGGCGCGCCAGCAGCTCGCGCACCTCGGTGGCGGCGCCTTCCACGAGCGCCGTGACCGGCCGCGACGGGGGCACTCCCCACTCGGACCGCACCGTTCGCAGGGTCGTGACGACCTCCTGCAGGAGCGTCATCGCCGCCACCGCGCGGTCGTCGCGCCACGCGGCGACGGGGGCCGGAAACGGCGCCAGGGCAATGGTGCGATCCGTGCCGTTCGGGGCGTGTCCGTCCCCGGCACGCTGGGGCAGCGCCTGCCAGATCTCCTCGGTGACGAACGGCATGAACGGATGGAGCATGCGCAGGATCCGGTCGTGGACCTCGAGCAGCACGGCGACCGCCGCGTCGCGCTCCGCCGCGTCGCCCTGGAGCCGCGGCTTGACCAGCTCGATGTACCAGTCGGCGTACTCGTGCCAGAAGAAGTGATAGAGGCGATCCGCGGCGACGTCGAAGCGGAACCCCTCGAAGGCCGCCTGCAGCTCGCCGCTCAGCTCGCCGGTGCGATGCAGGATCCAGCGGTGAATGAGATCGAGATCGCCGGCGGGCGGCACGTCCGGCCGGCTCTGCGCCGCGCCGGGCAGGTTCAGCAGCACGAACCGGGAGGCGTTCCAGATCTTGTTGACGAACTGGCGGTAGCCGCGCAGCCGCCCTTCCGACAGCGAGATGTCCATCCCGGGCGACGCCAGGGCCGCCAGCGTGAACCGGAACGCGTCGGCGCCGATCTCCCCGATCAGCTCGAGCGGATCGACCACGTTGCCCTTCGACTTGCTCATCTTCTGGCCGTGGGCGTCCCGCACGAGCGAGGTGATGTAGACGGTCTCGAACGGCACGTTGCCGGCGAACTTCACGCCGAGCATCATCATCCGCGCGACCCAGAAGAAGATGATGTCGTGGGCCGTGATCAGCAGGCTCGTCGGGTAGTAGCGCGCCAGGTCGGCCGTCGCGTCCGGCCACCCCATCGTGCTGAACGGCCACAGGCCCGAGCTGAACCAGGTGTCCAGGACGTCCGTGTCCTGCCGCAGGCCGGCCCCGCACGTGCACGCGGCGGGCGCCTCTTCCGCGACGTGCACCGCGCCGCAATCGTCACAATGCCAGGCCGGAATCCGGTGTCCCCACCAGAGCTGCCGCGAGATGCACCAGTCGTGGATGTTGGTCATCCACTCCTCGTACGTCCGGGTCCAGTTCTCCGGCACGAACGTCGTGCGCCCCTGGTGGACGGCCTCGAGCGCCCGTTCGGCCAGCGGCGCGATCCGCACGAACCACTGGGTCGACAGCAGCGGCTCGATGACCGTCCCGCACCGCTGGCAGTGACCTACGGCGTGCACGTGGTCGGCGACGCCCGCCAGCAGCCCGTCCGCTCCGAGCTCGGCCACGAGGCCGTCGCGCGCCGCGAAGCGGTCGCGGCCGGCGTAGGGCCCCGCCTCGCCGGTCATGCGGCCGTCCTCGTCGATGACCGATACCTGCGGCAGCTCGTGGCGCTGGCCGATCTCGAAGTCGTTCGGGTCGTGCGCCGGCGTGACCTTCACGGCGCCGGTCCCGAACGCCGGGTCGACGAACGCGTCGGCAATGACGGGCAGCTCGCGCCCGATGACGGGCAGCACCACCCGCCGGCCGACCAGCTCCCGGTAGCGGTCGTCGTCCGGGTGCACGGCGACGGCCGTGTCGCCGAGCATTGTCTCCGGGCGCGTGGTCGCGACGATGACCGCCCCCTCGCCGTCGCGCAGCGGGTAGCGCAGCCGGTAGAGCTTGCCCGTCGTGTCGCGGTGGTCCACCTCCAGGTCGGAGAGCGCGGTTCGGCAGCGCGGACACCAGCTCACCAGGTAGGTGCCGCGGTAGATGAGTCCCTCGTCGTGCAGCGAGACGAACACCCGGCGGACCGCCCGCGACAGGCTCTCGTCGAGCGTGAAGCGCTCGCGGGACCAGTCGACCGACGAGCCAAGCTTGCGCATCTGGCTGGTGATGGTCCCGTGGCTGTGCTCGACCCACGCCCACACGCGCGCCTCGAACGCCTCCCGGCCCAGCTCGTGGCGGGTGCGCCCCTCCGCGGCGAGCTGCTTCTCGACGACGTTCTGGGTCGCGATGCCGGCGTGGTCCGTGCCGGGCAGCCACAGCACGTCGTAGCCCTGCATGCGCTTCCAGCGCGCCACAATGTCGGGCAGGGTCTGGTTGAGGGCGTGTCCGATGTGGAGCCAGCCGGTGACGTTCGGCGGCGGCAGCACCATGCTGAAGGGCGGCCGGCCGGACGCCGGGTCGGCCCGGAACGCACCGACCTCCTCCCAGTACGCGTACCACTTGGGGTCGATCTTCGTGTGCTCGAAGACCTTCGTCAGCTCGGGCATACGCGGCAAGTCAGGCGCGGGTCTCGTCGCGCCGCACGTGGCTCTCGATGAACTCGGAGATGGCCTGCATCGGCGTGCCCGGCTGGAACACCCCCTCGATGCCGACCGCGTTCAGCCGGGCCAGGTCGGCATCCGGAATGATCCCCCCGACGACCACGAGCACGTCGTCGAGCCCCTTGGCCGCGAGCAGCTCCATCAGGCGGGGACAGATGTGGTTGTGGGCGCCGGACAGGATGGACAGGCCGATGACGTCCGCGTCCTCCTGCAGAGCGGCGTCGACGATCTGCTCGGGCGTCTGCCGCAGGCCGGTGTAGATGACCTCCATCCCCGCGTCGCGCAGCGCGCGGGCGATGACCTTGGCTCCCCGGTCGTGCCCGTCGAGCCCCGGCTTGGCGATGAGAACCCTGAGTCTTCGATTGTTCATTCAGTCTGAATCCTCAGAACATGGGTTCCCGATAAACGCCGAAGACCTCCTTCAGGGAGGTTGAGATCTCTCCCACGGTGGCGTATTCCCGGACCGCATGAATCAAATGGGGCATCAGATTTTCGTCGGTCCGGGCGGCCCGGTTCAAGTCGCGGAGGGCCCGGCTGACGCTTGCCTCGTTCCGCTCCCGCCGCAGGACCCGGAGGCTCTCGATCTGAGCGTTC
>CAZMWA010000296.1:0-5759 GCA_964569405.1 uncultured Vicinamibacteraceae bacterium | reverse complement strand
GGTACAGCCGCAACGGATCCGGTCCCAGGCGCTCGACCGCCTCCAGCGGATCCACGGCCGTGCCGAGCGACTTGCTCATCTTCTGGCCCTGCCAGTGGACCCAGCCGTGTCCGAACACCTGCCGCGGCAGCGCGACGCCGGCGCTCATCAGCATCGCGGGCCAGACGACGCAGTGGAAGCGGGTGATGTCCTTGCCGATCACGTGCAAGTCGGCCGGCCACCAGGTGTCGAACAGGGCGTCGTCGGCGCCGTAGCCGACACCCGAGACGTAGTTGATCAGCGCGTCCATCCAGACGTAGACCACGCTGCCGGGATCGGACGGTACCGGTATGCCCCACGACTGCCCGGTCCGGCTCATGGAGATGTCCTCGAGGCCGGCCTCGAGCAGCCGCAGGATCTCGTTGCGGCGGATCTCCGGCTCGAGCGCCTCCGGGTGCGCCGCGTAGCGCTCGAGCAGGGGCTCCCGATACTTCGACAAGCGGAAGAAGTGGTTCTTCTCGCGGATCCACTGCGGCGGGCGCTGGTGCACCGGGCAGGCGCCGTCGACGAGGTCCTTCTCCTGCTTGAACGCCTCGCACGAGACGCAGTACCACCCTTCGTAGAACCCCTCGTAGACGTCGCCCGACTCGATCAGGCGCGAGACGAGCGCCGTCACGCCGCTCCGGTGGCGATCTTCCGTCGTCCGGATGAAGTCGTCGAAGGAGATGTCCAGCCGCCGCCAGACGTCCCGGAACGCGGTCTCCATCCGGTCGCAGAAGGCCAGCGGCTCGAGCCCCTCCTCGCGCGCGCGCTGATACACGTTCTGCGAGTGCTCGTCGTTTCCCATCAGGAACCGCGTCTCGAAGCCGGCGAGCCGCTTGTAGCGCGCGATGACGTCGGCGGTCACCTTCTCGTACGCCGTGCCCAGGTGCGGCCGGCTGTTCACGTAGTCGATGGCGGTGGTGATGTAGAAGCGGGGCATGCTAGCGATCCAGATACGCCTTCGTTGCAATCGCCTGCACGACCTTGACCGACAGGTCGTGCCGCTCGGCGAGTTGCAGGCAGTCGTCGAACTCGGGTGACGCGTTGACCACGTCGCCGCCGCGGCCGGCCACCTTGAACCGCACCGGGCCGAGCGGCGTCTCCACCGTCACCTGCTCGCGATCGAGCCGCTCGCGATCCATCTCCTTGAACCGGACCCCGATGGTGGTCGTCTCCCGAAACAGCAGCGCGGTCAGCGCCTCGCGGTCCGCCGGCAGCGCGACAACCGAGACCAGCGTCCCCGGACGGTTCTTCTTCATCTGGATCGGCGCGTAGAACACGTCCAGCGCGCCGGCCGCGTGGAGCCGGTCCATCAGCACCCCGAAGATCTGGGGGTTCATGTCGTCGATCTCGCTCTCGATGACGACGACGCGCTGCAGGCCCCCGCCGCCGGCGGCGTCGTCGCCGATGACGACGCGCACGACGTTCGGCGAGCCGGGCAGATCCCGGTCGCCGGCGCCGTACCCCACCCGCCGCACGCGCAGCGCCGGCAGCGGCCCGTACTGCGACGCGTAGTCGGTGACCAGCAGCGCCCCGGTCGGCGTGAGCAGCTCGGCCTCGACGCCGGTCGAGTATACCGGCACGCCGGCCACCAGCCGCGCCGTCGCCGGGGCCGGCACCGGCAGCACCCCGTGGGCGCACGTCACCGTGCCCGATCCGACGTTGAGCGGCGACGAGACGATGCGATCGGCGCCCACCCACTCGAGGCCGAACACGGCCCCGGCGATGTCGATGATCGAGTCGACGGCCCCTACCTCGTGGAGGTGGATCTCTTCCACCGGCCGCCGGTGAATGTCGGCTTCCGTCTCCGCCAGGCGCCGGAAGAGACGCCTCGCCCGGTTCTTCGCCGCCGCGGACAGGGCCGAGCGGTCCACCAGCGCGCAGATCTCGCTCAACCCCCGGTGCCCATGGGCGTGGTGGTCCGGGCCGTGGCGATGCTGGTCGTGGTGGTGGTGGCCGTGATGGTCGTGGCCGTGCCGGTCATGGCCGCCGTCGTGGTTGCGCCGGTGCTCCCCGCCGGCGCCGCGGACGCGAAATTTCGTGGCCCCGATCCCGGACCGCTCGACGCGCTCGGCCTCGAGCGTCACGCCGTCGAGCGCCAGGCTTCCGACGGCGGACCGCAGCCGCTCGAGCGGCAGCCCGGCGTCGAGCAGCGCGCCGAGGATCATGTCGCCGGAGGCGCCCGAGAAACAGTCGAAGTAGAGGACCTTCCCCACCTAGATTCGTCCGCTCTCCTTGAAGCTGAAGTACCGCACGTCGGCCAGCACGACGTGGTCTATCACGTCGATCCCCATGAGCGTGCCGGCCTGCACCATGCGCTCGGTCAGCGCGACGTCGTCCACACTGGGCGTCGGATCGCCCGACGGGTGGTTGTGAAACAGCACCAGCGCCGCGGCACCGGCGGCGGCGGCCGCCCGGAACACCTCCCGCGGATGCACCAGGCTTGCATCCAGCGTGCCTATCGAAAGCACCGTGGCGCGCAGCACCCGGTGCTTGGTATCCAGCATCAGCAAGCCGAACTGCTCGACCAGCCCGGCCCCGTAGCGGGGCAGCAGATACGCGGCGACGTCCCGCGGGCTGCGCAGCAGGGTGCGCTCGGCCGGCGAGCGCGCCAGCGTCCGCCGGCCCAGCTCCACCGCGGCCAGAATCCGTGCGGCCCTGGCCGGCCCGACCCCGGTGACCCGCCGCAACTGCCCCTCGGACAGGCGCGTCAACCCGTGCACCCCACCCGCCGCCCCCAGTACCCGGTTGGCGATATCCAGGGCGCTTGCACGGTGATAGCCGTGCCCGAGAATGACGGCCAGGAGCTCGTTGTCGCCGAGGACGCTCGAACCGAGCCGGTCGAGCTTCTCGCGAGGGCGGTCGTGCGGCGCGAGCGATCGCATGCTTCTCGCGCCTTCAAGCCGTGTGCCGCCGTGCCATCGTACTACAGAGCGCGCCAGCCGGCGCGGGACCTCCCCGCTCCCGGCGCCTCGCATCGCCCACGCGGCAAGGACGGCGACGGCGGCGCCCTCCGGAGTACGCGAAAGCTACCAGCCGCCGGGACCCCTTCGTCCCACGCACCGCTACGCGCCCGGCGGCGGGCTCAGCCAGACGCCCCGGGCCGTGAGCTCGGCCCAGCCCGTGAGGTAGATCCCGTCCGCGGTCAGCTCGACCCGTTGCGAGCCCCCGGGCGAGACCACGTCCATGGCCGGCGCCGCCCCGCCGAACACGGTCGCCGCGACAGCCGAGGCGCAGGCTCCCGTACCGGAGGCGTGTGTCGGACCCACGCCCCGCTCCCAGATGCGGATGCGCAGCCGATCCGGGCGCTCGACCTGCACGAACTCCACGTTCGTCCCCTCGGGAAACGCCTCGTGCGTCGCCAGCGCCGGCCCCAGCCGGGCGAATCGCTCCGCATCGAGCGCATCGGTCAGCACGATGCACTGCGGGTTCCCGACCGACAGCACGATCACGCTGACCTGCTCGCCCGCGGCCTCGAGCTGCCGCCGCGCGAGCCCGGACGCCCGCCCCATCCACGCCCTGAACCGGAAGCGCGGCGGGGCAGCCTCCAGCAGGGTCAGCGTCTTGACGCCGCCAGCGGTCTCGATCGTGATCTCCGAGGCCTGCCCGCGTGCGTCGTCCCCGTCGGCGACGATGGCCGCGAGGCAGCGCACGCCGTTGCCGGACACCTCGGCCGCCGATCCATCGGCGTTGAGCAGCTTCATCGTCGCGCCGGCCGGCGTCCGGTTGTAGAGGATGAGGCCGTCCGCACCGATGCCGCGCTGGCGGTCGCACACGGCGCGGGCCCACGCGGCGGCCTCCCCGCCGGCCGCCAGATGCTCCTCCACGAAGAGGAAATCGTTGCCGTAGGCGTGCGCCTTGGTGAACTCGACAGGCATGGAACCCGCGGGCATCCGGCGCGCCGTCAACTGGCCGGGACCGGCAGCCCCGGGAAGATCCACGTGAGGCCCGCGGTCACGCCGAACTTGCCGTCGCGGCTCGTCAGCCCGCTGATCACGGCGCCGTCGAGCCGCAACGGGCCCAGCCGGTAGCGCACGCCGGCGCGCAGGTGGCCCGACGTGTCGGTGCCGGGGGGGGGGGTCCCACGGCGCGTGTTGGCGTGGCCGTTGACCTCCGCGACGAGCTCGGCGAACGGGTTCAGGGCGCGCGTCACCGACACGCCGTACAGCACCACGTCGTTCTGCCGGTCGCCGCGCACCGGGTCGGACAGGATGCCCAGGCCGACGTTGGCGACGACGCGGGCGGGCCCGAAGCTCTTGCCCACCAGCAGCGTGTTGAAGAAGGCCATCGAGTCGACCCCGAGGCCGCTCTCGTTGCCGGCGTTCGGCAGGCGCGTCGCGAACCGCAGCGCGAACGACGGGCTGAAATCCGTCTCGGGAATCACGCGCACCTTGGTGCCGACGATGAGATCCTCCATGTCCTGCGCGGTCGCGCCGGTCACGTTCACGAGCGCGGACAGCGGCCCCCTGCCCCGCTCGAGGACGCGGAGCCGCTGGTAGGAGATCCCGTCGATCTGCACCTCGGCAATCGAGCTGACGCCGAAGCTCACGCCCAGGATCGGCGCCCGCAGCCGGTGCCCGCGCAACCCTGAAACCGGGTACGGCTGCTCCCAGGTGTACTCGAACCCGCCTTCGAGCAGCATCAGCCCGGCGCCGATCGACTCGGGATCCTCGGTCAGCAGCGGGCGCTGCTGCGCGGCGGCGGGGTCGGCCCACAGGAGCGGCAACAGGGCGGCGAGGACCAGCAGGCGGACAGCCGGATCACCCCACATCGTCTCGCCGCAGGTGGTCGCTGTCGAGCAGCAGCGTCACCGGACCGTCATTGACCAGCTCGACGCGCATCAGCGCCTGGAATTCGCCCGTGCGCACCGTCAGACCGGTCTCCCGCAGGGCCGCGACGAAGTCCTCGTAGATGCCGCGCGCCGCCGCGGGCGGGGCCGCCCGATCGAACGACGGCCTCCGGCCCCTGCGGCAATCGCCGTACAGCGTGAACTGGGACACGACGAGCAGCTCCCCGCCGATGTCGGCGAGCGAGCGCGCCATCCGGCCGGCCTCGTCCTCGAACATCCGGACCTGGGGGAGCTTGCGCGCCATGTACGCCACGTCCGAGGCGCCGTCGCCACGCCCCACGCCGACCAGCGCGAGCAGGCCGCGCCGGATGCTGCCGAGCCGGCGGCCGCCGGCGCTGACGCACGCGGAGCTCACGCGCTGCAACACCACTCGCATGAAAAATTCCATCCGGGCGCCGAGGGCGCTCGTGGCGCGCCGCCGGGTTGCACCACTACGAGGCGGCCAGCTCCAGGTCGTCGGCTACCCGCGCGCGCAGCTCGGCGACCGGATTGAGACGGGTATCGAGCAGGTGCCGCGGCGCGACGTTGCCGAGCGCCTTGAGCATGGAATTCTTGACCCCGGGGTGCTCGCGGTCGAGGTCGAGCAGCAGGCGCTTGATGCGCTGGCGCTTCAGGCTCAGATCCCCGCAGACCGGGCAGCAGCAGCCGATGACCGGCAGCTCGCAGGCGCGCGTGTAGGCCCGCGCCTCGTCCTCGGCCACGTACACGAGGGGACGAATGACCACGTGGCGCCCGTCGTCCGAGACGAGGCGCGCGGGCATGGCCTTCAGGCTGCCGGCGAAGAACAGGTTGAGCAGCAGCGTCTCGACGAAGTCGTCCGCGTGATGGCCGAGCGCGATCTTGGTGGCGCCCACGTCGGCGGCCAGCCGGTAGAGCACGCCGCGGCGCA
>CAZMWA010000295.1:0-19231 GCA_964569405.1 uncultured Vicinamibacteraceae bacterium | reverse complement strand
GTGGGTGCTGGAGAACGTCCTCGGCATGCCGCCGCCGCCCCCGCCGCCGAACGTGCCGCCGCTCGACGCGGGCGCGGCGGGCGGGGAGGCGCCGTCCATGCGCGAGCGGATGGCGCAGCACCGACGGAACCCCGCCTGCGCCGCCTGCCATCAACTGATGGACCCGGCCGGCCTCGCCATGGAGAACTTCGACGCGGTCGGCCGCTGGCGCGAGCGCGACGAGGCCTGGCGGGCCATCGACGCCTCCGGCAGCCTGCCGGGGAGCCCGGAGTTCGAGGGGGTCGCCGGCCTGCGGCAGGCGCTGCTGGCGCGCCCCGACCTGTTCGTCCGGACGCTGGCCGAGAAGCTGCTGACGTTCGCGCTGGGGCGCGGCGTGGATCACGCCGACGCGCCCGCGGTGCGGCAGGTCCTGCGCGAGGCCGCGCGGGACGACAATCGCTTCTCGTCGCTCGTGCTGGCCATTGTCAAGAGTACGCCGTTCCAGATGCGGAGGTCGTGATGATCCTGACGAAGATGGCGTTGCCGCGGCGGACGTTCCTGCGAGGGCTCGGCGCGGCGTTCGCGCTGCCGCTGCTCGATGCCATGCTGCCGGCGCTGAGCGCGGCGCCCCGGCCGGTCCGCCGCCTGGGCTACGTCTTCATCCCGATGGGGATGAACCCCGCGCCGTGGATTCCGGAGGCGGATGGACGTCTCACGGCGCTGTCGCCGTCGCTGGCGGCGCTCACGCCGCACCTCGACGACCTGACCGTGGTGACCAACCTGGAGATCCGGAACGCCTACACCGCCGGCAACCACGCGTCGTCGAACGCGGCGTTCCTGAGCTGCGTGGGCGGCAAGCGGACGGAAGGCAGCGACTACGAGCTGGGCACGACGGTCGATCAGATCGTGGCGAAGGCGGTGGGCGGCGAGACGGTGATCCCGTCGCTGGAGCTCGGTACCGACCTGATAGCGCAGGTCGGCAACTGCGACAACGGCTTCGCGTGCGTCTACATGAACTGCCTGTCGTGGTCGTCGCCGACGACGCCGCTGCCGCCGGAGGCCGATCCGCGCGCCGTGTTCGAGCGCCTGTTCGGCGACGGCGGCACGCCGCAGGAGCGGCAGGCCGAGCTGCGGGCTAACGCCAGCATTCTCGACTGGGTGCTCGGCGACATGGCCCGCCTGCGGTCGCGCCTCGGCGCCGGCGACCGCACCCGGGTCAGCAACTACCTGGATACGGTGCGCGAGGTGGAGCGCCGCATCCAGCGGGCGGAGCAGCATGCCGCCGCGTCCCCGCTGCCGGCGCTGGAGCGGCCGACCAGCGTCCCGGATTCGTGGGAGGAGCACGTCAAGCTGATGTTCGACCTGCAGGTGCTGGCGCTGCAGACCGACCTGACCCGGGTCATCACGTTCCAGTTGGCGCGTGAGGCGAGCACCCGCACCTATCCCCAGATCGGCGTGGCCGAGCCGCACCATCCGGTGTCGCACCACGTCAACGATCCCGAGAAGCTGACCAAGCTGGCCAAGATCAACGCCTACCACGTGTCGCTGTTCGCCTACCTGCTCGATCGGCTGCGCGCCACCGAGGACGGCGACGGGTCGCTGCTGGACCACACCACCTACCTGTACGGCAGCGGCATGGGCAACCCGAACGTGCACGACCACAGCAACCTGCCGATCGTGGTCGCGCGCGGCGCGGCGGGCGACGCGAAGGGCGGCTGGCACCTGCGCTACGCCGAGCCGACGCCGCTGGCCAACCTGCATCTGACGCTGCTCGACCACATGGGCGTGCACCTGGACAACTTCGTGGACAGCACCGGCCGCGCCGGCCCGGTCCTCGAGCCGCTGACGCTGTAGCCGGACCGCGGAGGTCATCAATGACGTGGAGGGTGCGGCTGATCGCGGTCGTCGCGGCGGCACTGCTGGCCGGCGGCGGGCCGGCCGCGGCGGTGGACGCGCCGCTGGTCGATGCCGTCAAGCGCGCCGACGAGTCGTCCGTGCGGGTGCTGCTCGCGGCGCAGGTCGATCCGAACGGCACCGAGGCCGACGGCAGCACGCCGCTCCACTGGGCGGTGCACCGCGACCAGCTCGGCATCGCGGAGCTGCTGGTCCGCGCCGGTGCGCGGCCCACGGCCGCCAACCGCTACGGGGTGCGCCCGCTGTCGCTGGCGTGCATCAACGGCAACGCCGCCATGATCGAGCTGTTGCTCGACGCCGGGGCCGATCCGGACACGGTGCTGGCGGAGGGCGAGACGGCGCTGATGACGGCGGCGCGCACCGGGGTCGTCGAGGCCGTCGAGCTGCTGCTGGCGCGCGGCGCCGACGTGAACGCCGCCGAGTCGTGGCGGGGGCAGACGGCGCTGATGTGGGCGGCGGCGGAGGGCAACGTCGAGGTTGTCGCGGCGCTGCTCGCGCACGGGGCGGACGTCGCCGCGGCTTCGCAGAACGGCTTCACGGCGCTGCTGTTCGCCGCCCGGGAGGGGCGGATCGAGGCGGCCGAGCTGCTGCTGGACGCCGGCGCGAGCCTGGACGACGCGCTGTCGATCGACTCCGATCGGACGGCCCTCGGCGTCGAGATGCCGCGGGCGTCCAGCGCGGGTCTCGACGCCTTGCTGCTGGCGGTGGGGAGCGCCCACTTCGAGCTGGCGGCGCGGCTGTTGGAGCGGGGAGCCGATCCCGACGCGGCGCCGCGCGGGTGGACCGCGCTGCACCAGGTGTCGTGGGTGCGCAAGACCGGGGACTCCGGCACCAACGACCCCGCGCCCGAGGGCTCGGGCGACATGGACAGCCTCGAGTTCGTGCGCGTGCTGGCAGCGAAGGGCGCGGACTTGAACGCCCGCGTCACGCTGAAGCCGCCCGCCGGGATCACGGAGCTGAACATGATCGGCGGCACGCCGTTCCTGCTCGCGGCCCGCACCGCGGACGCCGCGCTGATGAGCCTGCTGGCGGAGCTGGGCGCCGACCCGCTGCTGGTCAACGAGGACAACACCACGCCGCTGATGGTGGCGGCCGGCGTGGGCACCCAGTCCCCGGGCGAGGATCCCGGCACCGAGCCGGAGGTGCTCGAGGCCGTCGAGGTGGCGCTGGCGCTGGGCGGCGAGCTGGACGCGGTGGACGACAACGGCGAGACCGCCATGCACGGGGCCGCCTACAAGCATCTGCCCGGCGTGGTGACCTTCCTGGCCGAGCAGGGCGCGCGGATCGAGGTCTGGAATCGGGAGAACGCCAGGGGCTGGACGCCGTGGCGGATCGTCGCGGGCGTCCAGCGCGGAGCCAACATCGTCAGCTCGCCCGAGACAGAGGCGGCGGTGCACGCCGTGATGGCGCGCGCCGGCGTCGCGCCGCCCGACGACCTGCCCTGACGCCGGGCGGCGGCTGCTGCTCTCCTCAGTTCTGCTGGTTGGCGGCTTGCGCCGCGCGCAGCAGCTCGCGCTCGGCCACGACCTCCGCGTACTGCTCCTCGTCGAGGAAGGTCACCTTCGGCAGCAGCAGGAACATGTCGTCGATCGACCGGTTCCCCCAGCCCTTCCAGTTGCGCGGGTCCACGACGTTGCGGTTCGCCGCGGTGTTGTCGTACCAGCCAATCATGTGCAGCACGGTGCCCTGCGGCAGGATCGGCGCGTGGTCGTCCTCGTAGACGTAGACCCGCGCCCAACTGTGGTCGTACTTCGAGCAGTTGAGCATCTCGCGGGTCTGGTCGGGGTAGACGGCCTCGACGCACATCCGCTTGCCGCTCGAGTGCATGTGCGGCTCGTAGGTGGTGAGGATGCCGTGCTGCGGCATCGTGTAGAAGCTGTCGAAGCGGACGTTGTCCGCGCCGGCCGGTATGTCGAGCCCGTCCCCGAGATGGCCGATGGCGAGGAAGCCCGACTGCGAGTACTTCGGCTCGAAGTCCCGCGGGTGGAACGCGAAGCCGATGTCGGCCCGCACCGGAATCTCCATGCCCGAGGAATAGAGATGGATCGTGAAGTTCAGCTCGGTGCCCGCCGCCAGCTTCACGCCGGTGTCGGCGGGGTAGATGGTGGCGTTCTGGCCGATCTCGTGCGTCAGGCGGAACCGGTCGCGGTCCTCCAGCGGGCGGCTGCTCTCTTCCGTGGTGCCGAGCGCCTCGCCGCTGTGGATGCCCATGTGGTGGATGGTGAAGTTGCCGAAGCCGCCCAGCGACCGCGCCCGCTCCCGGGCCTCGTCGTCCAGCAGCCGGACCTCCCTGACCTCGACCGCCGCGACCCAGCGGTCCTCGGTCAGGCCGGTCGGCACCGGGCCGATCTCGTCGTGGTAGTCCGGGGCGACGGCCGGCACCGTCATCACCGGCGTCGAGACGATGAGGTCGGGCGTGCCGATGGTCCACTCGTCCGCGTCGGCCCACTCGACGGGCGCCGGCATGTCGGCGAGGTCGCCGCGCGGCGCCCCGGCGTCCGCCCAGGCGCCGAACGCGGCAATCTCCTCGTCGGTCAGCGAGATGTCGTCCTTGAAGTGCTGGATGCCGATGTTCTTGTCGATGAACCAGGGCGGCATCTCGCGCAGGGCCGTCTTGTTCTTCATCGAGCGCGCCCAGGGCCGCGCGTCCTCGTAGGTCAGCAGCGACATGGGCGCGAGCGACCCGGGGCGATGGCAGTTCTGGCACGACCGCTGCAGGATGGGCGCGATGTCCTTCGTGAAGGTGACGGTGTCGCCGGCTTCCGTCCCGGCCGCCGCGAACACGGGTGGTGCGAGCAACAGGAGCGCCACTGCCGCAAGGGTTGCTGCCAGCTTCATGATGGGATGCCTCCTGCGGCCATTCTACGCCGCCGTGAAGGGGTGTCAATTCGCCGCGGCGCGGGGCCGTGCGCGGGCTATAGTGCCGCATGCCGGCGCCGCGCTTCCTGCTGATCTTCGCGCATCCGGACGACGAGAGCTTCGTTGCCGGGGGGCTGGTGCGCCGGCATGCCGACCGGGGCGCCGAGACCGCGCTCGTGACGGCCACGCGCGGCGACGCCGGCCGCGTCGGAGAGCCGCCGCTGTGCCGCCGGGAGGAGCTGCCGGCAGTCCGCGAGGCCGAGCTGCGGCGGGCTGCCGGCATCCTCGGCATCGCGGACGTGCGCCTGCTCGACTATCGGGACAAGCAGCTCGCGGAGGCGCCGGCCGCCGGCATCCGCGATGTGCTGGTCCGGCGTATCCGCCAGCACCGGCCGCACGTGGTGATCAGCTTCGATCCCGGCGGGATGAACGGCCATGCCGACCACGTGGCCATCGCGGGCTTCGTGGTCGACGCCGTCGCGGCGGCGGCCGATCCGCGCTGGGTTGGCGGGGTGGGCCGACCCTACCGCGTGCCGCGCCTGCTCTGGAACGCGCCCATTCCGCCGTGGGAGGTGACGCGGCCGCGCGACCTGGACAAGGAGCCGGGCGTCGACTTCGTGATCGACGTGGCGCCGCAGCGGGCGGCGAAGGCGGCCGCGCTGCGGGCGCATCGCACGCAGCAGGTTCCCATCGACCGCTGCTTCTTCAGCAAGCCGGACGTCGACCGCATCCTGGGGATCGAGGCGTTCAGGCAGGCGTGGGGTCCGGCCCTGCCGCGTGTTCCCGCGGACGACGTGCTGGCCGGCATCGATCTGTCGGAGTGATGACATGCACCAGTTGCGGCGACCCCATGGCCCCGCGCCACTCCCGCCGAGGCGCGCCGTGCGCGCCTTGCGGCTTGACCTGGGGGCGCGGCGGCGTGCTAAGTTCGTCATAGGGGTCCGGGCTGGGCGTGCGTCATGCGGCACATCATGCCGCGGCATGAGCCGGGGCCCGGCGTGCCAGCCCGGAGAACGAAGCCAACCTGCTGCATGCGATGGAGCGGCAGCGGAGGGAGGCGGTAGCGTGAAGGGTTCGGAACAGATCCAGCAACGGATCGACGACCTGACGCGGCAAAAGAAGACGGCCATCGCGCGGGAGACCGGGGCCGAGGCCCGCGACCTGTTCGAGCGGTTGTCGACGCTCGATCCGATTGTGGTCTACCGCGTGCTGGCGACCCTGCTGCCGAGCGTGTCGACGCGTGACGACCCGGCCAAGTTCGTCGGCGCCTTGCGCAAGGCTGTCCAGACGACTCAACCGAGAGCATAGGTCGCGCCCGGCCGGCTTGGCTGATCGGACCATCCACCCCCGTCCGCAGCGGGCGCGCCGCCCGCCGTTGCCCGCAACCGGAGGAGAGCCTCGATGACAGGCCCGTTTGGCGTGCTGGCGGGCGCTCTGCTGTTGCTGGCGCCGGGATGGGTGGCGGCGCAGCCTCCGGAGACCGCCGGCGTGCCGCGCACGCCGTGGGGCCGGCCCGCCCTGGGCGGTGTATGGATCAACGACACCACCACGCCGCTGGAACGTGCGGAATCGTTCGGCGATCGGGAATTCCTGAGGGCAGGCGAGGAAGAGGAGCTGCCGCGGCCGTTGTTCACGGACCGGCTCGGACCGCTCACGCCGCAGGAGCGCGCGCTGGCCGTCGAGGGCGGCCCGGCGCGAGCCGGGGGCGGGCCGCTGAGCCGGCGGACGTCGCTCGTCACGGGCCCGACCGGCAGGATCCCGCCGTTCACGCCGGCGGCGCAGGCGCGCCTGGCCGACGGCCTCAACCGGTTCATCACCGAGCGGGCCGACTCCTACGAAGATCGGGGCTACAGCGAGCGCTGCCTGCGCTTCGTCAGCGGCGGGCCGCCGATGATGGCGTTCGGGGTCGCGAACGTCCACCACATCTTCCAGACCCCGGACCAGATCGCGCTCCTCCACGAGGAAGGCCACGTCGTGCGCATCATCCACCTCGACGCGCGGCCGCGCATCGATCCTCGCATCAGGCTCTGGAGCGGCGACTCGCGGGGCCGCTGGGAGGGCGACACCCTGGTCGTCGAGACGACGAACTTCAATGGCGTCGACGGGTTTTGGGGATCGGGTCCCGGACTGCATCTCACCGAGCGGCTGACCCGCGTCGACGCCGAGACGCTCCGCTACGGGTTCAAGGTCGAGGATCCCGAGACGTGGACGGAGCCGTGGTCGGTCGAGATGCCGCTGCTCCTGTCGGCGGGGTCGTTGTACGAGCACGCGTGCCACGAAGGCAACTACAGCCTGGTGAACATCCTGCGCGGTGCCCGGGTGCAGGAGCGCGAGGCGGAGGCGCGTTGAAGCGCGGGCGCGGATTCGGACCATTGGAGATCGTGACGTTGATCGGCACGCGCATCGGCGCGCGTGCGCGGCGCGTCCTGCTGCTCGCCGTCATGGCGGGGCTCGGGGCGGCATGCAGCCAGCCGGCCGCCGAGACGGCGGCGCCGGCCGCCGCGCGGACGGCGTTCGCCGCCACCGGCAATCCGAATCGGGCCGATCTGCCGGCGTGGCCGGCATTCGATCCGCCCGCCGGGATGCATCTCGACCTCGGCGAGACCGTGGCTGTCGGTGAGGGATTGCACGAGGCCGCCGGCCGGTTGTTCAGGCGCTTTGCGGCGAGCCGCCGGGCTGGGATGTAGTCCTGATCGAGCCCGGCCGGGTCGACCGCCGGTAGTCTCTTCGGAGTGGCAGGACGTGCCTGCTAAGCTGTGCATAGTGTTGCGCGTTGACAGACGGGGCCAGTGGACCGAGTCAGCCAGGAGCGGCGCGGGGCATTGGGGTCCCCGCGAGCGGACGCCGGGGGCTTGGGGCGCAGCCCCATCTGGAGGAGGAGTCCGATGACACGTGCGATTGCAGCGTTGGCGAGTGTTCTGCTGGTGCTCGCACCAGCCGCGGCGGCGGCGCAGGGCGCCGGGGAGACGTGGCGGACGGCGTGGGGCGACCCCGACCTGCAGGGCATGTGGACGAACACCACCACGACGCCGATGGAGCGTCCGAGCGAGTACGAGGGGCGGGAGGCGCTGACCGACGAGGAGCGCGCCGAGCTCGACGCCCTCGCCGCGAGCCGCCGGGACCGCGAGCCGCCGCCCGGCAGCACGGGCGCGTACAACAGCTTCTGGGTCGAGAGCGGGCAGCGCTCCGCCCAGACCTCGCTCGTGATCGATCCGCCCGACGGGCAGCTTCCCGCCCTGACCGACCGGGTGCGCGAGCGGGACGCGGCGGTGGCCGCGTCGCGCAACGCCGCGCCCGACTCGTACACCGACCTGAACCTCTACGACCGCTGCATCACGCGCGGCCTGCCGGGCGCGATGATTCCCGGCTTCTACAACCACAACTACCAGATCCTCCAGACGCCCGACCACGTCGTGATCCTGGTCGAGATGATCCACGACGCGCGCATCATCCCGCTGGACGGTCGCGCCCATCTGCCCGCGGGCGTCGGCCAGTGGCTGGGCGACTCGCGCGCCCGCTGGGAAGGGGAGACCCTGGTGGTCGAGACCACCAGCTTCAGCCCCGGGGCGGACGAGCGGGCGGTCAGCGGGCGGCTGCACCTCGTGCTTGCCGCGGGCGAGCAGCTGCACCTCGTCGAGCGCTTCACGCGCGTGGACGCCGACACCATCGACTACCGGTTCACCGTCAACGACCCGCAGACGTACGCGCAGCCGTGGACCGCGTCCATCCCGATGAGCCGCATCGACGGGCCGCTGTTCGAGTACGCCTGCCACGAGGGCAACTACGGCCTGGAGAACATCCTGCGCGGCGCGCGGAACCAGGAGCAGGCCGCCGACGCCGGGTCGCGGTAGCCGTGCGGCGCCTGAGAGGAAACTGGTCCATGGGTCGAACACCGCTCGTGATGCTCGTGCTGCTGTTGCCGGTTCCGGCAGCGGCCCAGTCCGCCGAGACCCCCGACGTGCCGCGCACGCCGTGGGGCCGGCCGGCCCTCACCGGCGTGTGGACCAACTCGAGCCTGACGCCGCTCGAGCGTCCGGACGAGTACGGCGACCGGGAGCTCCACACGGCGGCGGAGCTGGCCGAGCTGCAGCGGACCGCCGTCCAGCGGCGCATCGATGCGCTCCGCGGGCCGGAAGCCATCCTGGCCGTCGAGTTCAGCGAGATCTGGATGGAGCCGGGAGCGCTGAGCGGGCGGACCTCGCTGATCACGGGGCCGACCGGGAAGATTCCGCCCTACACGCCCGAGGCGGAGGCGCGGCTGGCCGACGGTCTACGGCAGCCGATGACACAGCGGGCCGACTCGCACGACGATCGGGGCTACAGCGAGCGCTGCCTGCGCTTCGTCACCGGCGGCCCGCCGATGATGGCGTTCCCGTTCGCGCCCCTCGTCCAGATCGTCCAGACCCCGGACCACGTGGTGATCCAGACCGAGGAGAACCACGAGACCCGGATCGTGCACCTCGACGATCGACTCCACGTGGACCCGCGGATACGGCTCTGGCGCGGCGACTCCCGGGGACGCTGGGAGGGCGACACCCTGGTGATCGAGACCACGAACTTCAACGGCATGGGTGGGTTCCGGAACTCCGGTCCCGAGCTGCACCTCACGGAACATCTGACGCGGGTGGACGCCGACACCATCCTGTACGGCTTCACGGCCGACGATCCGGGGACCTGGACCGAGCCGTGGTCGGCCGAGATGCCGTTGCGGGTGTCTCCGGCGCCGACCTACGAGCACGCCTGCCACGAGGGCAACTACACCCTGCCGCTCGTTCTCAGCGGCGCCCGCGCGCAGGAGCGCCGGGCGGAGGAGGGGGCGAGGTAGTCGCCCGGGTCGCAGCGCATGCGCCCGGTGGCGCCGCCGGCGACGTGGTATGGTTTGCCATATGAAGACCACCCTCAACATCGACGATTCGGTCATGCAGCGGCTGCGGGAGGAGGCGGCGCGTCGGGGGACCACGATGTCGGCTCTCGTCGAGGCGGGACTGCGCCGTGTGCTCGCGCCAGATATCGAAGCGAAACAGGAGGAGCTGCCGCCGTTGCCGTCGTGGAACAGCGGGGGACATCTGGTCAACATCGACGACCGTGACGCCCTGTACCGCGCGCTGGGAGAGGACGAATGAGTGCTGGTCTTCGATACGAACGTGCTCGTCCACGCCGCGGACGAACACTCGGACGTCGGTAGGCCTTGCCGGCGGCGTCTCGATGACGCGCGGCGAGACTCGGCGCCGGTGTTCCTCACCTGGAGTATCTGCTACGAATTCCTGCGGGTCAGCACGCATCCCCGTGCGTTCCGGTCGCCGTGGAGTCCATCGGCAGCCTGGAGCTTCCTCCAACGGCTCCTGGCCGCACCCGGATTCGACGTGCTGGTGGCGACCCCGCGTCACACCGCGGTGCTGACACAGACCCTGGCAGAGCTGCCCGACCTTCGCGGCAACGTGATGCACGACGCCCACATCGCGGTCTTGATGCGTGAGCATGGCGTCAGCCGCATTTGCACCCGCGACGCCGGCTTCCGTCGGTTCCCGTTTCTGACCGTCCTGGATCCGCTCGGCCAGTGGTGATGACCCGAGGAGACAGCATGCCGGCTCCGGAGAGGAAGAAGCTGATCGATGTCGCTCTGCCGCTCGACGCGATCAACGCGGCAGCAGAGCGGGAGAAATCGATCCGCCACGGCCATGCCTCGACGTTGCATCTGTGGTGGGCGCGCCGGCCGCTGGCTGCCGCACGAGCCGTGATCTTCGCGCAACTCGTCGACGACCCGTCCGAGTACGTCGACGTGTTGTTTGCACACGACCGGGTCGCCACCACCGCCGCCGCCGAGCCGCTGCAGCGCGCCGCCGAGCATGCCCTTGAGGCTCTCGGTCAGGTAGGTGCGCCGGAAGACTCGACCGGATCGCGGTACTCGTCGCTGCCCTCGCCGTGATGGGCCTGCCAGAGATCGGCGGCGAACTCGGCCTGCTGGTAGCGGCCACTCGCCACGTCCGGGTGCGGCGCGACCACCTCGCGCCACGGTTTCAGGGTCCCTGCGGCACCTTCGATGGCCAGGCTGGCCTGTCGGCGTCGTTCGCCGCGAGCCTGCTCGTCGGAGCGGACGCGCAGCAGCTCCATCTTGAGCTTCTCGACGTCGGCGGCCTCCTTCGCCGAGATGGCCGTCAGCAGCCGGCCGGCCGTGTCGAGCACGCGGTAGGCGTCGTCGCTCGAGAACGGTTCCTGGTGCGCCAGCGGTTGCGATGGCCGCGCAACTCACTCACGAAGCTGCGTTCGGCGGGGCCGAGGATGGCGCGGCCACGTCCCATTCGGTCGAGACCAGCACCCGCCCGTCGCGCCGGGCGTAATCACGGAATTCCTCGGCCAGCTCCCGAAGCAGCGCAGGGTAGAGCTGATTCTCCGGCTCTTCAACGCGAGCAGGGGGTGGGCTTCGGATCGTGGAGCAGGACCAGATAGGCGAACATCTCGATCGTGCCATCCGACGCAACGTCATGTCCATGACGGCATCGAGCAGCGGATGGCCCGGACAGACGAAAGCCGCGAGCGGTTGGCCCGGCGGTGCGATCAGGGGCTTCTCGAACGCGATCCGTTCATAGCGGGGCAGCACCGGCTCGCCGAAGCCGAGCACGCGGTCGCGGCGCCGGATCGGGGCGGGCACGTGGGTCACCTCGTAGCGGCGGGGCTCGCGCTGCCGCTACGAGCCGCCGAGCCTCTTGAATGCTTCCTGGAAGAACGACTCGATGTAGTGCGGCTGCAGCGGCAGACGTCGCCCTCACGCGTTTCGTCGGCCACGAGGTTCCAGAGATGGCAGACCTCGGTCTGGCCGATGCGGTGGCTACGCTTCCTGCGCCGCCAGGCGCTGCTCGCGGCCGACGCCGCCGTGGATGACGTCGTCCGGGTCCAGCTCGGGCGCGGTGAGCGCCATGGCAGGGGAGTGCTGGGCGCCGCGGTGGAGAACTTCGAGCTCTCGCAGCCGGCTCTCCAGCCGCTCGCGCCGACGGCGCAACGACTGGTAGATCGCCTCGGGAGACGAAGCCAGCCGCCGTTGGAGGATCGTCAACGCAACGGTACCGTGGGGTCAAAGGTCCTCGAGTTGCATGCCCGACTGCGGCCGCCCGCCGGCCCGCGCCGCCGACTGCGAGGGTGCAGTCGGCGGCCGGCCCGCGGCTCAGGCGATGCTCACGGTGCGCGGGAACTGCTGGTGGTTCTCCAGGCCCGTCTGCTTGTACTCCAGCTCCTCGGCGGTCGGCTGCACGCGGCCCTCGGCGTCGGTGGCGCGGGAGACGAGCGTGTGCTCGCCGGGGGTGGCGCCGTCCCAGTCGTAGCGGAACAGCTTCCAGGAGTAGGTGTCGGAGGCGGTGGCCGGGTCGAGCGTTGCCGGCTGCCACGCGCCGCCGTCCACGCTGACCTCGACGGACTGCAGCGGGGTGCCGTCGTGGAGCACGAAGCCGTGGACCGTGTGGCGGCCGCCCGCGCGCGTCACGCGCGCGATGATCGACTTGACGCGCAGGCGGGTGATCTCGGTCTCGTGGTAGCTCACCTCGCCGTCGATCTCCTCGGCCCACAGCGTGCGGTACCAGCGGGCCTGCCACTTGCCCAGGAAGCGGTCCTGCTGCGCGCGGATGCGGGTCAGCCACTTGACGTTGGAGACGCCGTACCAGCCGGGCACGACGAGGCGCAGGGGGAAGCCCTGGTCGCGGGTGAGCGGCTCGCCGTTGAGCGCGTAGGCCAGCAGCGGGTCGGGTCCCAGCGCGTCGGTGCGCGACATGCTGCGGGCGAACGGCTGATCGACCGCGTGGGTCTGCCCGCGGAAGTCGACCATTTCCTCGCCGTGGTCCGCGCCGAAGAAGACGACCTCGCGGGCCAGGTCGCGCAGGCCGACGTGCTCGAGCACGGTGCGCAGGCGGACGCCGGTCCAGCGGCCGTTGCTGGCCAGCCCCTGAATCATGCGGGGGCTGTTGCCGGAGCATTCGAAGCCGGCTACGGTCTCGGCGCTCCCCATGCCGCGCAGGTCGGCGAGCGACAGCTCCGCCGGCCGCTCGACCAGGCCGCTCACCTTCAGGCTGAACGTGTCGGCCGCGATCTCCGGCTTGTCGAAGTGCTGGATGGTGTAGAAGTCGTCGCGGGAGGTGAGGGGACCAGTGATCGCCCGGATGTCGAGGACCCGCCACGTCGGTCCGAGCGCCCCGCTGCCGAACTCGTCCGGCACGTCCGTGAACGGCACGAGCTCCTCGCCCTGGGCCAGGGCCGGCAGGGCCCACTCGGGCCATCCGAACATGCCCACGCCGGCGGCGGCGAGGCCGCCCTTCAGCAGCGTTCGACGGGTCGTCTGGTTCGCCATCGTCTCATCCCTTCGGCTCGGATCGGTCAGCGCGACTGCACCGGATGCAGGTTACCACAGTCGGGGAGCGCGTCTCCGAACGCGTGGCGCAGCGCGACCATGGGCATCTCCCGTTGGCGCCTGAGCGGCGGGCGGCGGCGCTATAATGCCTGTTCCGGCTCGATTCCGCACGAGGGGGGACCTGATGACGGCGGCCAGACTCGCACGCACGGCAATGTTGGCCGCTCTGCTCTCGGCGCCGGGCACGGCCTGGTCGCAGGCTGCCGGCGGGGGCGGGCTGCCGCCCACGATCCCGCTCTTCCCCTTGCAGGACGTCATGTTGTTCCCGGACATGTCGCGCCCCCTGCACATCTTCGAGCAGCGCTACCGCGACATGGTGACCGAGGCGGTCCAGGGCGACGGGCTGATCGGGATGGTGCTGCTGCGGCCCGGCTACGAAGCGGACTACGAGGGCAATCCGCCCATCTTCGAGGTCGGCTGCGCGGGCGAGATCGTGCAGGCCGAGGAGCTCGACGACGGCCGCTGGCTCATCCTCCTGGAGGGCACCGTCCGCTTCCGCGTGCTCGGCGAGGACCACAGCCGGTCGTACCGCGTGGCCGACGTCGAGGCGCTGGCGGAGCAGAACGACCCGGACGACCGGCAGGTGCTGCGCGGCTATCGCGAGCGGCTCGCCGAGGTGTTCACCGCCATGGCGCCCAGCCGCGACACGCCGCCCGAGGACGTGACGGACGCCGATCTGGTCAACGCGCTGTCGCAGTTCCTGCCGCTCGCTCCGGAGGACCGCCAGGCGCTGCTCGAGGCGGCCGGCCCGCGGGCGCGCGCGGAGGCGCTGTTCGAGCTCGTCGGCGAGTCCGCCGGGGGAGCGCGGTGAAGCCCGGACGCCGCGCCGCAAGCGGTCCGACGTGGACCTGGACGAAACGGGTCCGGACGATGGTCGCGGCGGTGCTGCCCGCCGTTCTGGCGCTGGCGCCGCTCGCGGCGAGCGCTCAGCCCGGGGCGCCGGGAGCGCAGCGCACCGCCTGGGGCGATCCCGATCTGCAGGGCGTCTGGGACTTCCGCACGATCACGCCGATGGAGCGGCCGGCCGAGCTGGCCGGCAGGGCGCTGCTGACCGCGGAGGAGGCCGCCGGCTACGAGGCGCGGGAGAACCGGCGCCAGAACCGCGATCTGGTCGATCCGGAGCAGGGCGGGGCCATTTATCCACCGGCCTCGGAAGGCGGGGTCGTGCCGTACAACGAGTTCTGGTACGACCGCGGCTCGTCGCTCGCGGAGGGCGGCCGGACGTCGCTCATTGTCGATCCGCCGGACGGACGGCTTCCGCCGCTGGCGCCCGGCACGGCGCGGCAGGGACGCGCGGTCAGCGCCGACGTGGCCGGCGAACGCCCCGTCCGGTTCCGGAGCGGCGGCATCGGGGCGGACGGGCCGGAGGACCGCGCGCTCGGCGAGCGCTGCCTGCTCGGTTTCAACGCCGGGCCGCCCGTGATTCCCAGCGCCTACAACAACACGCTGCAGGTGCTTCAGACGCCGGACCACGTGGTGATTCTGAACGAGATGATCCACGACGCCCGCATCGTGCCCCTGGACGGCCGGACGCGCCTCTCGCCGTCCATCCGGCAATGGATGGGCGACTCCCGCGGCCGCTGGGAAGGCGAGACGCTGGTGGTCGAGAGCACCAACTTCAGCGACAAGACGTCGAGCTTCAATCCGACCATTCAGAGCGCCGTGGGCACGGGCGCGACACTGCATCTGGTGGAGAGACTGACGCGGACCGGCCCGGGCGCGTTGCGCTACGAGTTCACCGTGGACGATCCCCACACCTTCACGCGGCCGTTCACGGGCGTCATCCCCATGACTACCGCCGACGGACCGCTGTTCGAATACGCCTGCCACGAGGGCAACTACGGGATGTTCAACCTTCTCGCCGGCGCCCGCGCGCAGGAAGCACGGTGACGCGCGGCCGGCGCGCAGCGCGCACGCGCGAGGGGTTGCCGGCGAGGGAGAAGCCGGCGGCAGACCGGCGGGGGAGAGGATGGATGCGATGAGGACCTCAACGATGCGCCGCGCGGCCGTGGCGCTGCCGCTGCTCGCGGCGCTCGGACTGCTCGGCCCCCGCCATCTCGGTCCCGCGGTCGTCGCAGGCCAGTCGGGCGCCTCTGCTGCGAGCCCGTTCACCATCGACGTGCCGGATGCGGTGCTGGACGACCTGCAGCGGCGGCTGGCCCGCGCCCGCTTTCCGGACGAGCTCGACGGATCGGGCTGGACGCGCGGCACCGACCTGACCTACCTGCGGCAGCTCGTCGAGTACTGGCGTGACGGCTACGACTGGCGCGCGCAGGAGCGCACGCTGAACGAGTTCCCGCACTTCACCATGAACGTCGACGGGCTGGACGTGCACTTCATCCATCGCCGTTCGCCGGAGCCGGATGCGCTGCCGCTCATGCTCATCCACGGCTGGCCCGGCACCTTCTTCGAGTTCTGGAAGACGGTCGATCGGCTCGCCGATCCGGTCAGTCACGGCGGGAATGCCGAGGACGCCTTCCATGTGGTCGTCCCGTCGCTGCCCGGCTACGGATTCTCGGAGCGCCCGCGCCGGATGGGGCACTCGCGGCGGCGGACGGCCCGCATGTTCATGGAGGTGATGGCGCGGCTGGGCTACGACCGCTACGGCGTGCAGGCCGGCGACGTCGGCGCGAGCGTGGCGCACAACATGGCCGTCTACGACGCCGGCCGCGTGGCGGGGTTGCACCTCAACAGTTGCGGCGGCGCGCCGCCCGACCCGGAGGACCCGCACGCCGGTCTGACGGACGCGGAGATCGAGCTGCTGCGCGAGCGGCGCGAGTACTTCAGCGACGAGGAGCGGGGCTATCAGCGCATCCAGGCGACGCGGCCGCAGACGCTCGGCTACGGACTGAACGATTCGCCCGTGGGTCTGGCCGCCTGGATCGTCGAGAAGTACCGCACCTGGTGCGACTGCGGCGGCGATCCGGAGGCAATCTTCACGAAGGACGAGTTGCTGACCACGGTGATGATCTACTGGGTGACCGAGACGGCCACCTCGGCGGCCCGCTACTACTACGAGGGCCAGCACATTCCCGAGCCGCCGTACGTGCCGCCGACCGACAGGGTGGAGGTGCCGACCGGCTGCACCGTCTTCCCCGGGGAGCTCGGCTTCAGCCCGCGGAGCTGGGCGCAGACGCGCTACAACATCCAGCGGTTCACGTACATGGAGCGCGGCGGGCACTTCGCCGCGCTGGAGCAGCCGGAGCTGTTCAGCGACGAGCTGCGAGCGTTCTACCGCGGGCTGCGCTAGTCGGCGGCGCAGCGCAAGGACCGGGAGGCAACCGACGCTCCGCATCCGTCCCGGCAGCGGCCTGCTTCGCCTTCGCCGGCATCCGGCTCGCTCGTGGCTGCCGCTGGCCCTGGCGCTGCCGTGGGCGGCGGCGCAGGCGGCCGCCGCGCAGCCGCCCGCCGGATTCGCGGGCACCGATCTGCCGGTCGTCATCCAGGGGCCCCCGCCGCCCGAGCCGCCGGCCGTGTTCACGCGCGACGCCGCCGGCCGCATGACCATCCGGGCCATCCGCCTCGCCGAGCCCCTGGACATCGACGGAACCCTCGACGAGGCGCTCTACCGGGACGTGCCGGGGATGACCGACTTCGTGCAGGTCGAGCCGATCGAGGGCGCCCCCGCCACCGAGCAGACGGAGGTGTGGCTGGCGTTCGACGACGACAACGTCTACATCAGCGGACGCTGCTGGGACTCGGCGCCGGAGTCGCGCTGGGTCGCCAACGAGCTGCGCCGCGACAGCTTCAACATCGGCCAGAACGAGTACATCGACATCGTGCTCGACACCTTCTACGACCGCCGCAACGGCATCAACCTGACGGTCAATCCGCTCGGCGGCCGCATGGACGGGCAGATCACCGACGAGCGCGACTACAGCGCCGACTGGAATCCCATCTGGTCCGTGCGGGCGGGGCGCTTCCCCGGCGGGTGGACGTTCGAGTCGGCGATTCCGTTCAAGTCCCTGCGCTACCGCTCGGGCCGGGCGCAGGTGTGGGGGTTCAGCCTCACCCGCAAGGTGCGCTGGAAGAACGAGCTGTCGTCGCTCGTGCCGCTGCCGATCTCGCAAGGCATCATGCTGATATCGCAGGCCGCGACCGTGGTCGGCATCGAGGCCCCCGCCGGCGGCGGGCGCACGCTCGAGATCAAGCCGTACGCCATCGGGGACGTGACGACCGACCGCGGCGCGGTGCCGGCGCGCTCGAACGCGCTGCACGCCGAGGCCGGGCTCGACGTGAAGTACGCGCTGACGCAGAACCTGGTCGCGGACGCCACCGTCAACACCGACTTCGCCCAGGTGGAGGTGGACGAGCAGCAGGTCAACCTCACCCGCTTCGGCCTCTTCTATCCCGAGAAGCGCGAGTTCTTTCTGGAGAACCAGGGGGTCTTCGCGTTCGGCGGCACGGCGAACAACCTGTACGGGGATGTCAGCCCCAACGTGCCCATCCTGTTCTACAGCCGCCGCATCGGCCTGGAGGAGCAGGGCGGCATCGCGGCCGAGGTGCCGATGGAAGCGGGCGGGCGGCTGACCGGCCGGGTCGGCCCGTTCAGCGTCGGCGCGCTGCACATCCGGACCGGGAATCAGCCCCGGACCGACACGGTCGCCACGGACTTCTCGGTGCTGCGCCTCAAGCGCGATGTGCTGCGGCGCAGCAGCATCGGGGCGCTGGTGGCCCGGCGCTCGGTCTCGCGCCGGGGCGCGGGGGGCAACGACACGTACGGCGTGGACGGGACGTTCTCGTTCTACGACGACCTGAACATCAACACCTACTGGGCGCGCACGGCCACGGCCGGGATGCGGGACGAGCTCAGCTACCGGGCCCAGTTCGACTACGCGGGCGACCGCTACGGGGTGCAGCTCGAGCGGCTCGTGGTGGGGCACGGCTTCAACCCCGAGATCGGGTTCCTGCGGCGCGACGACTTCGAGGAGAGCTTCGCCGCGCTGCGCTTCAGCCCGCGGCCCGCGGCCATCGAGGCGATCCGCCAGTTGACCTGGGAGGGGAGCGTCGACCACATCGCGGACCGCGCCGGCCTGCTCGAGACGCGCGAGCAAATCGCGCACTTCGGCATCGAGTTCGAGAGCAGCGACCTGTTCGACGTCTTCTACACCCGCAGCTACGAGTTCCTGAAGGAGCCGTTCCACATCGCGCCGGGCGTCGTGCTGCCGGTCGACGGCTACGACTTCCAGCAGGTGGAGGTCACGTTCGCGCTCGGCCAGCAACGTGCGTTCGCCGGCGCGCTGGGGGTCGTGCAGGGCTCGTTCTACGGCGGCGACAAGACCACCGTCAACCTGTCGCAGGGCCGTCTCGAGATCACGCCGCGGCTGTCGCTCGAGCCCAGCGTCTCGTTCAACTGGATCGATCTGCCGCAGGGCCGATTCTCGACCGAGCTGGTGACGACCCGAACCACGTACACGCTGTCGCCGTTGATGTTCGTCAGCGCGCTCGTGCAATATAACTCCAGCACCGGGTCGCTCGGCGCGAACGTGCGCCTGCGGTGGGAGTACCAGCCCGGCAGCGAGCTGTTCGTCGTGTACAACGAGGCGCGGGACACGCTGCGGCCGGGGCGGCCCGAGCTGCAGAGCCGCGCGCTCATCGTCAAGATTAACCGGCTGTTCCGGTTGTGAGCGGCGTCAGGAGGCAGACATGAAGCGGACGTTCGGATGCCTGGTCGTGGTGCTGGCCGTTACGGTTGCAGTCGGATCCTGGCAACTGGCGGGACAGGAGCGCGACCCGTTCAACGGCACGTGGGAGCTGAACATCGAAAAGACCAAGGAGCTGTCGGGCGGCACCTCGCCCATTCACGAAATCATCAGCTTCGAGATCGGCGACGACGGTGTGCAGCACTACCGCGTGGAGATCCAGTTCGAGGGCGAGCCGCTGCGCAAGGGCTGGTACGACTCCAAGTACAACGAGGCGAAGTTCGTGCCGTACAACGGCACCGTCTACCCGCCCGACTCGGTCGGCATGGAGGTCATGACCGTCAAGGTCGACGAGCGGACGCACTACCGCATCGCCCGCACCCGCGACGGTGAGGCGCAGTACGTCATGATGCGGCGGTTGTCCGAGGACGGCCAGTCGTACATC
>CAZMWA010000294.1:0-11030 GCA_964569405.1 uncultured Vicinamibacteraceae bacterium | reverse complement strand
CCCATCGAGACCAGCACCTCCTCGTAGGCCTCCTCCGCGCGCTGCAGTTCCTGCAGCGCGCGGAGGAGGCCTACGAGGAGGTGCTGGTCTCGATGGGTGGCGGCGGTGGCGGCGGTGGCGGCGGCGGCCGCAGCCAGGCCGCGGAGGACCTGGCGGATCTCTTCGAGCTCGAGCTCGACAAGCTGCAGAACCAGTACGAGACGCTGCAGCGCGGCCAGCAGCAGCAGGCCGACGAAACGCTCGACGAGATGATGGAGCGGCTCCGCGAGCTGGCGCGGCGCCAGCAGCGCGAGGCGGAGCGGCAGCGCAGGCTCGCCCGCGGGCAGCAGTCGGCCCAGGGCGGCGGCGCGGGCCAGCGGGCGCTGGCCGAGGAGGCCGAGGAGGCCGCGCGGCGCCTGGAGCGGCTGGCGCGCGAGATGAGCTCGCCGCAGATGATGGACGCGGCGCGCCGGTTGCAGGAAGCCGCGGACGCCATGCGCCGGGCCGCTGCCAACAGCGACAATCTGGGATTCGCCGAGGCCGGGACCGCGCTCGATCGCCTGCGTGACGTCCAGGACCGGCTGTCGAGCGAGCAGGCCGGACGCCTGGAGCGCGACATCGAGGACGCGCTGCGGCGGGCGAACCGGCTTGCCGACGAGGAGCGCGAGGTCGCCGAGGACGTGGCGGGGCTGGTCGGCCTCACCGACGATCAGCGCATGCGGCGCCTGCAGGGGTTGATGGACAAGAAGGCCGCCATGGAGGACGAGGTGGCGGATCTGGAGCGCGAGATCGACTCCACGGCCGCCGAGTTCCGCCGCGAGCAGCGCAATGCGTCGCAGCGTCTGGGGGACGCCGCCAACAGCATCCGGGACAACAAGCTCAAGGAGAAGATCCGCTACTCGCGCGGACTGGTCCGCAGTCGGGCGCCCGAGACCGCCCAGGCCTTCGAGGAGGAGATTGGCAACGACATCGAGGAGCTGCGCGAGAAGCTGCGCGCGGCCGCGGACGCCGTCGGGGAGACGGCGGGCGACGCGATGGCGCAGGCGCTCGACCAGACGCGGGACCTGATGCGCGGCCTCGAATCGCTCGAGCACCGGATGTGGCAGGAGGCCGAGCAGTCGGCGGACGGGCAGCCGTCCGGCGGGCAGGAGTCGCAGGACGGCCAGGCGGAGGGCGCGGGCCAGCAGGCGGGCGAGCCCTCGGCCGACAGTCTCGCCGACGGCCAGCCCGGCATCGGCGACGCGTTCGGCAATCCGTTCGGCCCGGGCGGCTGGGGCGACCGGCGGCCCGGCGACTACTCGTTCGATCCGCAGGACATCCGGCAATGGCAGCGGGAGCTGCAGGAACGGCTGGCCGACGCGCAGGACATCCGGCGGCTGCTCGAGCCGGAGAACTTCCCGGCGGACGAGCTGGACGAGATCATCCAGCGCATGCGCGAGTTCGACGACATGCGCGTGTATCAGGACGCGGCCGTGCTCGCCGGGCTGCAGTCGCTCCTGCTGGAGAACCTGAAACGCTTCGAGTACCGGCTGCGGCGCGAGGTGGACACCGAGAACGAGGATCTCTTCCTCGCGCTGTCCGACGACGTGCCGCCCGGGTTCCGCGAGCTCATCGAGGAGTACTACCGGTCGCTGTCGCAACTGGACCAGTAGCATTCGAGCCGGACGGATACCGCTGACGAAGACGCCGCATCTCGAGACGCTGGAAATCGAGCCGGCCGGGCCGGCATCCGCGTCCATCATCCTGATGCACGGCCTGGGTGCCAGCGCGTACGATTTCCAGGATGTGCCCCCGTTGCTCGGCTTGCCGGGCGATCTGGCGGTGCGCTACGTCCTGCCCAACGCGCCACGGATTCCGGTGACGATCAACATGGGGTTGATCATGCCGGCCTGGTACGACGTGGCCGGGTTCGGATCGGCCGCCGAGGACGAGCGCCGGATCCGCGAGTCGGCCGGCTGGATCGACGAGCTCGTCGCGCGCGAGGCCGAGCGCGGGGTGCCGGCCGGCCGCGTCGTGCTCGGGGGCTTCTCCCAGGGCGGCGCCATGGCGCTCTTCGCCGGTCTGCGGCATGCTGAGGCGCTGGCGGGCGTCATGTGCCTGTCGGGCTACCTGCTGCTGCCCGCAACGCTGGCCGCGGAAGCGGCGGAGGCCAACCGGTCCACGCCGGTCTTCGCGGCGCACGGCACCGCCGACGACGTGGTGCCGCTGGAGCGCGCCGCCGCCAGCCGGGGTCTGCTCGTCGAGGCCGGCTATCAGGTCGATTGGCACACGTATCCGATGGCGCATCAGATAGCCGCCGAAGAGCTCGCCGACATCGGCCGCTGGCTGGCGGGCGTGCTCGCGCCCGCCGGCGGCTGAGCACCGCCGGCGTCGTTGCCGGGGTTGCGGGCTGGACGCGTGCGGGTGCGGGAGGACGTCATGGCCGGATCGCGACGAGTCGCAGGGTGCGCCGCCGCGGCGCTGCTGGCGGCCTGCGCCGCCGAGGAACAGGGGATCAGCGTGCCGCCGCCGCCGCCGACGGAAGCCCGGGAGATCGTTGAGGCGCTGCACGGCGTCGAAGTGCGCGATCCGTACCGCTGGCTCGAGGATCAGCAGGCGCCCGCGACGCGCGCCTGGATCGATGTGCAGAACGAGTACACGGACACGGTGCTGGGTCTGTTGCCGGGCCGCGCGCGGCTGCGGGAGCTGGCCGCCGACGTGCTCGAGCGCGACGTCTGGGGCCTGCCGAGCGAGCGGGGCGGGCGCTACTTCTTCAGCAGGCGGCGCGCGGACCAGAACCTCGCGGTGGTCTACGTCCGCGAGGGCCCCGACGGGACCGACCGCGTGCTCATCGACCCGCATCCGCTGAGCCCCGACCATACGACGAGCGTCGCGCTGCGCGACATCTCGGACGACGGCCGGCTGGTGGCCTACGCGGTCCGGGAGGGCGGCGTGGACGAGGTCTCCATCCGGCTCCGCGACGTGGATACGGGCGAGGACCTGCCCGACGTGCTCCCGGCGGCCCGCTACGGGGGGGTGTCGCTGACGCCGGACGGCGCGGGCTTCTACTACGAGCGCTACGGCGACGTGGCCCCGCGCGTCATGTACCACGCGCTGGGGAGCGACCCGGCCGCCGACCGGCAGATCTTCGGCGAGGGCTACGAGCGCCACCACATTCCGGTCACGCTGCTGTCCGACGACGGACGCTGGCTGGTCGTGCACGTCATCGAGGGCTCGTCCGGCCCGACCGAGATCCACGTGAAGGACCTCCGCGGCGACGGACCGTTCGTGACCGCCATCGCCGACGGCGTGTCCGAATCGTGGGCCGACTTCGCGGGCGGCCAGCTCGTCATCACGACGAATCTCGATGCGCCGAACAAGCGCGTCGTGCTGGCGGATCCCGCCAACCCGGCCGCCGGCGCGTGGCGCGAGGTGATCCCGGCGCGCGACGCGGTCGTCGTGCAGTCCGCCAGCGGGCTCGGCGGGCGGCTCGCCGTCGCGTACCTCGAGGACGTCCAGCCGCGCGTCGCGGTCCACGAGCTCGACGGGACGCACGTCCGCGACATCGCGTTCGAGGCGGTCGGCTCGGTGGGCGGCGGGGCGGGACGCTGGGAGAGCAGCGAGGCGTTCTTCACGTTCGAGACGTTCCACGTGCCCAGCACCATCTACCGCTACGACCTGGAAACCGGCGAGCGGACGGTCTGGGCCGCGGCGGCCCTGCCCGTGGCGGCCGGCGCGTATCAGGTCACGCAGGAGTGGTTCCGGTCGCGGGACGGCACGCGCGTGCCGATCTTCATCGTCCACCGGCCCGGGGTGGCGCTCGACGGCAGCAACCCGACCTACCTGACCGGATACGGCGGCTTCAACCTGAGCCTGACGCCGACGTTCTCGGCGCTGGCGACCGCCTGGCTGGAGGCCGGCGGGGTGTTCGCGCTCGCGAACATGCGCGGCGGCGGCGAGTTCGGCGAGGCCTGGCACCAGGCGGGCATGCTGGCCAACAAGCAGAACGTGTTCGACGATTTCATCGCCGCGGCGGAGCACCTGCTGGCCGCCGGCTACACCAGCAGCGCGCGGCTGGCCATCGGCGGCGGCAGCAACGGCGGGCTGCTCGTCGGCGCGGTCTCGAACCAGCGGCCCGAGCTGTTCGGGGCGGTGGTCTGCACCTATCCGCTGCTCGACATGGTGCGCTATCACCAGTTCCTGGTGGCCAGCTTCTGGGTGCCGGAATACGGCTCGAGCGAGGACCCGGAGCAGTTCGGCTGGCTGCACGCCTACTCGCCGTACCACAACGTGACCGACGGCGGCGACTACCCGGCGACGCTCTACATCTCGGGCGACGGCGACACGCGCGTGGCGCCGCTCCACGCCCGCAAGATGGCGGCCCTCATGCAAGCGCGCAACGGCTCGGACAACCCCATCCTGCTGCGCTACCACACGCAGGCGGGCCACTCGGGCGGCCAGCCCGTCAGCCAGCAGATCGATCAACTGGTCGACACGGTCAGCTTCCTGCTCTGGCAGGTGGGCGGCGGCGTCCTGACGGCAGGTCCGGATGGTGACGGCGATGCATAGCACCCTGATGATGGCGACGGCGGCGCTCCTGACCGCGACTTGACGGAGACGGGGTCGGACTTCAGATGACCAAGGTGGCGTTGGCGGGTACCGCGCACTGCGGCAAGACGATGTTCCTCACGTCGTTGCTGTGGCAGCTGGAGGAGTTCGACGAGACGCGTTTCCGCCTGCGGAACGGGATCACGATCCGCGCCTTCCACCCGCTGAGGGTCCGAAAGGGAGAAACGCCCTTCCCGTTCAAAGGCTTTCGGAACGTGCTCGCCCACGATTACAAGTGGCCGGAAAAGACGAGAGACGTTTACCACTACCGGTGTGCGTTCCATCGGAGCGACTGGTGGCGAATCCGGGGCTCGCAGTCGGTGGAGTTCCTCGACCTGCCGGGTGAGCGCGTCGCGGACGCCGCCATGGTGTTGCACGAGGACTACGGGGCATGGTCTGACCACCTGCTAGACCATCTGGAGCAAGACTCTGTCGGCAGAGAGGTTGCGGCGCAATTCCGCAATGCGGCGGCCAGATGCGGCGCGGAGTCCGGGGATGTCGTCCTGGCCTACCGGCTCGCGCTCGCGCGGCTCGTCCACGCCTGGAAGCCGCTCGTGTCGCCGTCCGTCTTTCTGCTGGACCGAAAGGGAAGGGTCGCCCGCGATGTCGACGAGACAGAGCTGGTCGCGTCGCGCCGGTGCGGCCTGGATGACGCGCGCGAGTTCGCACCGCTCCCGGGAGAGGTGAGGAACGCGAATCCGGGGCTGGCCGGCGAAATGCAGCGCCATTACGGGGAGTACCGCGAGGAGGTGGTGCTGCCCTTGTTTCGGGATCTGATGAGCGCCCACGGCCTCGTGGTGCTGGTCGACATCCCGTCTCTGCTGCTGGCCGGGGACCGCCGCTTTGTGGACGAGCGCCAAGTGATTATCGACTTGCTCGCGGCGATGCGCGACGATGCCCTCCACGCACAGATCCTGCGTGTGCTGGGTCTCAAAGACTCCCTGGAGCGGGTCGCGTTCGTAGCCTCCAAGGCGGATCGGGTGTCGCCGGAAGACCTTCGGAACGGCCGCCTACTCACACTGCTCAGGTCGATGAACGCCCGCGCGGCACAGGTGCTCTCGCCGTCGGTCGAGGTGAAGTGGTTCGTCTGCAGCGCGTGCGTCTCGACGCGACCGGGCGGCGCCCCGTACACGCTGATCGGCCAGATCCAGCCGGGACCGTACACTCTGGACCGCCGGGCGGCGGAGTTCGACGTATCACGGCTTCCGGAGGAGTGGCCGACATCCTGGAAAACGGGCGACTATGAGTATCGCGACTTCTCACCCCGAGTACCGGAGAACATCATGATCCCACCGCTCCATCGGAGCCTGGATGCGGTCTTCGACTTCACAGTGCTGGGCTGACCGCCATGACCGACACGCCGCGCGCGCGCGACCGATCGTCCGCGAGCGGCCGGGAACGGGTTCGCGACCACGAATCGGCCCGTCCCCGCGCAGCCACGCGGGAACGAGCCACACCGGACCCGGCGGAGGTCGACGTGCACCACCGCCGGGAAGCGGCATCTCCCGCTTCTTGGAGCGGTCCACTCCGCGACGGTGACCACGGACTCGGCATCCCCCGAGCCAAACCCGGCCCGGGCCGAGTGCTGACCCGGGCCGAGGTCGAGGAGCACGACCGCCAGGAGAAGCGGGAGCAAGAGGAAGCCATCTGGCGGGAACTCGAACGGAAGCTGCTGTCGGACGATGCGGGGCGATTCCGGCTGCCGCCGGCCCTCCTCGGCGTCCTGACCTGGACCTTGCTGGCCGCCGCGTCGATTCTGGGCTTGGCGCTGGTCGGTCAGGGGGCGGCCGCAGTCGGCAGTATCCGGGCCTTGCCGACCCCGTTCAACTGGATCGTGGGCATGGCCGCGACTGCATTCGCACTGGTCCTCGCGGCGCTGATCATGCGCCTCGCATGGGCCTTGATGCGCCTGCGCCGCAGCCCCGCCGTGAATTTGGAGGGTCTCCGGACCTTGAGCGAGCGCCGCCAGTGGCAGCGTCTCGCCGTCCATCACGTCGACCGCGCGCGGCTTGAGTTGAGGCGACATCTTGAGGAGTACGGAAGCCGCGCTACGCATCCCAACCTGACCGACGACGACCGGACCCGCCTCGCCGATGCGCGGTGCGATCTGCTGGTGGAACCGCCGGTTCTCTCCGCCTCGGAATGGCTGGAGGCATTCAGCGGACGATTTCAGTCGATTCTGGATGCGGTTGCGCGGCGGCGGGTTCGCGCCTACGCGGTGAAGGTCGGTGTCGGAACCGCCGCATCGCGATTCCCTCTACTCGACCAGGCGATCGTGCTGTACGCGTGCATGGCGTTGCTCCGTGAGCTGCTGATGCTCTACGGACTAAGACCCACCGCGGTACAGGCAGCGCTGCTTCTGGCGCGTTCGGTGGTCACGACCTACCTGAGCGGCCTGCTCCAGGACGTGTCCAACGAGGCGGCGGACACCGCGGTGACGGCAACCGACAGCCTCGCGGAGAACGGCTCGCTGCAGGACATGATCACGGAAATCGGGCGAAGGGCCGGCGAGGTGGTTGGAGCCGGTGTGCTCGCGCCGCTAACCGGTCGCGCTGCGGAAGGCGCCGTCAACGGCGTCCTCGTTTGGCGCCTCGGTACCCGCGCCATCGAGCAGATCCAGCCCGTTCGCCCGACGAATTGAGTTTCTCCCGTGGTTGACTCGCACGCAGGTCCGTCCGATGTTTCACGCGGGCCGTCGGCCTGGACGCCGGCTTCGCGCGGCTCCGACACAATGCGATTGTCCGACGACCCAGACCTCGACCCTGCCACACACCGACTACCACACGCAGGCGGGTCACTCGGGCGGCCAGCCGGTCAGCCAACCTGCTCTGGCACGCGGGCAAGTCATCTTGACAGCGATCCGATAACGCATCATGATGCTTCAGTATGCGGACGACGGTCACGCTCGACGCCGACACGGAACGGCTACTCCGTAGCGCCATGCGTGAGCGCAATGTCGGTTTCAAGACAGCGCTCAACGACGCGATACGCCGGGGTCTCCGGGAGCACGCCGGCGGTGCCGAACTGCGGTTCGAGGTAATGGCGAAGGCGCTGCATCTGAAGACGGGGATCGATCCCTCGCGGATTCACGATGTCGACGCCGCGCTGGAGATCGAGGCCTTCGGGACACTGACCACGCGTCTCGTGCGCGAACGGCAGACCGTTGATCATTCCTGACGCGAACCTGCTGCTGTACGCTTGCGATGCGTCGAGCCCCTTCCATCGCAGGGCGGCAGCATGGTGGTCGGATTGCCTCAGCGGAGACGAGACGGTCGGGATGGCGTCCGTCGTCGTGCTTGCCTTCGTGCGAGTGGGCACCAGCGGCGCGGCGTTCGCCAATCCGCTAACGCTTGCCGAAGCGGTGGTGGAAGTGCGTCGATGGCTCGGACGGGCGGTCGTGACCGTGATCGGCGCGGACAGTGCCGACCTCGATCGAGCGCTTGCCCTCATGGAGGACAGCGGCGCGGGCGGGGGCCTCGCAACAGACGCGTTGATTGCGGCGCTCGGGATGCGCTATGGAGCGGTCGTTCATACGGCGGACGCCGATTTCGCGCGCTTTCCGGCGGTTCGGTGGTACAACCCGATCACCGGCCGGCGGGGCTGAGCCGGGCGGCGGCCGGATTGCGCGGCGGCCGCCGGCTGGACCCCCGGTGCCGAGTGCGGTTTCGGAGCCGCTGTACCTCGATGACGGAGTGGGGACGGCCATGACACGAATCCTGGCGGCGTTGCTGCTGCTCGTGATCGTTGGATGCGGGGACGGGAGCGGCGAGATGACGACCGGCGCCGGCGCTGCCGCGCCGGTGGCGGAGATCGCGGCCGGCATCGGCGCGGACACGCTGCTGGCCGCGACCGGGACGCTCGCCTCGGACGCCTTCGAGGGGCGGGCGCCGGGGTCGGAGGGCGAGACGCGGACCATCGCCTTCCTGACGGAGCAGTTCTCGGCGCTGGGGCTGGCCCCCGGCAACCCCGACGGCACGTGGGTGCAGGACGTGCCGCTGGTGGGCATCACGCCGCTGGCGGGCGACAAGCTCGTCGTGGCCGGCGGCGGTGAGGTCCGCACCCTCGAGCCGGCCGCCGACTACGTCGCCTGGACGAAGCACGTCGTCGAGGAGGTCGAGGTGCAGGATGCCGAGATCGTCTTCGTCGGCTACGGCGCGCGCGCGCCGGAGTACGGCTGGGACGACTTCGGCGCGGCGGATCTGGCCGGCAAGATCCTGCTCTTCCTGGTCAACGACCCGCCCCTCGACGACATCTTCGGCGGGCCGGCCATGACCTACTACGGCCGCTGGACGTACAAGCACGAGATCGCGGCCGAGCTGGGCGCCGCCGGGTCGTTCGTGGTTCACGAGGACGGACCGGCCGGCTACCCGTGGGAGGTGGTCGGCAGCACGCCGTACGCCGAGTCGTTCGATCTCGTGGCGGCCGACGACAACCTGAGCCGCGCCACGATCGAGGGCTGGGTCCAGCGCGCCACGGCCGAGGCGCTCTTCGAGCTGGCCGGGCTCGACTTCGAGGCGGCGAAGCGGCAGGCCGCCGAGCGCGGCTTCGAGCCGATCCCGCTCGGCGTGACCGGGTCGCTGCGCATCGAGAACACGCTGCGCCGCATCGAGTCGCAGAACTTCGCGGCGAAGATCGAGGGCAGCGACGCGCCGGACGAGGTGGTGATGTACGTCGCCCACTGGGACCACCTGGGGCGCGACGCCGGCCTGGACGGCGACCAGATCTTCAACGGGGCGGCCGACAACGCCACCGGCACCGCCGGGCTGATCGAGATCGCGCGGGCGTTCCGGGAGGCGCCGGCGCCGCCGCGCCGGTCGATCCTGTTCCTCGCGGTCACCGCGGAGGAGCAGGGCCTGCTCGGGTCGCGCCACTACGGGGAGAATCCGCTCTATCCGGCGGGACAGACGGTCGCGGCGCTCAACATGGACGTGCTCAACCAGTGGGGCCGGACGCGCGACCTGACCATCGTTGGCATGGGGCAGTCCGGGCTCGACGACGTGGCCGCCGAGGTCGCCGCGCGCCTCGGGCGCACGCTGGCCCCCGACCCGGAGCCGGAGAAGGGCTTCTACTACCGCTCGGACCACTTCTCGTTCGCGAAGGCGGGCATCCCGGCCTTCTACGCCGACCCGGGCGTGGAGTATCTCGACAAGCCGCCGGGCTACGGCATCGAGAAGCGCGCGGAGTACACGGCGAACGACTACCACAAGGTCTCCGACGAGGTGAAGCCGGACTGGGACCTGTCGGGCGCGCTCGAGGACCTCACCTTCCTGTATCACATGGGCGCCCGGCTGGCCGGCGGCGACGAGTGGCCGGCGTGGAGCGAGACCAGCGAGTTCCGGGCCGTGCGCGAGGCGCAGCGCCCGGCGGCGTCCGCGCCCCAGGGGTCTGCGCCGTAGATTTGCCGACCCCCGGCCGGCGGCCGGTGCGATAATCGGCCGGTATCTCGAACGCACAGGAGGAGTCATGCCCGCATCCGGCCGGCCGTCGTTCTGGACATCGCTGGCGGCGCTTGCCTGCGCCGCCGTCGCGGTCGCCGCGCCGTGTCCCGCCCAGGCGCAAGCCCGCGACATCAATCCGGTCACCGACGCGGAGCTCGAGAATCCGAGTCCGGACGACTGGCTGATGTGGCGCCGGACGCTGGACGGCTGGGGCTACAGCCCGCTCGACCAGATCGACCGCGACAACGTCGACCGGCTCCGGCTGGTCTGGACCCGTGCGCTCGGACCCGGCCGGCAGCAGGGGACGCCGCTCGTGCGCGACGGCGTGATGTTCATGCCCAACCCGCGCGACATCATCCAGGCGCTCGACGCGGCGTCGGGCGACCTGCTCTGGCAGCACACCCGCGTCCGCCCGGACGACCTGAGCGACTACATGATCGGGACCCTGATCGACACCAACCGGAACCTGTCGATCCACGGCGAGCTGATCATCGACACGAGCATGGACGACCACATCTTCGCGCTGCACGCGGAGACGGGCGAGGTGGTCTGGGACACGGAGATCCTCGACTACACGGTGCATCCGGCCAACCAGACGTCGGGTCCGATCGTGGCGCTGGGCAAGGTGTTCTCGGGTCGGAGCTGCGACCCGCGCGGCGGTCCGAACGGCTGCATCATCACGGCGCACGACCCGGCGACGGGCGCGGAGCTGTGGCGGACGCGGCTCATCCCGGGTCCCGGCGAGCCGGGCGACGAGACGTGGGGCGACGTGCCGTTCGAGGAGCGCCGGCACGTCGGCTCGTGGATGGTGCCGAGCGTCGACCCGGCGCTGAACCTGGTGTACGTGGGCACGTCGGTCACGTCGCCGGCGCCGAAGTTCATGCTCGGCGGGGCCGATCTGACCCACCTGTACCACAACTCGACGCTCGCGCTGGACGCCGACACCGGCGAGATCGCCTGGTACTACCAGCACCTGAACGACGACTGGGACCTCGACCATCCCTTCGAGCGGCTGCTCGTCGACAC
>CAZMWA010000293.1:0-13382 GCA_964569405.1 uncultured Vicinamibacteraceae bacterium | reverse complement strand
CCGCGCGCTCGAAGCAGGCGTGCGCGCACACATCCCAACTGATACCTGAGAAGCCGTCCACCGCCGCGTCGGACGGCAGCGGGAGCGGACGAGAATGCGTGGTTGGCGATCTGCAGTACTGGCAGCCGGCTGCTGGGGTCTGGCCGTGCCGGCGGCCTTCGGCCAGGTGCTCACCGAGCAGCAGGCGCTCGAGCGGATGAGCCGCGAGCATCCGCAGCTCCAGGCGCTCGGCTTCACGGCGCGCGAGCAGGCGGCCGCGGCGCGCGAGCGGAGCCTGCTGTCCAATCCGGCGGTCCACTATACGCGCGAGGAAGCCGGCATCTTCGTCGACAACTTCCTGGTCATCTCCCAGGACCTGCCGGTGCGGGGTCGGCTCGGCCTGCTCGGCCGGGCGGCCCGCCAGGCCGGCGCCGCGGCGGAATCGCGGGCCGCCGCCTCCCGGCTGGCCCTGGAAGCGCGGCTGCGCCTCGCCTTCACCGATCTGCTGCTCGCGCAGGAACGCACGCGCGTGCTCGACGACGACCTGTCCGAGCTCGGGGGGCTGGTCGACGTGTTGCGCGCGCGCGAGGACGAGGGGGAAGGCTCGCTGTTCGACCGGCTGCGCGCCGAGCGGGAGGTGGCCGAGATCGAGACCGACCTGCGCGCGGCCGTCATCGAGCGGCGGGTCGCACAGGCCCGGCTGGCCGCCTTCCTCGCGCCCGGCACCGAGCCGTCCGGCCTGACCGCCGCCGGCGACCTGGCGGAGCGCGCCGCGGTCACGGGTCTCGAGGGGCTGGTGACGCAGGCCCTCGCCGAGCGGCCCGACTATCGCGCCCTGGCCCAGAGCGGGACGCAATGGACGCTCGAGCGGCGCGCGGCGGAACGGCTGCGCCTGCCCGCCGCGGCGATCAGCGCCGGCCTCAAGCGGGCCAGGAGCGAGCCCCTCGGCCACGACTCGGGCTACGCGCTCACCGCGACGATGTCGCTCCCGCTCTTCAACCGCGGACAGGCGCAGGTGGCGCGGGCCGAGGCCGCCCGCGCCCGGACCGACGCCGAGCGCGAGGTGCTTCGCGGCCGTATCGCGAGCGAGGTCCGCGCGGCGCATGCCGCCGCCGCGGGCTACCGGGAGCTGGCGGAGCGCTACCGCCTCGAATCCGTGGAGCCCGCCGCCGAGCTGGCCGAGATCGCCGCGGCCGCCCACGACGAAGGCGAATTCACCATCCTGGAGCGGCTCGACGCCCATCGCGTGATGCTGAGCGCGAGGCTCCGCCTGCTGGAGCTGCACGCCGCCGCGCGGCGCGCCGGCATCGAGCTGGACCGGGCGGTCGGAAGGCGGAGGACACCATGACGAGACAGCACTCCTGGCTCGGGGCCGGTACGGCACTGCCCCTGCTGGCGTCCATCGCGTGCGGCGGCCATCACGTGCACGAGGCCGACGGGGCGCATGCGGCCGCGCACGAGGAGGGGCCGGCGGTGGTCGAGACGCGGTGGACGGCGCGCAGCGAGCTGTTCATGGAGTACCCTCCGCTCGTCGAGGGCGGCAGCAGCCGCTTCGCCATCCACTTCACGGACCTGGCGACGTTCGAGCCGGTGCGCGCCGGCCGGGCCGCGGTCCGTCTGACGGGCGCACGGGACGAGGAATTCACCGTGGACTCGCCGGGGGCCCCGGGCATCTTCGGCATCGACGTCGAGCCGACGCGGGCCGGCAGCTACCGGCTGGAGGTGATGCTGGAGGCTCCGGGCCTGACCGATCGCCACGAGCTCGGCGAGGTGACGGTGCTGCCGGCCGGGGCGGCGCCCGACGCGGGCGACGACGCCGGCGAAGACGGCTCGATCCCGTTCCTCAAGGAACAGCAGTGGACGCTGGACTTCGCGACGGCGGCCGCCAGCCGGCGGCGGATCGCGGACAGCCTCCTCATCGCTGCCGAGATCGAGCCGCGGACCGGCGGCTGGGCCGACGTGACCGCGCCCGTGGTCGGGCGGCTGGCCGACGACCTCGCGCCCCGGCCAATCGGGTCGCAGGTGGCGCGCGGCGACGCGCTCGCCGAGATCATCCCGCACAGCGGGCACGGGGAAGACCGGCCGGAGCTCCAGCTCGCCGTGGCCGAGGCCCGCAACGTGCTGGAGCTGATCCGGGCCGACCGGGCCCGGGCCGAACGGCTGGTGGCCGCGGGCGCCCTGCCCCGCCGCCGCGCGCACGAGACGCAGGTAGCAGAGCGGACGGCCGAGGCGCGGGTGGCGGCCGCCGAGGCCCATCTGGCGCAGCTCGACACCACCCGAACGGGTGAAGGCGAGGTCGGACGCGACACCCGCTTCGTCGTTCGCGCGCCCATCAGCGGCGTCGTGGCCGAATCCGATGCGACGCCCGGCGCCAGCGTCGACGAGGGAACGCACCTGTTCCGGCTCGTCGCCGTCGATCGGGTGCACGTCGTGGGGTCGCTGCCGGAGGCGGCCCTGGCGCGGGTCGCCGAGCTGACCGGCGCCGAGCTCGACGTGCCCGGCTTCGAGGTTCCGATCGCGCTCGACCGGCTCGTCGCCGTCGGACGCGTGCTCGAGCCCCAGGCGCGCACGGTGCCCATCATCTACGAGCTGAGCAATCCGGACCGGCGGCTGGCGATCGGCCAGGCCGTCTCGCTGCGCATCTTCGCCGCGGCGGCGACCGACGCGGTGACCGTGCCCGAGAGCGCCATCGTCGACGACGCCGGCCAGCCGGTCGTCTTCGTGCAGACCGCCGGCGAGAGCTTCGAGCGCCGGCCGGTCCGGCTCGGCAACCGCGAGTCGGGCCAGGTGCAGATCAGCGGCGACGTCGCGCCGGGCGAGCGCGTGGTGGTCCGCGGTGCGCCGCTCATCCGGCTGGCCGCGCTCTCGCCGCAGGTTCCGGCGCACGGACACACGCACTGAACACGCTTCCGGACGGAAGACCATGCTGTTCGACATGCTCATCCGGTCGTCGCTGCGCAACCGCCCGCTGGTGCTCGGGCTCGCGGGCGCCTTCCTCGTCTGGGGCGGGTTCATCACGGCGCGCATGCCCGTCGACGTGCTCCCGGATCTGACGGCGCCGACCGTGACGGTGCTGGTCGAGGGCCGGGGCATGGCGCCGGCGGACATGGAGGCGCTCGTCACGTTCCCCATCGAGACGGTCCTCGGCGGCGCGGCGGGCGTGCGCCGGGTGCGCTCGGAGACGGCCGTCGGCATCGCGGTCATCTGGCTGGACTTCGACTGGGGCACCGACGTCTACCGCGCCCGGCAGACCGTCTCCGAGAAGCTCGCCACGGTGGCGGCGACGCTGCCCGCCGAGGTCGGGGCGCCGGTGCTGGCGCCGCTCTCGTCGATCATGGGCGAGATCATGTTCGTCGCGCTCGAGTCGGCGCCGGCGGCGGGAGCGGCGGCCGAGCTGCCTCGCTGGACGCCCCTGGAGCTGCGGATGACGGCCGAGCTGACCGTGCGGCGGCGGCTGCTCGTGACCCCCGGGGTCTCGCACGTGACGGTCATCGGCGGCGAGCGCCGGCAGTTCGAGGTGCTGGTCGATCCGGCCCGTCTCGCCAGCTACCGCCTGCCGCTGAGCGCCGTCGAGAGCGCGTTGCGGCGCGCCAGCCGGAGCACGTCGGCCGGGTTCCGCGAGGCCGGCGGCCAGGAGTACCTGATTCGGGGCGGCGGGCGCGTGCGCGACGTCGAGGGGCTCGGCGCCACCGTCATCGCCACGCGGGAGACGCTGCCCATCCGCGTGAGCGACGTCGCCGACCTGCGCGTGGGCGAGTCGATCAAGCGCGGCGACGGCTCGTTCAACGGCCGGCCGGCGGTCATTCTCGGCATCCACCGGCAGCCCGACGTCAACACGCTGGCCCTGACGCGCGAGCTGGAGGGCGTCCTCGACCGGATTCAGGCCGAGCTGCCGGCCGGCATGCGTCTCGACACCCGCGTGTTCCGGCAGGCGGACTTCATCGAGCTGGCGCTCGGCAACCTGACGGCCGCCCTGCGCGACGGCACGCTGCTCGTCATCCTGGTCACCCTGCTGTTCCTCGCCAACCTGCGCGCCGGCGCCATCACGCTGCTGGCCATCCCGCTCTCGCTGCTGGCCGCCGTCGTCGGGCTGCGGCTCGCGGGCCTGTCGATCAACAGCATGACCCTCGGCGGCATGGCCATCGCCGTGGGGGCGCTGGTCGACGACGCGATCGTCGACGTCGAGAACGTGGCGCGGCGGCTGCGGGAGAACGCGTTGCGGCCGGCCGACGCCCGGCGGCCCGTGCTGGAGGTGGTCTATCGCGGCAGCCGCGAGATTCGCGCATCCATTGCTTTCGCGACGCTCGTCGTCATGCTGGTCTTCCTGCCGCTCTTCTTCCTGCCGGGCGTCGAGGGACAGCTGCTGCGGCCGCTTGGCTTCGCCTATCTGATCGCGCTGGCCGCCTCGCTGATCGTGGCGCTGACGGTCACGCCGGCGCTCTGCCTGTACCTGCTGCCGGGCGCGGCGACCATCCGCGCGGGACGCGAGGCCTGGCTGGCGGCGGCGCTGAAGCGGGGCTACGGGCGCGTGCTGCCGGCGGTGCTGCGGCGGCCGCGGCTGGCGATCGGGGCGGCGGCGCTCCTGCTGGCCGCCACGCTCGCCACCGTGCCGTGGATGGGCCGCGCCTTCCTGCCGACCTTCAACGAAGGCGCGCTCGTCATCAGCGCCGTGACGCTGCCGGGCACCAGCCTGGCCGAGTCGAACGCCCTCGGCGGCGCGATAGAGCGGCTGCTGCTCGACGTGCCGGAGGTGGCGGCGACGGCCCGCCGGACGGGACGGGCCGCGCTCGACGAGCACGTGCAGGGCGTCGAGTCGGCGGAGATCGACGTCCGGCTCGCGCCCGGCGGCCGGCCGCGCGACGCGGTGCTGCGGGAGATCCGCGAGCGGCTGTCGCTCGTGCCCGGCACCAACATCACCATCGGCCAGCCCATCTCGCACCGCATCGACCACATGCTGTCGGGGCAGCGGGCCAGCATCGCGGTCAAGGTCTTCGGTGACGACCTCGGCGCGCTCCGGACCCTGGGCAGCCGCATCGTCGCAGCGCTCGAGGGCGTCCCCGGGCTCGTCGACCTGGCGCTCGAGCACCAGGCGGACATCCCGACCGTGGAGGTCGGCTTCGATCCGGCCGCGCTGGCGCGGCACGGACTGCCCGCGGGCCAGGCCGCCGCCACGCTGGAGACCGTGCTGCGCGGCCGCCGGGTGGGCGAGATCATCGACGGCCAGATGATGGTGCCGCTGGTGCTGCGCTACCGGCCCGACGACATGGCCAACCTGGACGACATGTGGCAGACGCGCCTCGACATGCCCGCGGGTCCGCGCGTGCCGCTCGGCAGCCTGGCCGACATCGCGGAGGACCGCGGCCCCAACTTCATCCGGCGCGAGAACGCCGAGCGGCGGATCGTCGTCACCGCGAACGTGGCCGGGCGCGATCTCGGCAGCGTGGTCGGCGACGTCCAGGACCGCGTCGCCGGCGACGTGGCGCTGCCCCCCGGCTATCGGGTGGAGTACGGCGGGCAGTTCGAGGCCGAGGCCAGCGCCGAGCGCCGGCTGCTGCTGCTCGGGCTGGTCGCCATCGGCGGCATCTTCCTGATTCTGGTCAGCGCGTTCGCGTCGGCCCGCGACGCCGCCATCATCATGCTCAACCTGCCGCTGGCGCTGATCGGCGGCGTGGCCGGGGTGTTCCTGGGCGACGGCATCCTGTCGATCGCGACGCTCATCGGGTTCATCGCGCTGTTCGGCATCGCCACCCGCAACGGCATCATGCTCGTCTCGCACATCCGGCGCCTGCAGGCGGTGGCCGGCGCCGACCTCCGCGCGGCGGTCGTGCAGGGATCGCTCGACCGGCTTGCGCCCATCGTGATGACGGCGCTGTCGACCGGCCTGGCGCTGCTGCCCGTGGCCGCCGGATTCGGCGCGCCCGGCAGCGAGATTCAGGCGCCGCTCGCGCTCGTCATCGTCTGCGGGCTGCTCTCGTCGACCGCCCTGAACATGCTCGTCGTGCCGGCGGTGATCGTCGCGACCACGCCCGCCGACCCGCCGTCCCGCGACTGAACGCGACATGGAATGGCGACCGCGGAGTCTGCGCCGCATGACGGGGCAGACTCCGCAAGGCGCGCACAGCGCGCCTCGGCGGGAGCGGCGCGGGGCGAAGGGGTCCCCGCAAGCGAACGCCGGGGGCTCGGGGCGCAGCCCCGTCTGATGAAGATGGTCGGGACGGCGCTGTGGTTCGCGGCGCTCGCCGCGGCGGGCTGGCTGCTGCTGGTCGGGTGGCTCGTGCTGCAGGAGCGCCGCCTCGTCTTCTTTCCGACGCGCGTCCTCGTGGCCGGTCCGGCCGACTTCGGCCTCCGCGCCGACGAGCTGTCCATCCGCACCGACGACGGGCTGACGCTCCACGGCTGGTGGATCGCGGGTCCGGGCCGCCGGGTGCTGATCTGGTACCACGGCAACGCGGGGAACATCGCCGACCGGCTGCACAACGCGCGCTGGTTCGTCGAGCAGCTCGGCGTCGACGTGGTGCTGGTCGACTACCGCGGCTACGGCCGCAGCGAGGGAACGCCCGACGAGGCCGGACTCTACCGCGACGGCCTGGCCATCTACGACGCCGTCGCCGCCCGCGGCGTGGCGGCGAGCGACGTCATCCTCTTCGGCCGCTCACTGGGCGGCGCGGTGGCCATCGAGGTCGCGCTCCGGCGCTCGGCCGGCGCCCTCGTGCTCGAGTCGGCCTTCCGCTCGGTGCCGGCCATGGCGCGGGTGCACTACTGGTTCGTGCCGGGCAGGGCCATCCGGACGCGGATGGACAACGAGTCGAAGATCGGTCGCGTGGCCGCGCCGCTTCTCTTCCTCCACGGGGACCGCGACCGCATCGTGCCGCTGGCCCACAGCCGCCGCCTGCGGGAGCTGGCCGGCCGCCCGGCGCGACTCCACGTCATCGAGGGCGCCGGCCACAACGACACGTACCTCGTCGGGGGTGCGCCCTACACCGACGCCTGGCGCACGTTCCTGCGCGACACCGCCGCGCCGGAAACCTGAGTCCCCGGCGCACGCGTGCCGGGGCAGCGCCCGGACCGGGCCCGCGCGCCTTCAATCACCGGGCAGCCTGAAGACCGAGCGGCCTCTCGAGAAGGTCTCCAGGACGCGGATGTGCTCGAGCTCGCGCGGATTCGCCGTCAGGGGGTTCCGCTCCAGGACCACGAGATCGGCCCGCTTGCCGGCGGTGATCGACCCCTTCGCGTCCTCCTCGAAGTACTGGTACGCCGCGCCGAGCGTCACCGCGTGAAGCGCCTCGCGAACCGTCAGCCGCTGCTCCGGTCCCAGCACGCGGTTGCTGCGCGTCGTCCGGTTCACCGCGATGGAGACCAGCCGCATGATGTCGGGCGGCACGATCGGCGCGTCGTTGTGCATCGTGAAGCGCACGCCGCGCTCGATTGCCCAGCGGGCCGGGCTGACGTTGCTGCCGCGCGCCGCGCCGAAGCTGCGCACGTGCCAGTCGCCCCAGAAGAAGGCGTGCGCCGAGAAGAACGACGGCACGACGCGCAGCGCGGCCGCGCGGTCGAGCTGATCGGCGCGCATGAGCTGGGCGTGGATGATCACCGCGCGGTGGTCCGGCACGGGGTCCGCGCCCGCCACCGCCTCGGCGACGCCGTCCAGCATCAGGTCGATGGCCGCGTCGCCGTTGGCGTGCACGATGATGGGCACGCCGCGCCGGATGAGTCGCGCCGCCCCCGCCTTGTAGAGATCCGGCGCCAGCGTGCCGTAGGCGCGGTAGTCGGATGGTGCACCGGGCGGTCCCTCGTCATACGGCTCGGTGACCCAGGCCGTCCGTCCCTGCGGCGACCCGTCGAGCGAGAGCTTCACCCCGGCCACGCGGAATCCGCCGCCGTAGCGCGCCTCGTGCTCCACTCGCTCGGCGTCCTCGAGCGTTCGGAACCAGGGAAATGCGGCGACGTCGGCGTCGAACGGCCGGCGGCGAGCGGCGGCGCGCAGCGCTGCCACCGTCTCGGGTCCGGTCGCCCCGTCCTGGATCGTGGTCGTGCCGTAGCTCAGGTAGACCTCGATGGCCCGGCGGGCGGTCGCGTCCGTGTCGCCGGGCGCGGACGCCAGCAGTCCGCCGCCGACGAGTCCGCCGGCGCGCTCCTCGAGGACGCCGTCGGGCTCCCGCGATCCGGCCCGGCGTCGAATGTGCCCGCCGGGCGGATCGGGCGTCTCGGCCGTGACGCCGCCGGCCGCCAGAGCCGCCGAGTTGGCGGCGCGGAGGTGACCCGAAACGTGCGTCAGCACGATGCGGTGCTCGGTCGAGGCCCGATCCAGATCGTCGCGCGTCGGATGGCGCCGCTCCGCAAGCAGCGAGTCGTCGTAGCCGCGGCCCAGCACGAGCCCGCCCGGCTCGATGTTCCGCTCGGCGATCCACGTCCGGATCCGGTCGACGACGTCGTCGATGTCGTCGACGTCGCCGACCGGCGGCGGGTGCAGCGACAGGGCGTCCAGCCCCCGCCCCACGGCCAGGAAGTGGCCGTGGGCGTCGATGAAGCCGGGGAGCAGCGCGCGGTCGCCGAGATCGACCACGCGCGTCGCCTCGCCGTGCAGCGCCGTCGCCTCGGCCCGCGTGCCGGCGGCGACTATCGTCTCGCCCCGCACGGCCACGGCCTCGACCTGCGGCCGCGCCGGGTCCATGGTGACGATGGCGCCGCCGACGAAGATGACGTCCGCCGGCGCGCCGGCATCCGGCGCCGGCTGGGCCGCCGCGCCGCGGCAAGCGACGGCACCGGCCGCAAGCGCACCAACCAGAAGGGCTAGCAATGGTCCAGCGCAGCCCTTCCCGGGATGCATGGCCGCTCGAATGCAGTGGGGACTCCCGCCACGGGCTGTCAGGTCCTGTTTCGGCACGCGCCTCACGCTAGCCACTCGCCAGTCCGGTGTCAATGAGGTCGCTTTGCTGCAGCAGATTCGGCGACAATGGCACTGTCATGCGCGCCTTCTTCCGGGACATCTTCCAGACGCGCTACCGGGAGGCGACGGCCAGCGCGATTCTCTTCGCCATCGTCATCGGGCTCGTCATGAACGCGGCCATCACGTACGCCGGGCTCAAGATCGGCTTCACGATGGGCGGCAGCGCCATCGCGGCGGTGCTCGGGTTCGGCGTCCTGCGCGGCGTTTTGCGCCGCGGGTCGATCCTCGAGACCAACATGGCGCAGACGTGCGCGTCGGCGGTCAACACCTCCAACGCCGGCATCATCTTCACCGTCCCCGTCCTGTTCCTGCTCGGGCTGCCGCTGGCGACCGACAGCGCCGACTTCTGGCTGATCACGCTGGCCGCCGTCGGCGGCGCCGTCCTCGGCACGGCGTTCATCATTCCGCTGCGCAAGCAGATGATCGAGATCGACCGGCTGCGCTTCCCGACCGGCATGGGCGTGGCGGCCATCCTCAAGTCGCCCGGCGCCGGGCCGCGGAAGGCGCTCGTGCTGCTGGGCGGCGTCGTCGCCGGCGCGGCCGTGTACTGGTTCGTCGCCGCCGACCAGCTCGGCCTCCCCAGCTACGGCTCGCTGGGCATCGGCGTGCTGACGGCCGACGCGCTCGACGCCGGCCGCCTGCTCGGCTTCCCGCCCCAGCTCGAGCTCATCTTCGGCATCGCCCCGTTCGCCCTCGGGGCCGGCTACATCACCGGCCGGCCGGGGCTGTTCGTGCTGGCTGGCGGCATTCTGGCGTACCACGTGCTGACGCCCTTCGCGTACTCCGTGGGGTGGATGCCGCAGACCGTGGCCGCCCACGAGGCCCCCGGCTACGCCTTCGCCGCCTTCAACCGGCCGCTCGGCATCGGGCTGCTGCTCGGCGGCGCGCTAATGGGCATCGTCGCCTCGCTGCCGGCCATCCGCGAGGCGCTCAGGAGCGTCGCGGCGGCGGGCAGGGCGCGGGGCGGCGGCGACGAGCTCGGTCTCAGGGTGCTGGGGACGGCGGCAGTCCTGGCCGGCGTGCTCCTGTTCGCGGCGGCCTACTTCGTGGGCGAACGGCCCTTCAACCGTACCTGCCCGGTGACCGGCCAATGGGTGGACCGCGTCTCCGTCGCGGACCTGCCCGCGGGCGTGCCGGAGAGCGATCGGCGCGCGGCCGTGCAGGCGCTCAACGCGGAGGTCGACGCGCTGGAGACGGCCACGCGCACGCATGGCGGCTACGTCATCCGCTTCGCCGGCGAGGACGCCGCCCGCACGTGGGACGCCTACGATGCCGGGCGCAGGGACGACTACCTCGCGGACAGCAACGCGCGGCCGGGCTGGCTGGCCGCGTTCCCGCCGCTGCTGCGGGCGGCGACGATCGCGCTCGTCGGCATCGCCTGGATGTGGCTGGCCGGCATCATCATCGCCCAGTGCACCGGCATGACCGACTGGTCGCCCATCTCCGGCATGGCGCTCCTGACGGTGGTGCTCGTGATGCTGCTCGGCGGCACCGGCGCGGTAGTTGGCGCCGTGCTGATCGGCGCGGCGTTGTGCGTCGCGATGACGCTGGCGGCCGACATGATGTCCGACCTGCGCACCGGGCATCTGGTGGGGGCGCAACCGCGGCGCCAGCAGGTGCTCGAGCTGCTCGTCGTGGGCATCGGCCCCATTGTGTCCATGCTGGTCGTGCTGCTCATCGCCGAGGCGAACCGCCAGAGCTTCGGCGTGCCGTTCGGGCCGGAGACCCCGACTTCGGCGCCCCAGGCGCAGGCCCTGCAGGCGGTCATCACCGGCGTCCAGGGCGGTGAGATGCCGTACGCGCTGTACGGCTTCGGCGCCCTGCTGGGCGCGCTCCTCGGCCTGGGCACCTTCAGCGGCCTCGGCGTGCTGGTGGGGCTGAGCATGTATCTGCCGTTCGCGGCCATCGCCACGTACGGCGTGGGCTGCGTCGTCAACGTGCTGGTGGCGCGCTGGAAGGGCCGCGTCTGGGCGGAGGACTGGGGCGTCCCCTTCGCGGCGGGCCTGGTCGTCGGCGAGTCGCTGCTCGCCATGACCGTCAACATGATCGTCCTGGCAACCGGCTGATGGAACGACCGCTGCGTCCGCTCGGCAATCTGCTCATCGCGGTGAGCCTCGTCGCCGGCGCGCTCGCGTCGACCACGGCCTACGTCCCGCGGCTCACGGCCGACGATTCCGCGCTGGCCGCCAGCGCCGGCTACGCCCACCTCAACGCGCCGGCCGGCGCGCGGAGGGACGCCGCGGGAGGCTTCGTGCTCGACGCGGATGGCGAACGCATTCCTCTGGCAGCCACCGGCGCCGAGTTGACCCCGCAGTTGCAGGCGCGGCTGCGGGCCGCGGGCGTCCAGCGCGTGCGGGTCAGGGAGTTCAGCATCCGCCGCTGGCAGCACGCCTGGCTGTTCGGACTGGCCGTGATCGGCCTGATCGCCGGCAGCGCCCTCGTGAAGCGGGACACCGCGCGGCCGCTCCCCCGCCGACCGGCCGATCGCGGTCCCGTCGCAGAAGAGACCCCGCAGGCCGTCGTGACCCGCATCGTCGCCACCGCCCGTGATCTGCGGAGTGAGCTGCCCCGCATGCCCGACGATGCCGCCAGGACCCAGGCCATCCTCGAGCGCGTCGGCCATGTCCAGACGGAGTTGTCGCTCCAGGTCGTCGAAGGCCGCAACGTGCTCGTCGCCGCCCTGGGGCTGGCCCGCTTCGCCGAGCTGATGGACGCGTTCAGCCGCCTCGAGCGCGCCCTCAACCGGGCCTGGTCCGCGGCCGCGGACGGCGCGCTCGACGAGGCCCTGCGCTGCATCGACGACGCCGCGGCCCACGCGCCCGAGGTCGAGCGCCGGCTGCGTTGACCGGCCGCCGCCACCGCTGCGCTATACTGGGAGGCTGTCGTCCCCATCGTCCAGAGGCCTAGGATCTAGCCCTTTCAAGGCTAAGACACGGGTTCGAATCCCGTTGGGGACGCCACCTACCAGTTTCGACCGTTCCCTTGCAGTCCCGCAAACGCCACTAACCCATCGGAATTATAGGCACTTACGGGCTTGACGGTTCCGTTTCAATCCCGTATGTTCCCGGATAGGCCGTTGGTCAATTCGTTGGGACAGAAGGGGCGACATGGGGAACCTCACGATGGCGCGGGTGAAGGCGATCAAGGCACCCGGCTTGCACGGCGACGGTGGCACCCTGTATCTGCGGGTGGCGCCCGGCGGATCGAAGAGCTGGATCCAGCGGCTCACCATCAACGGGCGGCGCCGGGACGTCGGTCTGGGCGGCTGGCCGCTGGTGACCCTCGCAGAGGCCCGGGAGTTCGCCTTCGAGAACCGTCGGCTCGCGCGCCGCGGCGGCGACCCGCTGGCCGACAGGCACCGCCCGAGCCTGCCGACCTTCGAGCAGGCCGCGGTGCGGACCTTCGAGGCGAACCGAGCCCGTTGGCGCCACGCGAAGACCGCGACCAACTGGGCCGGCTCGATGGCGAAGTACGCATACCCCGTCTTCGGCGGCCGGCCCGTTGACCAGATCGGCCGGGAGGATGTACTCCGCGTCCTGTCCCCGATCTGGACATCTAAGCCCGCCGTCTCGCGGAAGCTCCGGCAGCGCATCCGGGCCGTCCTGTCCTGGGCGCAGGCGCACGGGCACGTCGAGCACAACGTCGCCGGCGAGGCCATCGACGGCGCGCTGCCGGCGATGCCGGCCGTCAAGGCGCACTTCCGGGCGCTGCCCTACCCCGACGTCCGCGCTGCGCTCGACACCATCGCCGGCTCGCGCGCGTCGATCGCGGCGAAGGCGTGCCTTCGGTTCCTGGTGCTGACCGCTTGCCGGTCCGGCGAGGCGCGGGGCGCGACCTGGGACGAGATCGACACCGAGGCCCGGGAGTGGCGCATCCCCGCATCAAGAATGAAGGGCGGCGCCGAGCATCGCGTGCCGCTCTCCGAGCCAGCGGCGGCCGCGCTCGAGGCAGTCCGGCCGCTGCGTGACGACGCCGGTTTGGTGTTCCCGAGCCCGTCGAGGCGCGGCCGGACGCTCTCAGACATGACGCTGACGAAGGTGCTGCGGGATACCGGGCTCGCGGACCGGGCGACGGTTCACGGGTTCCGCACGGCGTTCCGGACCTGGGCGAGCGAGCGGACGAATGCCGATCACGCCGTCATGGAGATGTGCCTCGCTCACCAGGTCGGGACCGCCGTCGAGCGGGCGTATGCGCGTTCGGACCTGTTCGCGAAGCGGCGCCGGCTGATGGACCAGTGGGGGGCGTTCGTGACCGGCGGCTGTGCGAAGGTGGTCAAGCTGCATCGTTAAGGCGACCGCGACGAGCGACTGGGGCGCGCTTGGAGCGTCGCATCCGCGCGACGCTGGCCTGGGCGCAGGCGCACGGTCATGCCGAGCACAACCTCGCAGGCGACGCCATCGACGGCGCGCTGCCGTCGCTGCCGGCCGTCAAGGCGCACTTCCGGGCGTTGCCGTAC
>CAZMWA010000292.1:0-5659 GCA_964569405.1 uncultured Vicinamibacteraceae bacterium | reverse complement strand
GACCTCGGCGGCCGATACCTGGCGGATCGCGACAAGCGCCACATCACACAGCGCCTCCTTCGGCGGCTGCACGACCTCGGCGTGGAAGTCGAAGTGAAGGCCGCCTGAACCGGGTGCCGTGGCCCTGAGTTTCTCTCTAGGGGTACCATTCCTCAGCCGGCATTCGTGACATGAGGAGGTGCAGCATGAGGTACGTCATCGCGATTCTGGCGGTCGTCGTCCTGCTTCCGGCGCTGGCGGGCGCCCAGATGTCCGAGCGCACCGCGTGGGGCGACCCGGACCTGCAGGGGGTCTGGACGAACCGGACCACGACGCCGCTCGAGCGGCCGAGCGAGTTCGAGGCGCGGGCGGTGCTCACCGACGAGGAGCGCGCGGCGATCGACGCGCAGGCCGAGGCGAACCGCGACCGGCCGCCGCCCCCTGGCCAGACCGGCGGCTACAACAGCTTCTGGCTCGACCGCGGCGTGCGGAACAGCCAGACGTCGCTCATCGTCGACCCGCCCGACGGGAGGTACCCGGCGAAGACGGATCGCGTGCGGGAGAGCGACGCCGCGTTCGCGGCCATGCGCGACGGCACGGAGTTCGACACCTGGGAGGACCTGAACCTCTACGACCGCTGCATCACGCGCGGGATGCCCGGGTCCATGATCCCTGGCTTCTACAACCACAACTACCAGATCCTGCAGACGCCCGACTACGTCGTCATCCTGGTGGAGATGATTCACGACGCGCGCATCATCCCGCTGGACGGACGCGCGCACCTGTCGCCGCGGATCGGGCAGTGGATGGGCGATTCGCGGGCCCGCTGGGAGGGCGACACGCTGGTGGTCGAGACGACCAACATGAGCCCGCGCGGCGATCAGCGGGTGCGCTACCTGGTGCATGCGGGCAGCGAGCAGGCGAGCGTGGTCGAGCGGTTCACGCGCGTCGCCGCCGACCGCATCGACTACAGCTTCACGGTCACCGACCCCGCGACGTACGCGACCCCGTGGACCGCCGAGATCCCGATGGTGCCGCTCGGGGGCGAGCTGTTCGAGTACGCGTGCCACGAGGGCAACTACGGGCTGGAAAACATCCTGGCAGGGGCCCGCGCGGCCGACCGGAAGGCGGCCGGGTCGGACAAGTAGGCACCTGAATTCAGCCGCTGCGTGCCTCGGTCGCCCGCGCCCTGCCCGGGCGGCCGGGTACGCCCCGCCGCCGCCGCCGACTACTGGTAGTAGGCGGGAGACTTCCGCAGCGACTCGTGGTGGGCGTGGTCGTGCTCGATCCACAGCTCCGCGCCCGTCCGCTCGAGCAGCGCGTCCAGCTTCTCGAACGAGGCGCGCGTCTGCGCCGCGTCGACGTTGAACGTCGGCACCCGCCTCAGCTCGTAGCTCGGCGCCGTGTGATAGAGGTCGCCGCTCAGCACGATCGGGCCGGTCTCGGCCAGATCGACCAGCAGCACCTGGTGCCCCGGCGTGTGCCCGGGCGTCGACACGATGACGACCCGCCCGTCGCCGAAGACGTCGTGGTCGTCATCGCCCTCGATCACGATCGTCTCGCTGTCCTCGAGCGCGCTGTAGATCTCCGGCGTCCCCCAGCCGACGCCCTCGGTTGCGCCCGAGAACGCGTAATCCCGCTCGGCTTCGCGCGCCAGCCAGATCGAGTCGCGGAAAGCGTTCGCGTTCCCCGCGTGATCGCCGTGCATGTGCGACATGGCGACGTAGGTGATGTCGCCGAACGAGTACCCCAGCTCGGCCAGTTGGCTCTCCAGCGTCGTCTCCGCATCGGGGCCGAACGGCAGGCCGGTGTCCCACACCAGCGTCCCCCGCGGATGCTCGACGAGGTAGCACGGCACGGCCATGTCGCGGGTTGCCACCTCCTCCGGCGCGAGCGACAGAATCGCCAGGGTCTCGTCGTCGAGGAAGATGTAGCCGCAATCGAACACGTACAACCGCGTGGCGCCCGCCTCCGCGGCCAATGCCGGCTCCGGTTGCGCCCCGCCTGCGCCCGGCGGCGCGCCGGCGCACGCGCCCGCCGCGCCGGCCGCGACGAGCGTGAGGCAGGCGCGCGCCGTCTTCATGAGTGCCATGTTCGCGTCTCCCCCGTCGTACCGACTGGCGCTACAATACGGGGCACAGCGGTGTGCGGTCCAGATCGCGGCGCCCCTGCGGAGGCCGCCATCCGGCTCGCCGGATTCATCGAGGAGGAACGACAACATGAAGCGTCATCTACCCGTCCTGTTCGCCCTGGCCGTCGCACTCGTGATGCTGCCGGTCGGTACGGACGCGCACTTCAAGCTGCTGGAACCGACATCCTGGATCGAGATGAACGACCTCGGCGACCCGCAGAAGATCGGGCCGTGCGGCGGCAACCCCGACGGCAACAACGACGACATTCTGACCGGCGTCGTCACCGAGGTCACCGGCGGCTCCAAGCTGCACCTGAAGGTCCAGGAGACGATCTTCCACTCCGGCCACTACCGCGTCGCGCTCGCGGTGAACTCGCGCCGCGAGCTGCCGGCGGATCCGACCGCCGTCGAGAAGTACACCGAGCGGGGCCTCTACTCGGTCTGGGGCGTGATTCAGAGCCCGCCGCAGATCCCGGTCCTGGCCGACGGCCTGTTCCGGCACTACCCGGAAGGCGACCAGCGCGCCTCGTTCCGGCCCGAGACCCCGATGGATCCGTGGGAGGCCGACATCTCCATCCCGAACATCAACTGCGAGAAGTGCACGCTGCAGGTCATCCAGTTCATGGCCGATCACGTGTACAACCGGCACGGCGGCTACTCCTATCATCAGTGCGCCGACCTGAAGATCACCGCCGATCCGTCCAAGCCCATCGACGAGGGCTGGCCGACGGACATGACCACCAACGACTGACAAGACTGCTCGAAGGCGGGCGCGGCTTCAACCGCGCCCGCCTTCGAGCCGCGCCTGCAGCCGCGCCAGGGCCTCCCGCGTCCTGGACAGCTCCGCCAGCAGCTCCGCACGGGTCGGCGGCGCGGCGAGCTCCTGCAACCGGTCCTGCTTCGCCTCGTCCAGGCTGTTGATCACCACCGCGATGAACAGGTTGATGACCACGAACGTCCCCACCACCACGAAGCTCACGAAGTAGGCCCACGCCCACCAGTAGTGGTCGAGCGCGGTGTACATGATGTCGGTCCAGTCCTCCAGGGTGACGATGCGGAACAGCGAGAGCAGCGAGATGCCGAGTGTGCGCCAGTGGGTGGGATCGATGTCGCGGAACAGGTGGTAGCCGGCCACCCCGTAGACGTAGAAGACAATCGACATCAGCGCCAGCACGTTGAACATCCCCGGCACCGAGCGGATCAGCGTGGCGACGATCAGCCGCAGCTCCGGCAGGGCCGATACCAGCCTCAGCACCCGGAACAGGCGCGCGAGCCGGGCGAGGGTCGCCAGCTCGCCCGTGCTCGGCAGCAGGCTGACGGCGATGACCGTGAAGTCGAACAGGTTCCAGCCGTCCCCGAAGTAGTCCCGCAGCCGGGGCCACACGGCCGTCATCTTGATCAGGGCCTCGACCACGAAGATGGCGAGGAAGGTCTGACTCGCCAGCGCGAAGGCGCCGCCGAAGCGCGCGGCCAGCGTCACCGACGTGTCGAGGCCGATGACGACGGCGTTGACGGCGATGGCTGCGGTGACGCCGTGCCGGAACCACGCGGCCCCGGCCGTCCGGCGCGCCCAGGCGACGAGTCGGCCGTCCGACGGGGACGGCGGTCCGGTCGAGCTCATGGGCTGGTCGACAGACTCGGCGCGGTCAGATCCGTCTTGACGACGACGCTGCCCCTGCCGCAACCGAGCACCGTTCGATTACGGCCCGGCTGCCGAACCGGTACGACGCGGGCCAGCGGCACGTTCCGCTTGCGCACCTCCACCTGCTCGCCGCTTGCCACCGCCGCCAGGTACTCGCTGAGGTGGTTCCTGAACTCGGCGACGTTGGCGATCTTCATGGCCATACTATAGGCCCACATCGTGCCCGACGTGCCGGGCCGCGCGACCTGCGTTATGAGGGATCGCCGAAGCGGCGACCTGCGAGTTGGAGAATAGCGCGACGACTCAGCGGGACGACGGGGCGACAGCGTGCAGCCGCACGCGGCCGTACGCCACGAACAGGGCCAGCGCGAGCAGCAGCAGGGCCGGGAGCATCTGCACGTACTCCGCCCGCAAGAGATGGGTGCAGGCGGCCCCGACCATGATGGCGGCGAGCCCGCCCGCGGCGGCTGGCGTCAGCGCGGGCAGGATGCCGGTGGCGGCCGGGGCGACGACGCCGACGGCCCCGGCCACCTCCAGCGTGCCGACGAGCCTCCCGAAACCCGCCGGGAACCCCTCGAACTGAACGGCCAGGTCGGCCGCCGGCGTCAGGAGCTTCGGGCCGCCGGCGCCGAGGAACGCGAGAGCCAGGAGAATCTGACCGACCCAGAGTGCTCTGTTCATGGCCAATCTCGTGTGCCTGAGCTTAGCACGGTCATGTTCGGCGTCCGGCATCGACGATACGGCAGGCATGTGTCGATCTCGTCACCGACCCGTAAATTGGCTAAGCTCCCCCCATGCAACTCCCGCACCCTGTCTCGACGCTGGCGTCGTTCCTGCTTGCCGTCGCCGCGGCGGCCACTTTCCTCGTCGTACCGCTGCAGGCGCAGCCGGGCGACCGCGAGTTCGTCCCGGTCACCGACGCCATGCTCCAGGACCCCGATCCCGACGACTGGCTGATGTGGCGCCGCACCCTGGACAGTTGGGGCTTCAGCCCGCTCGATCAGATCGACCGCGGCAACGTGGCCGGCCTGCGGCTGGTCTGGACGCGTCCGCTCGGCCCCGGCCTGCAGCAGGGCACGCCGCTCGTCTATGACGGCGTCCTCTACATGCCGAACCCGCGCGACCTCATCCAGGCGATTGACGCCGTGAGCGGCGACCTCCTCTGGCAACACCGCCGCGAGCGCCCCGACGACCTCGCCGAGTACATGATCGGCAGCATCATCGACACCAACCGCAACATCGCCATCCACGGCAACTACCTCTTCGACAGCACGTCGGACGACTGGGTGATCGCCATCGACGCACGCACCGGCGAGGTGGCGTGGGAGACGATGGTGCTCGACTACACCGTCAACCCGGCCAACCAGACCTCCGGTCCGATCGTCGCCGACGGCAAGGTGATCTCCGGGCGGAGCTGCTCGCCCCGGGGCGGCCCCAACGCCTGCGTCGTCGTCGCGCACGACGCCGCGACCGGCGCGGAGCTGTGGCGCCGCCGCCTCATCCCGGCCCCCGGCGAGTTCGGCGACGAGACCTGGGGCGGCGTGCCGTTCGAGGAGCGCCGGCACGTCGGCGCGTGGATGGTCCCGAGCTACGACCCGGCGCTGAACCTCGTCTACATCGGCACGTCGGTCACCTCGCCCGCGCCGAAGTTCATGATCGGCGGCGTCGAGAACACGCACCTCTACCACAACTCCACGCTCGCCCTGAACGCCGACACCGGCGAGATCGAGTGGTTCTACCAGCACCTCAACGACCACTGGGACCTCGACCATCCGTACGAGCGGCTGCTGGTCGACGCCGTGATGACGCCCGACCCGGCGCACGTCTCCTGGATCAACCCGCGGCTGCGGCCCGGCGAGGAGTACCGCGTGGTGACCGGCATCCCGGGCAAGACCGGCGCGGTCGAG
>CAZMWA010000291.1:0-10671 GCA_964569405.1 uncultured Vicinamibacteraceae bacterium | reverse complement strand
GTTGACGTACTCCACCTCGAAGCGGGGCCCGCCGGCCGCGTAGCCGAAGGTGAAGCCGCTCGCGAACCCGACGCCGGGGTCGAACTCGTTGGCGATCAGGACTCCAGGCGTGTTGTCGCGGCAGACCGCGTCGTCGGGCGGGCTAATGGAGGCTGGATAGAGCAGCCGGTCGCACCGCGTTGGGTGGTTGACGCCGCTGACCGTCGAGTCGACGCCAGACGGGACCGCCACGCCCGTCTCAAGGCCGACGTAGAACCCGGACCGGTATTCCTGGGCGCCGGCGCTGCCGGCGGCTGCCAGGAAGCAGAGACTGGCGGCGGCGGCCAAGCCGCCCCGCATCGACGAGCAAAGCCAACGCATCGATTCCATGCATGCCATGGTAGGGCCGGCGGGGCGGGCGGGCAAGCGGCGGAACCTGCTACGCTGGTGCAGTCCCGGCGATACCGGCGTCCTCGACCCCCGAAGGAGCGTAGCGATGGAGCAGGCGAAGCGGCGGCGTTTCACGCGCAGGAGTCTTGCGGTTCTCGTGTGCCTGCTGGCGGCGCCGGCCGCGGCCCTGGCGCAGACCGGCAGCATCGCCGGCGGGGTCACGGACGAGACGGGCGGCGTGCTGCCCGGCGTGACGGTCGAGGCGACCAGCCCCGCGCTCATCGAGGGCGTCCGCACCACCGTCACGGACGGCGCCGGCCTGTACGAGATCGAGGCGCTGCGCCCGGGCACGTATACCGTGACGTTCACGCTGCCCGGGTTCAACACCTTCGTCCGGGAGGGCATCGAGCTGACGTCCGGGTTCACGGCCAACGTCGGCGGACTGATGAGCGTCGGCGCGATCGAGGAGACCGTCACCGTGTCGGGCGCCAGCCCCATCATCGACGTGCAGAACGTCGTCACCCAGGAGAACCTGTCGCGCGAGCAGCTCGACGTGCTCCCGACGGGGAGGACCTACTGGGGCTACGCGTCGCTCACGGTCGGCATGACCAGCAACATCGCCGGCGGCGGCCAGGACGTCGGCGGCAGCATGGGCGATGCGTGGGGCCACGTGGAGATCCACGGCAGCTCGGCGCAGGACGGCGTCGTCGCCTGGGACGGCATGAGCTTCAACAACAACATCACCGACGGCGGCGGGTCCTCCAAGCAGTTCTTCATGAACCAGGTGGCCATCCAGGAGATCGTCGTCTCGACGAGCAACATGGACGCCGAGACCCCGTTCGGCGGCGTCGGGATCAACGCGATCCCGAAGGACGGCGGGAACCAGTTCAGCTACTACGTCAACGTCAGCGGGACCAACGGCGACCTGATGGCCGACAACGTCGGCCCGGACATGGTCGAACGGGGCGTCAACCCCCTGGCGAAGAACAAGAAGATCTGGGACTACGGCGTCGGCGTCGGCGGACCCCTCGTGCGCGATCGTATCTGGTTCTACACCGCCCACCGCTGGTGGGGGGCGCAGAACTATCAGGCGGCGACGAACTTCAACCTGACGCCGCACACGCCGTTCTACACGCCCGACCCGGAGCGGCCGACCTGGACCGACTTCTACAACCAGGACAACAGCCTGCGGCTCACGGTGCAGGCGACCGAGCGGCACAAGTTCACGGCGTCGCAGGCCTTCCAGACGAACTGCGCCTGTCACTTCTGGACGCAGTACGGCGTGGCCGATGCCGATGCCGCGGTCGACTACACGTACTTCCCGATCAACCTGACGCAGACGACGTGGACCTTCCCGGCCAGCAACCGGCTGCTCTTCGAGGCCGGCGGGTCGTTTCTCCGCAACCTCACGTCGCCGCGCCGCCAGGAGACGGTCCGGCCGACCGACGTGGCGCACATGATCTTCAGTCCGTTCGTCAACTACCAGGCGATCGGCTTCAACACCTGCAACCCGTGCCTCTACGGCGTCCGCCACAACTTCCCGGCCTACGTGTTCCGGGGGTCGATGTCGTACGTCACCGGCACGCACTCGTTCAAGGTCGGCTTCAACACGCGGCACGCCGAGGAGAGCCACGGCGTGTCGTTCATGAACAACCCGCTGCGCTACGAGTTCGCGACGCCCGAGTTCCCCTTCGCCGTGACCCAGTTCGGCACGCCGCGCAACTCGCACCACATATCGAACGACCTCGGGATCTACGCGCAGGACCAGTGGACCATCGACCGGCTGACGCTGAACCTGGGCGTCCGCTACGACCACGTCAACGCCTACTATCCGGCTCAGTCGCACCCGGGCGACCTGGCGCTGGAGTACTTCGGCGCGGACGCTACCCGCTTCGTCTCGGCATTCGACGTGGAGCGGCGGGACAACGTCCCCAACTACCATGACATCGTCCCGCGCCTCGGCGCCGCCTACGACCTGTTCGGCGACGGCCGCACCGCGATCAAGGCGACCCTCGGCAAGTACGTCCTGCCCGTGGGCACGTCGATCGCCGAGGAGGTCAACCCGCTCAACGCGCTGCAGCTCGAGACGCGGCGCCGCTGGTTCGACCTGCCGTTCCAGGGCGGCAACGGGAACTTCGTGCCGGATTGCAACTTCGACAACTTCGCGGCCAACGGCGAGTGCGGGCCGATCGAGGATCCCCAGTTCGGCAAGCCCGACCGGACGCAGCGCTTCGCCCCCGACCTGCTGCAGGGCTGGGGGACGCGCGGGTATCAGTGGCAGACGTCCGTCTCGATTCAGCAGGAGCTGGCCGAGGGCTGGTCGGTTGAGGTCGGGTACTTCAGGACCTGGTACAAGAACCACATCGTCGCCGACAACCAGCTCATCGGTCCGGACGACTTCGACCCCTACTACATCATCGCGCCGGAGGATCCGCGTCTGGGCGACCTCAGCGGCCAGCGGCTCGACGGCCTCTACACGATTACGCCCGAGGCGCTGGCGCGCGGCCGGGACAACCTCGTGACGCTGGCGAGGGACCTCCCGGGCGGCGACGTCATGGGGCAGTGGTTCAACGGCGTGGACTTCACCTTCAACGGCCGGCTCGACAACGGCGTCACGCTCGGCGGCGGCGTGAGCACCGGGTCGCTCTCGTACAACGAGTGCTTCGTCATCGACAATCCCCAGCAGGCCAGGCCGGACTACTGCGACCTCCGGACCCCGTGGTCCTCGGGCACGCAGGTCAAGTTCAACGGCGCCGTCCCGCTGCCGTACGACACGCAGGTGTCGTTCGTCTTCCAGAACCTCGCCGGCCGGCCCTGGGAGTCGCTGTACCAGGCGGGACAGAACCCGGTCGAGCGCGCGCTCATCGAGCAGCAGCTCGGGCGTCCCATGGCCGTCGCGCAGGAAGAGATCCAGCTCTTCCCGGCCGGAGCCGGGAGCGCCTCGGTGACGCTCGGGGACACGTTCAACTTCACGGGGTCGACCTTCTACGAGAAGCGGCTGAGCCAGCTCGATCTGCGGTTCACGAAGATCTTCCACGTCGGCAACGCGCGGATTCGCGGGTGGTTCGACATGTTCAACGTCTTCAACCACGTGAGCGCGACCAACCTGGTCGCCAACTACACCGCCCCCGGCCTGCCGTATCCGCGCGTGGCGCAGGTCATGGGCGGCCGCCTGTTCAAGTTCGGCGGCCAGTTCGACTTCTAGGTCCGGACGGGTGGAGGCAACCGGTTCCGGCGCTCGCGTCGCGGCGGCCGCCCTCGCGGCCCTGCTCGGCCTGCCGGCGGCCATGCCGGCCGGGCAGGACGGCGGTCCGGCCCCTCCGTTGCGCGCCATCACCGATGCGGTCGGCCTGCACTTCAACCGCTCGCCGGAGAACGACCGGCTGCGCCGGGACGCCGCCGCCGCCGGCATCGGCCTGTTCGACTCCGCGCTGGGGGGCGTGGATTGGAACCGCGATGGTCACTGGGACATCCTGGTCACCGAGGTCGCGAGCCACGCCGTCCTCTTCCGCAACGACGGGCGGGGCGGGTTCGTCCGCGAGCCCCTGCCGTTCGGGGACGAGCGGCTCGTTCCCGGCCAGGCGCTGTTCGTGGATCTCGACGGCGACGGGCTCGAGGAGCTGGTCGGCAGCCGCGTGGCGTACGGCGACGGGCAGGCCTGGATGGGCATCCACACGCGGCGCGGGGGCGAATGGGCGTACCTGCCGCGGGCGCTCGAGTGGGATAACCCGCCTGGCGTCAGGCGCGGCGAGGCGCAGTTCCTGACGGCCGGCGACCTGAACGGCGACGGGCGGCTCGACCTGCTCGTGCGAGGCTACCGGGCCGACCGCGCGGGGCACCCGGGCGCCCCCGGCCGCGTCGGCGCCAATGACGGCCACGACAGTCTCCGCTTCGTCAACCAGGGCGGCCTCCGCTTCACCGTGGAGTCGAACCCCCGGCCTTTCGACGCAGCCACCGCGGGCGGCCGGGCGGTCGAGGCGGCCGGCCTGTCCGGGCTGGACGCGGACCACGACGGCCGGGCCACGGCGCCGGTCGACATCGACGGCGACGGCGACCTCGATCTGGCGCTGCTGACGCCGCGCGGGCTCGAGCTGCTCGAGAACACGGCGGATCCGTTGCGCTTCGCACGCGTGCGGCTGGCGGCGGCGGGACCGGACGCGCACGCGCTCGGGGCCGAGGTGGCGCTGCGCGCCGGCGGCGTGACGCGCCGCGACGTCGTCGAGCTCACGGCGGGGTTTCGGGCCCAGGTGCCGCTGGACCTCCACTTCGGGCTCGGGGAGGCGGAGACGATCGAGCGGCTCGAGGTGCGCTGGCCGTCGGGCGGCGTCGGTGTGTGGCACGACCTGCCCGCGGACCGGCTGCTCGTCGTCGACGAGCGTTCCGGCACCGTCGACGCCCGGCGCCTCCCGCGCTGGTCCGACGGATCGCGGCCGACCATGACGGGCTCGCCGTCTCCGTCCGTCGCGGCGCAGGCGCTCGGCGGCGGCCGCGGGCCGCTGGCCGGAGGACGGCCGTCGGTGGTCAACTTCTGGGCGCCCTGGTGCCCGCCCTGCAACGAGGAGCTGCCGGCGCTCGTCGACCTGGCGGAACGCTACGACGGCGAGATCGACTTCGTCGGCGTCAGCATCGAGCTGGACGACCTGGACTCGGTCCGCGAGGTGGTCGATCGCTTCGACATCCGCTATCCGCAGTTCCTCATGGACGAGCAGGTGATGGCGGCGTTCTTCGGCTCCGAGCTCGAGCTCGCGCTGCCCTCCACCTTCGTCTTCGATCGCGACGGCCGGCTGCGGCGGGTGTTCCGCGGCGCCGTCACCGGGGCCGACCTGGACGGGCTGCTGGCCTCGTTCCGCGACGAGGGCACGAACGAGACCACGCTGCGGCTGCTGTCGGCCGCGTGGATCGGCCAGGCCCGCCTGCAGCGGATGCGCGGCGACACCGCCGCCGCGCGCACCAGCTACGAACGGGCGCTGCGGCTGGACCCCGACAACCGGGCCGCCCGCCGGGGACTCGCCGACACCCGCTGACAGCAGGCGCGCCGCTCCCCCGGGCGTCCGGCGGCAGTCCGGCCCGCCGCGTAGACGCACGCCGGGCGACCCGTTATAGTTGCGCAGCGCGTGCACGACCCCGCCGCGGCACGTCTGGAGACTCGCCGCAAGGCGCGCACAGCGCGCCTCGGCGGGAGCGGCGCGGGGCTGTGGGGCCCCCGCAAGCGGACGCCGGGGGTTCGGGGCGCAGCCCCGTCTGACTAATGATGCTGAGACGACTCCTGGCCATCCTGGCGCTCGCGGGCTGGGTGGCCGCGCCCGCGGCCGCGCAGCACGGCGCCGCGAACGGCGAGTGGCGCAGCTACGGCGGCGACACGGGCAGCACCAAGTACTCGCCGCTCGACCAGATCACGCCGGAGAACTTCCAGACGCTGGAGATCGCCTGGCGCTGGCGGTCGGTCGATACGCACCTCGCGAAGAGCGAGGCCGGCGGCTCCTGGATCGGCCCGGCGCGCGAGGTCTTCGAGGCGCTGGCGCGCGAGGATCCCGAGCGCTGGGAGACGGACCTCTACAGTCCCCGGCCGGGCACCTCGCTGCTGGTCGCCACGCCCCTCATGGTCGACGGCGTCCTGTACCTGAGCACGCCGCTCTACCAGGCGGCGGCGGTCGACGCGCGCACGGGCGAGACGCTGTGGGCCTTCGACCCCAAGGCGTACGAGTCGGGCACGCCGGCCGTGATTCCCTGGCGGCACCGCGGCGTCGCGTACTGGGAGACCGGGGGCGAGGCCCGCGTGGTGTGGGCCACGGGCGACGGGTACCTGATCGCGGTCGACGCGCGGACCGGGCGGCCGGCGGCCGACTTCGGCGACGGCGGGCGCGTCGATCTCATGCAGGGGGTTCCGCGCGCCAGCCGCGAGTCGCGAACGGTGCAGAACCTGCTGGCGCTGTCGTCGCAGTCGCCGCCGCTGGTGGTTGGCGACACGGTGCTGGTCGGCTCGTCGATGACCGACATGGTCATCACGAAGGAGATGCCGCCCGGCTGGGTGCGGGCCTACGACGTCCGGACCGGGCGGCACAAGTGGGACTTCCACACGATTCCGCAGAGCGCGGACGAGTACGGCGCCGACACCTGGCTGAACCAGTCGTGGCGCTACTCGGGCGCCGCGAACGTCTGGTCGCTGATGAGCGGCGACGAGGAGCTGGGCTACGCGTACCTGCCGACCGGCACGCCCACGGGCGACTACTACGGCGGCCACCGGCCGGGCGACAACCTGTTCGCCGAGAGCCTGGTCTGCGTCGACGTGGAGACCGGCGAGCGCGTCTGGCACTTCCAGGCGGTGCACCACGGGCTCTGGGACTACGATTTCGCCTCGGCGCCGAACCTGATCGACATCGTCGTGGACGGCCGGGCGATCAGGGCGGTGGCGCAGCCGAGCAAGCAGGGCTTCATCTATACCTTCGACCGGGTGACGGGCGAGCCGGTCTGGCCCATCGAGGAGCGGGCCGTGCCGACGGACACGGACCTTGTCGGCGAGGTGCCGTCGCCCACGCAGCCCTTCCCGACCCGCCCGCCGGCGTTCGAGTACCAGGGCACGTCGATCGACGACCTCGTCGACTTCACCCCCGCGATCCGGCAGATGGCCGTCGCGGCGGTCGAGGGCTACCGGCTGGGACCGCTCTTCACGCCGAACTCGACGCAGGGGACGCTGATCCGGCCCAGCGTCGGCGGCGGCGCCAACTGGTCGGGTGCGGCGGTCGATCCCGAGACGGGGCTGCTCTACGTGCCCTCGGTGAACACGCACTCGGTCATCCCGTTCGCGGACGTCGACCCGGACGGCCCGGCCACCATGCGCTACACCTGGCGCTGGGGGCAGGGCGACCGCGGGCCGGTCATGCCGCAGGGGCTGCCGCTGTGGAAGCCGCCCTACTCGCGGATGACCGCCATCGACATGAACCGGGGCGAGCACGTGTGGATGACGCCGCTCGGCGACGGCGACCGCTACCGCAACCTGCCGCTGCTGCGCGGCCTGGATCTGCCGCCGCTCGGCGGCGACGGCCGGGGCGGGCCGCTGCTGACCACGACGCTGCTGATCAACGCGCTCACGGCCGGCGGCAGCGACGGCGGGCCGCGGCTGGTGGCGTACGACAAGGCGACGGGCGAGATGGTCGGCTCCGTCGACCTGCCGGGCGGCGCCCTCGGCACGCCAATGACGTACATGCTCGACGGCCGGCAGTACATCGCGCTCACGGTCGGGGGTCGCGTGCCCGAGCTGATCGCCTTCGCGCTGCCGTCCTGACGCCGCGGCGCGGCGATCGCGATCCACGAAGCGGAAGAGCTTTCCAGGAGGGAAGAACATGCGAACGATGCTTGCAGCGGGCAGCCTGGCTGTCGCGGCCGCGGTCCTGCTCGGGGCCGGCGCGGGCGTGCAGGCCCAGGGCGGGTCGGGCGACGAGGTGACGAAGGAGCAGTACGACCGCTGGATGACCGAGCTGTCGAACTGGGGCCGCTGGGGCGACGACGATCAGCTCGGGGCGCTCAACCTCATCACGCCGGCCAAGCGGGTGGAGGCGGCGCAACTGGTCGAGACGGGCCGGGTCGTCTCCATGGCGCGCGACATGACGATCGAGCGGCTGGACGATCCCGCCAGCACCAGCGCGAACCGGCCGCCGGTGCTGGCCGGCTCGGTCCGCAACGTGTTCGGGATCGACACCGACAACGGCTATTTCTGGGAGCGGTACGAGATCGAGTACCACGGCGGCCTCGTCACGCACCTCGATGCCTTCTGCCACGTGGCCTACGACGGCAAGGTGTACAACGGCCGCGACTTCGAGGACGTCGCGTCGCTCGAGGACGGCTGCTCGGCCATGGGCGTCGTCAACCTGAAGGAGGAGGGGCTGGTCACGCGCGGCGTGCTCATCGACATGCCGGGCACGGCCGTGCGCCGGCAGGACATCGAGGCCTGGGAGGCGGAGACCGGCATCACGATCTCGGCCGGCGACGCGCTGTTCCTGCGCACGGGCCGCGACATCGGCCAGAGCGGCGGCTACCACCCGTCGCTGCTCCCGTTCTTCAAGGAGCGCGACATCGCGCTGCTCGGCGCCGACGTGCCTCAGGAGGGCGGCCAGATCGAGGGCGTCGCCATCCCGGTGCACTTCTTCACGCTCGTCGCGCTCGGCGTTCACCTGTTCGACAACCTGGGCCTCGAGGCGCTGGCCGCGACGGCCAGCGAGCTGAACCGCTGGGAGTTCCTCTTCATGGCCTCGCCGCACGGCGTGCCGAACGGCGCCGGGACGGCCATCAACCCGCTGGCCGTGTTCTAGTTCAGAGTATCCGGAAGCAAGGAGAGATACCGATGCAGAGACAGACCGTGTGCGTACTCGTGGGACTGCTGCTGCTGGCCGTCTCGACGCCGGCCACGGCGCAGCTCAGGACCGATGGTCCCGTCGTCTACGGGCATCATCACATCTACACGAGCAGCATCGACGCGCAGAAGAAGTTCTGGGTCGATACGCTCGGCGGCGTGGACGCCGGCAACCTGGGGCCGGTCCCGGTCGCGGTCGTCCGGATTCCCGGCGTGCAGATGCTGTTCAGCGAGCAGGTGCCGGGCGGCGGGACCATAGGGACCTCGGTGAACCACATCGGCTTCCAGGTGCCGGACCTGCGGGCGATGGTCAGGCAGGTGAGGGAAGCCGGCTACCAGAACATCACCCGCGAGGAGATGCCGCCGTCGGTCGAGGTCGACGAGGACGGTCTCGTGCGTGTCGAGAACCAGGACACCTACATCTCCTTCGTCATGGCGCCGGACGGCGTGAAGGTCGAGCTGCTCGAGAACCAGTCGATGAGCGGGTCCATCGTCCTGCACCACGTCCACTTCGCGACCCCGGACGTGGACGCGATGAAGGCGTGGTACGCCGACGCGTTCGGCGCCGTGCCCGGCATGCGCGGGTCGTTCGAGGCCGCCGACCTGCCGGGCGTGAACCTGACGTTCTCGCCCTCGGCCACGCCGGTCAAGGCCACCCGCTTCAAGGCGCTGGATCACATCGGGTTCGAGGTCGAGAACCTGGAGGAGTTCGCGAAGCAGCTCCAGGCGAAGGGGATCGAGCTCGACGGCGAGTACCGCTACGCCGACGCCCTCGAGCTGGGCGTCGCGTTCGTGACCGACCCGTGGGGCACGCGCATCGAGCTGACGGAGGGGCTCGGCAAGTATTAGTTTCAGACGGGGCTGCGCCCCGGGCCCCCGGCGTCCGCTTGCGGGGACCCCATAGCCCCGCGCCGCTCCCGCCGAGGCGCGCCGTGCGCGCCTTGCGGGGCGGGACTTCCGTCCCGTCCCGCGCCTGCTTGCTACCTCTGGCCGCTCTCGGCGGCCGTCCGGTCCTCGGTCACCCGGGAGCCGGTGATGACCTCTCCCTCGGGCGCGTAGTTGTCCTCGTGGCAGGCGTGCTCGAGGACCGTTCCCGCGCCCCGGGTCAGCTCGATGGCCGCGGTCCAGGGCTGCGTGAACTCGTCGGGGTCCTCGAACGTGAAGCGGTAGCCGAGCGTGTCGGCGTCGGTGCGCGTGAACCGCTCGACCAGCCGCAGGTTCTCGCTGCCGCCGAACACGGTGGTCATGCGCGTGTTGGTCTTGCGGCTGAAGTTCCGCGTCTCGACGACCAGCGTGTCGCCGTCCCAGTAGCCGCGCGAGTCGCCCAGCCACTGGCGGATCCCCTCGCCGACATGCGGCCGGCCGTCGATCGGGACGATGCGCGAGTCGCGCATCATCCCCACGATCAGCACCACGTGCGTGGGCGTCTGCATGATCTGGTAGTTCTGGCTGTAGACGCCGGGCGACATGGCGCCGGGCAGCCCGCGGGTGATGCAGCGGTCGAACAGGGACAACTCCTGCCAGGACGCCACCGGCACGTTGCCGTCCGGGAAGTCGTGGGCGCCGGCGTCGGCCCGCTGCCGCCCCCGCGCCGTGAGGGGCGGGAGACGGCCGTCGGCCGTATCGACGACCAGCGGCGCCGACCCGGCGGCCTCCGCCTCCGTCGCCGCCGGACTCTCGCCGGGCGCCGCCAGACGCTCGAGGGGCACCGTCGTCGTATGGCTCCACACGCCCTGCAGGTCGGGGTGGCCCCACGGCGTCCGCGGCACGTCCGACCGGCCGCCGGGTCCCTGGCCCGCGGCGCCGCCCGCCGCGAGCGACACGATGGCCACGGCAATCGCCGCTCGCGCGGCTCCGGGAACGTCTCGGCGCTGCATTGCTGCCCCTCCTTCCGGAAGCTATGATCCTAGCAGCCGCCGACGCCCCGCTGCATTGGCAAAGGCGCGCACAGCGCG
>CAZMWA010000290.1:0-8242 GCA_964569405.1 uncultured Vicinamibacteraceae bacterium | reverse complement strand
CTACGGCGTCGGCAGCTACGGCGAGCTGCGCGGCCTCAACGCCCGCACGGGCGAGCGGCTCTGGATGAGCGGCGAGATGACGGCCCAAGCGCGCTGGGGCACCGCCTACTTGGTGCGCCACCGCGAGCGCTACTTCGTCAGCAACGACGACGGCTACCTGATCATCGCCCGCTTCACCCCCGAGGGCTACGTGGAGCTCGACCGCACGATGCTGCTCGAGCCGACCTCCAGCGCCGGATACGGCCCGCGCCGTCTCTTCGACCGGCAGGTCAACTGGTCGCATCCGGCCTTCGCCAACCGCCACGTGGTGCAGCGCAACGACCGGGAAGTGGTGCGGTTCTCGCTGGACGCCGCGGACTACCGCTGAGCCTCGGCGGGGTTGGCCGGCGGCGTGCGGGTCGCCGGCGGCCAACCCCGCCGGCCGCGCCAACCTCAGAACGCGACGCCCTGCGAGTCCGCGGAGTAGTCGGGCACGTTGCGCTGGTACACGCGCCAGTAGTGCATGACCGACTTGACGTGCTCCTGTCCGTCGGGGCCGCGCTCGACCGTCACCGGGTCTCTGCCCATCACGCCCGCGACCTCGTCGCGGTCGGTCATCAGGGCCACGGTCGCCTCGTAGATCTTGTCCTCGATCTTCAGGCGCACGCGGGGGTCGCGGGAGACGTTCTGGGTCCAGAACTTGTCGTTCGGGAACGGCGTTTGCATCCGGTTCTCGTCCGAGTGCGCGTGGATGTAGAGCTTGTCGCCGCGCCCGACGATGCCGATCGTGACCGAGTGCGGGATGCCGTACCAGGTGCGGGTCTCCAGCATGACGGTGTTGCCGCGCTCCGGATCGTCGAGGTGGTTGACGAAATCCCAGTCCGTCACCACCTCCCTGACGACCTCCCCGGTCAGCCACAATCCGGGCTTGGCAATCCGGTTGTTGCGCGCGAACTCGTCGCCGCGGGGGTCCAGGTACTCGGGCTCGAACCCTCCGGACTGCAGCGTGAAGACTGCCAGCAGCAGGATGCCGACAACTAGTCCGCCGAGCCTCGTTGTCCTCTCCATGGTCGTCTTGTCCATGGTCGTCCTCCCAGGTGCGGCCGCCGGTTGTTTCCGGGCATCTGTCGGCCCCAGCGTATCACGCCGGCCGCCGCGGGCAGCCGGTCGCGCGGGCCGCCGCCCGCCCCGAATCGGGCTTGGCATGTGCGCCGGCCGCGCTTATCATGTTTGCTCGCCTCGCTTGGGGGGCGACTCGGAGCCGTGACACCGCCTCTGGCGCCTATGCGACATGTCCTGACGACCGTGTCCTCGACCGTAGCGCCGCCGTTCGGCCGCGTGCCCGCACGCAAGATCCGTTGGCGTTGGCCCGCCGGTCGCCGGGCCGCCGTGCTGGTGCTCGTGCTCGCGGCAGCAGCGGGCGTGGCCGGTTGCGCCGCCCGCGCCGGGCCGCCGGCCGGGGGCAACGCGGTGGCCGACGCGCAGACGGCCGTGCGCGTCAAGACGGCGCTGGTCAACGACCTCGAGCTGGGCACGCTGCCCATCGACGTGCAGGCCAGCGGCGGCGTGGTGACGCTCCACGGAACCGTGACGGACGAGGCCCAGATCGAACGCGCCCTGGCCGTTGCGCGCGGGGTGGCGGGGGTCGCGCGCGCGGTGTCGGCGCTCGAGGTAGGCGAGCCCGAGCCGACGGTGCAGCGCGGGGAACCGAACCTGCCCGCGCTGGCGCCGCGTCCCGAGGAAGGACCGCTCCGCCTCATCGGCGCCGGCATCTCGGTGCGGCGCACCAACCCCTCGGGCGACGGCCTGGCCCACGCGCTGAGCATCGGTCCGTTGCTGCGCCTGCGCCCCCGGAACGGGCTCGGGCCGACCATTGCATTCAACTGGACGGACACGGAGATCCAGACCAGCCCCGCGGGGCATCCGGGTCTCGCCGCCGTGCAGCTCCGGCCGGTGATGGCCGGCGCCGAGTACGGCTTCGTCCGGGGCCGGCTGTCCGCGGGGTTGTCGCTGGTGACGGGCTACTCGTTCAACAGCCTCGGCGTCGACACCAGCGTGGCCGGGGCCGGCCGGGCCGTGGCCGTGAGCAACAGTTGGGTGTGGCGCCCGGGCGCGTCGCTCTGGTACGACGTGACGCCGCGGTTCGGCATCAACCTGTTCGGCGGCTACCTGTTCGTGCGGCCCAACGTGACGTTCGCGAGCGACGCGGCCATCGAGACGCACCGGCTGCGCGCCAACGCGGTGGTCCTGAGCGTCGGGGCGGCGTATTGGATTTTCTAGCTGGATCTTCCAGGAGCAGGTGAGGAACTGACGAGATGCCGGGCTTCGCGAGCACGTTCGTCGTGACACCCCTGGCCAGCGCGGGCTACGCCATCGTGTTCGCGGGGCGCGCGCTCCGCGAGATGTTCCGGCCGCCCTTCGAGATCAAGGAGACCGCCCGCCAGCTCTACGAGATCGGCTGGCGCTCGCTGCCGCTCATCGCGGTGTCCGGCTTCGCGGTCGGCATCGTGCTGTCGATGCACACGCGCGCCTCGCTGGTCCGCTTCGGCGCCGAGGCGCTGGTTCCCGCGGCGCTCATGCTGGCGCTGGTGCGCGAGACCGGCCCGCTCGTGGTCGGGTTGCTGGTGTCGGGGCGGGTCGGCGCCGGCATCGGCGCCGAGCTCGGCGCCATGAAGGTCACCGAGCAGATCGACGCGCTCGAGGCGGTGGCGGTCGACTCGTTCAAGTTCCTGGTCGTCACCCGGGTGGCCGCCTGCATGCTGGCGATGCCCATCCTGACCTCGGTCATGAACTTCACCGGCATCATCGGCGGCTGGGTGGCGGAGACGGCCATCTCGGGCATGGGGTTCGGCACCTATTTCCGCTCGGCCTTCTCGGTCGTCCAGTTCGCCGACTACCTGCCGGGCACCCTCAAGACGATGGTCTTCGGCTTCATCATCGCCATCACCGCGTCGTACCTCGGCATGCACACGCGGGGCGGGACGCAGGGCGTCGGTCAGGCGGCGACGCGCAGCGTCGTGGCGGCGTCGATCCTGCTCATCACGGCCAACGTCGTGCTGGTGCGCCTGATCTTCTTCATGTTTCCGGAGAGCGCGTGATGGCCGCGGAGGATGCCGGCGCGGCGGCCATCCGGCTCGACCGCGTCTCGAAGGCGTTCGGCGCGTTCCGCGTGCTCGACGACGTGTCGCTGGCCATCCCGCGCGGGGAGGCGACGGTCGTGCTGGGCCGCAGCGGGACCGGCAAGAGCGTGCTGCTGCGGCACATCGTCGGCCTGCTGCAGCCGGACGCCGGCCGCGTGTTCGTGGGCGACGAGGAAATGACGGGGCTGGCCCCCCCGGCCATGGCGCTCGTGCGCCGGCAGATCGGCTTCCTGTTCCAGAACGCCGCGCTGTTCGACTCCATCACGGTCGGCGAGAACGTGGCGTTTCCGTTGCGCCGTCACACGGAGCTCGACGACGACGCGATTCGCGAGCGCGCCGAGGCGAAGCTGGCGGCCGTCGGCCTCGGGCACGCCGTGGAGCTGATGCCGGCCGCGCTGTCGGGCGGCATGCGCAAGCGCGCCGGCCTGGCCCGCGCGATGGCGCTCGACCCGGCGGTGCTGCTGGTCGACGAGCCGAGCGCCGGCCTCGATCCGGTGACGTCCGTGGAGATCGACGACCTGCTGGTACGGGTCAAGGCGGAGCAGGGCACCACGCTCATCGTCGTGACGCACAACATCCCGAGCGCGCGGCGCATCGGCGATACGCTGCTGTTCCTGCACCAGGGCCGCGTGCTGGCGCGCGGCACCGCCGCCGACCTCGAGCGCAGCGGGCACGAGCTGGTGCGGCGGTTCATGCAGTCGGAAGCGGGTGGCTGACGGCGGCGCGGCGGGCCGCCGGCACGAGAGGCGCTCGAGTACGAGAGACGGAGGTTGACGATGGGTTCCCCACGCCTGGCGCTGGTCGGCACGTTTGTGGTCGGCGGACTGCTGGTGTTCGCGGTCGGGTTGTTCATGATCGGCGACCGGCGGCTGCTCTTCGCCGAGCAGTTCGAGGTGGAGGCCGACTTCGGCAACGTCAGCGGCGTGCAGATCGGCACCAACGTCCGTCTGGCCGGGCTGCCGGCGGGCGAGGTCATCGCCATCACCATCCCGCCCGCGCCCGGCGGGCGCTTCATGGTCCGCATGCGGATACGCGAGGACCTGCACTCGCTGGTGCGCACCGATTCGGTGGCGGCCATCCTGACCGACGGCCTGCTGGGCTCGGTGTTCATCCAGATCCGGTCGGGCAGCGAGTCCGCGCCCGAAGTCCCCGACGGCGGCACGCTGGCCGGCGCCGACGCCGTGGCGGTGGCCGACCTCATCGAGGAGGGCCGCGAGACGTTCCGGTCCGTCGCCGCCGAGTTCGTCACGCTGCGCGAGGAGGTGTCCGATACGTTCGGCAGCCTCGGCCAGACGGTGGAGTCCACCATCCAGCTCATTGACGGCGTGGGCAACGACGTCCGCGAGGTGACCACCACCAGCGCCCTGTTCATGGACGCCGCCCGCGGCGCCATGACGGCCGTGGAGGAGCTCATGGACGGCGTGGCTGCCGGCGAAGGGACCGCCGGCAAGCTGCTGACCGACGACGAGCTATACACCGAGATGGCGGGCATCGCGCGGGAGACCGCGGCGACGATGCAGGCGGTGCGCGAGAGCGCCGAGCACGTCGAGCAGCTCGTCGCCGGGTTGCGGGCCCCCGAGAGCGCCGCGCAGCAGCTCCTGGCCGACGCGGGCGACGCCGTCACCTACGCGCGCAACGCCATGGCGGACCTGGCCGAGAACACCGAGGCCATGAAGCGCAACTGGCTGTTTCGTGGCTTCTTCTCCGAGCGCGGCTTCTACAACCTCGACGAGCTCACCGTGGACGAGTACCGCACGCTGCTGCGCGACGACCGCTACACGCCGCTCAGGATCTGGCTGGACGCCGACGTGCTCTTCGAAGCCAACAGTCCCGTGGAGCTGAGCGCGGGGGCGGAGCGCCGCATCGAGGAGGCGATGGGGGAGCTGCTGCAGTACCCGCGCAACAGCCCGCTCGTGGTCGAGGGCTACGCCACGGAGGGCAACCCGGGGGAGCAGTACCTGGCGGCGACCGCGCGCGCAGCGCTGGTGCACAACTTCCTGACGCGTACCTTTCGGCGCTCGGCGGAGCTGACCGGCACGATGCCGCTCGGCGCCGAGGCGGACGACAGCCCGGCGGGCAACGGCCGCTGGGACGGCGTGGCGCTGACGCTGTTCACGGACACGGGCGAGCTCGAGCGTAACGGCGCCGCGTCCAACGGGCGGTAGGCGGCGACAAGGCGCGCACGGCGCGCCTCGGCGGTAGCGGCGCGGGGCTGTGGGGTCCCCGCAAGCGGCCGCCGGGGGTTCGGGGCGCAGCCCCGTCTGATTGAAGCTACCGCCGCGTCATCAGGTCGTACCAGACGCGCAGGCCCTGGTCGCGCAGCCGGCCGAACACCTCCACGTGGTCGTTCCAGACCCGGCGCCGCGTGACGTCGATGCCGGCCCGGTCGACGAAGATCAGCGCGAACGCGACGGCGTACTGGGGCGGCACGCGCGTCCCGGCCAGCAGCGGCTCGAGCGCCGCGTAGTCCGCGTCCACCCCGGCAATCCAGACCGCGGCCTCCTCGACGCCGCGCGTCCGCAACGGATAGAGGGTGGGCGAGTCGGCCACCGTGTAGGTGCCGGCCTGGACCTGGTAGAGCACCGCCTCGAGCCGCGGAATGGCCGCGGGGGGCCGGATCTCCAGCACCTGGCCGGGACCGGGCGGCTCGCCGTCGGGGCGGCGTTCGACGGCGCGCAGCCGCCAGTCGCGCCACGCGTCGTCGGCGAGGACGACCCAGCCGTCGCGCCGGGCCACCATGTCGCCGGCGCCGTCGGCCGCGAACCAGGTCGCCACGGGCGACGTGACGACGAGCGGCTCGCCGCCGGTGCGCCGGATGCGCAGCGTCACCGCCGCGGCGCCCGCGCCGCGAGCCTCCACCTCGACCAGCCCGGCCGCGCGCGCCGCGAACAGGTCGTGGTCGGCCAGCACCGGGCCCCCGGCCCCGCCGCCGGCGGCCCGGAAGAAGAACAGGTGCTGGCTGGGCAGGAAGTCGTGCAGCGCCACCAGCTCGAAGCCGGCCGCCTGCCACTCGAGCAGCACCTGGCGCACGGACATCGCGTGGTCCGCCTTGATCTGATCGCCGCTGCCGTCCTCCACGCGGTACTCGAGCAGCGCCACCCGCCCGGTAGGCGACAGCGCGCGGCGGATGCCCGCCAGCATCGGCTCGGGGTGCGACATCTCGTGGTAGACGTCGGCGATGATGATCCAGTCGAGCGCGCCGTCCGGGAGCCGCGGGTCGGTGGGCGTGCCCTGCACCGCCTCGATGCCGGTCACCCCCTCCGCGTTCGCCCACCGGCGCATGATCTCGAGCATCTCCGGCTGGATGTCCTCGCAGTACACCCTGCCGCCCGGCTGGACGCGGCGCGCCATCCGGCGCGCGTAGTAGCCGGAGCCGCAGCCCACGTCGGCCACCACGTCGCCGGGCTGCAGGCCCATGGCGTCGAGCACGCGCTCGGGCTGCTCCTCGTCGACGCGCTCGGCCCGCTCCAGCCAGTCGGCGCCGAGGTAGCTCATGAACTCGGCCGGCACCCGGTGCCGTTCCGCGCGATCCGTCTGGGCGCCGGTCGGCGCGGTGAGCACGGCCGTGAGCGCCAACGCCGCCGCCGCGGCGCGCGCCAGGGTGCGCCGTGTCATGACGCCGCCCCCGCCGCAGATTCTGCATTGCATGGTGACCTCCGATGCCCCATGTTATCCTGCCCCGTTCCCGTTTCCCCGCAAGCCGTCCAGACAAAGGTCGGGCATGATGTCGCAACGCCTCCTCGCGGCGCTCGTCGCCGTCGTCGCGCTCGGCGCGCCCGTGGCGGCCCAGCAGTCGCTCAGCACGCCGCCGGACTTCTTCGGCTTCGAGATCGGCGCCGACGGCGAGCTGGCCCGTTATCCGCGGGTGCTCGAGTACTTCCGCCACCTGGCGGACGGCTCCGAGCGCGTGCTGTACGAGCAGCGCGGCACGTCGACGAACGGCAATCCGTACGTCCTCGCCACCTTCAGCTCGAAGGCCAACCTGGACCGGCTCGACCGGCTGATCGAGATCAACCACCGGCTCGCCGACCCGCGCGGGCTGTCGGAGGCCGACGCCGCGGCGCTGGCGCGCGAGGGGGTGCCCTTCTACCTGCTCAACTCCACGATCCACTCGAACGAGGTGGGCAACGGGCAGGCGATCATCAACATCGCGCACCGGCTGGCCACCGAGGAATCGCCGGAGATACGGGAGATCCTCGACAACACCGTCGTGCTGCTCGTCCCGTCGCAGAACCCGGACGGCCAGATGCTCGTGGTCGATCACTGGTACAACACGCGCGGCACCAGCTTCGAGCGCATGTACCCCGACCTGTACCACCGCTACACCGGGCACGACGACAACCGCGACTGGTTCATGTTCACGCAGAAGGAGACGCGGCTGGCCATCGAGATCCAGCGCGAGTACAAGCCGCAGCTCACGCACGACATGCACCAGATGGGATGGAGCGGGGCGCGCATCTTCGTGCCCCCGTTCCGGGACCCCTACGACCCGAACATCCACCCGATCCTGCTCAAGGGCCAGGAGCAGATCGGCATGGCGATGGCGTCGGCGCTCATCGCGGCCGGCAAGACGGGGGTGATCTACGACGATCGGTACGATCTGTGGTCACCCGCGCGGCAGTACATGCTCTACCACGGGCAGCCGCGCATCCTCACCGAGATCGCGAGCGCCCGGCTGGCCGATCCGCTGTACAACCCGGCCGGGACGCACCGGCCGCTGGGCCCGCAGCAGCCCCGCGGGAACTTTCCGGTGCCGTACGACCGCGGCGTGTGGCGGCTGTCGGACATCGTCGAGTACGGCACCATCGCGGTGTTTGCCGGGCTCGAGCACATGGCGAAGTATCGCGTCCGCTGGCTCGAGAACTTCCACCGCGTGCACCGGGACTGGGTGGAGCGCGACGAGGCGCCCTACGCGTTCGTCGTCCCGGCCAACCAGCGCGATCCGTTCGAAGCCTACGAGCTGCTGGAGATCCTGCACTTCGGCGAGGTCGAGATTCATCGGGCGCGGTCCCCGTTCCGGGCTGCCGGGCGTGCCCACCCGGCCGGATCGTGGGTGATTCAGCTCGCGCAGCCCTACGGCGCCTTCGCCAAGACGATGCTCGAGGTGCAGGAGTACCCCGACC
>CAZMWA010000289.1:0-20724 GCA_964569405.1 uncultured Vicinamibacteraceae bacterium | reverse complement strand
GAGCCCGACCGGGCCGTCGCGGCCCAGGGAAGCGCCGGGTGAGCCTGTTCCGCTGGTTCATCCTGCGTTCGCTGCGGGGCGATCTGCCGCGCACGGCCGTGACCATCGCGGGGGTCGCGGTCGGCATCGCCGTCGTCGTCGCGATTCGCCTGGCCAATGCCTCGTCCGTCCGCGGCTTCGAAGCCGCATTGAACGCGATGTCGGGCCGGACCTCCCTCGAGATCGCCGGCGCCGGCGGCGGCGTGGACGAAACCCTGCTGGCGGAGCTGGGGTGGCTGCGGGAGTACGGCCTCGTGAGCCCGGTCATCGAGGGCGACGTGCTGCTCGACCCGCACGGCGCGGCCGGCGCCGAGGCCGAGCTCGTCCGCCTGCTCGGCGTCGACATCCTGCGCGATCGGCCGTTTCGCGACTATCCGCTGGTGGGCGGCGCGGACCCGGAGTCGCTGACGACCCGGCAGTTCCTGGCGCTGCTCACCGACCCGCGGGCGGTCGTTCTGACCGCGGAGCTGGCGGGGCGCCGCGGCCTGGACGTCGACAGCGCGGTCGACCTGATCAGCGGCGACCGCCGCGTCGGGCTGGTCGTGAAGGGGTTGCTGGGGCGCGAGGGTCCGGCCGAGGTGCTGGACGGCAACTTCATCCTCATGGACATCGCGGCGGCGCAGCTCGCGCTCGACCGGCTGGGCCGCGTCGACCGCGTCGACGTCCGCCTCGCCGAGGGCCTGGACGTGGCCGCCGTGGAGCAGGCCATCGCCGGGCGGTTGCCGCCGGGCCTGACGGTGCAGCGGCCGGAGCGCCGCGGCGCGCAGGTCGAGAAGATGCTGGCCGCCTTCCACTTCAACCTCACCGCGCTGTCGTACATCGCCCTGCTCGTGGGCATGTTCCTCGTCTACAACACGGTCTCGGTGACGGTCATCACGCGCCGCGCGGAGATCGGCATGCTGCGCACCGTGGGCACGCCGCGGCGCGCCGTCCTGGCGCTGTTCCTGGGCGAGGCGGCTGCCCTGGCGCTCGTCGGGTGCGCCCTGGGGGTGCCGCTCGGGTCGCTGCTGGCGCAGGCGGCGGTGCGCATGACCGCGTCGACCGTGACCACGTTCTGGGTGGCGTCCGCCGCGCAGGTGCCGCCGCTCGCGCCCGGGGATGTCGCGCTGGCCGTCGCCGTGGGGTTGTCGCTGGCGCTCGCGGCGGCCATCGTGCCCGCCCGCGAGGCGGCGCGTCTCACGCCGGTAGGCGCGCTGCGCAACGAGGACGGGCTGTCGCCGGCTGACGGGCTTCCGCGCCGCCACGTGGCCGGCGCGGGGCTGCTGCTGGCGGCCGCGGCCTGGTGCGCGACGCGCCCGGCGGTGGCTGGCTTGCCGGTATTCGGCCTGCTGGCGGTGCTCGCCATCGTGTTCGCGGCCGCGCTGCTCGTGCCGCCCACGCTGTACCTGCTGCAGCGCGTGCGCGGCCCCCGAGGCTGGATGGGGCTGGAGAGCGGGCTCGCGCGCACGAACCTGGGCGGCGCCATCCGGCGCGTCTCCATCTCCGTGGCCGCGCTGGCGGTCAGTCTGGCCATGATGGTCGCGATCGCCATCATGATCGGGAGCTTCCGGGAGACGGTCGCCTACTGGGTGGAGCAGACGCTGCAGGCGGACCTGTTCGTCGCGGCCGGCCGCCAGTCGCCGGTGGGCGCTCGCGCGACCGTCTCCGCCGACGTGGAGGCCGCGCTGCGCGCGCACGAGTCGGTGCTGGCCGTGGACGGCTTCCGCGGCGTCGACGTGGAATACCGCGATTCGCTGATCGTGGTCGGGTCGGGGCGCTTCGACGTCATGCTCGAGCACGGCAACCTGCTGTTCAAGGCGCCGGCCGACGGGCGGCGCGCCCTGGCCGCGGCGCTCGGGCGGCCCGCGGTCGTCGTCTCGGAGAGCTTCGCGCTGCGTTTCGACGCGACGGCCGGCGACGACATCACACTGCGGACCTCGCGCGGCGAGCAGGCGTTCCGCGTGACCGGCGTCTACTACGACTACTCGACGGACCGGGGCCTCGTGGTCATGGACCGCGGGACGTTCGCGACGTACTACGGGGACGGCAGGCCGTCGGGGCTCACCGCGTACCTGGCCGCGGGCGCGGATCCGGCACGGGTCCGGCAGGAGGTGCTGGCCGCGCTGGGTCCCGGCCGGCCCGTGTTCATCAACACCAACGCGTCGCTCAGACGGAGCGTGATGCGGGTGTTCGACAGCACGTTCGCGATCACGTACGCGCTCGAGGCGATCGCGATCGGCGTGTCCATGTTCGGCGTGGCGGCGACGCTCCTGACGCTGGCCCTCGAGCGGAGGCGGCAGCTCGCCATGCTGCGGCTGCTCGGGGCCGAGCGCAGCCACCTGCGGCGCATGATCGTGATCGAGGCGGTCGTGCTGGGGATGGTGAGCCTCGGCATCGGTCTGGTGGTCGGCGTGCTGCTGTCGCTGATCCTGATCTACGTCATCAACGTGCAGAGCTTCGGCTGGACCATCCAGTATCACGTGCCGCTGGGGTTCCTGCTGCGCGCGGCTGCCCTGGTCGTGGCCGGCGCCGCGCTGGCCGGCCTCTATCCGGCCCGGCTCGCCGGACGCTTCCACCTGGCCGAGCGCGGAGCGCACGCGTGACGCGGACCCTGCGGCCGCTCCGCGCGTGGACGGCGGCCGTCGCGCTGCCGGCGGCCTGCCTGCCCGGCGCGGCCGCGGCGCAGGAGGCCGAGTGGCGCCAGGCCCGGCCGGACTACGTGCTCCAACTGCCCGGCGACCACGCGAGCCATCCGGACTATCGCATCGAGTGGTGGTACTACACCGGCAACCTGGCCGCCGCCGACGGCCGCCGTTTCGGCTATCAGGTGACGTTCTTCCGGGTCGGTGTCGACGCCCGCCCGGCCAACCCGTCGCGCTGGGCCGTGCGCGACCTGCACATGGCGCACCTGGCCGTCACCGACGTCGGCGGCGGGCGGCACCTGACCGCGGAGCGTCTCAACCGGGCCGGCGTGGGTTGGGCCGGCGCCGCGACCGACACGCTCGAGGTATGGAACGAGGAGTGGCGGGTCAGTCTCGACGGCACGACGCACCGGCTGCAGGCGCGCGAGAACCGCGACGGCTTCGGCGTGGACCTGCGCCTGACGCCCGCCAAGCCGCCCGTGGCCCACGGCAGCGGCGGCTTCAGCCAGAAGGGCGCGGAGCCGGGCAACGCCTCGCACTACTACTCGCTGACGCGCCTCGCCACCCGCGGCCGCGTCTTCCTCGACGGCGAGGCGTTCGACGTCGAGGGCTGGAGCTGGATGGACCACGAGTTCGGCACGAGCTTCCTGGAACCGTCGCAGCAGGGCTGGGACTGGTTCTCGCTGCAACTCCACGACGGCACGGAGCTGATGGTCTACGTGCTCAGGCAGCGCGACGGCTCGCTCGATCCCCACTCCGCCGGCACGCTGGTCGATGCGGCGGGCGGGGCTACCGTGCTCGACGCCCGCGACTTCCGCCTCGTCCCCGGCCGGGTGTGGTCGTCGCCCGCCAGCGGGGCCGTCTACCCGGTCGCGTGGCGCGTCGCGGTGCCGGCCGCCGGGCTCGAGCTGCGCGTGGAGGCCGTCGTCGATGGCCAGGAGCTGAGCACCGCCGAGTCGACCGGCGTCACCTACTGGGAGGGGGCGGTGGTTGCCACCGGCACGCGCGAGGGACGGCCGGTGCAGGGACGGGGCTACCTCGAGATGACCGGCTACGCAGGGCCGCCGATGAGCGAGGTGCTGCGCTAATTTCAGACGGGGCTGCGCCCCGAACCCCCGGCGTCCGCTTGCGGGGGCCCCTTCGCCCCGCGCCGCTACCGCCGGGGCGCGCTGTGCGCGCCCTGCTAGGCGGGGGTTCCGGTGGACGCTTCGGGGGCGGCCTCCGGCTCGCCTTCGATCAGGCGCACGACATCGTCGAACGCCATCATGTTGATGGCGTCGTAGTCGGGCGGGCAGCCGAAGTCCCGCGGCTGGGGCGCCGTCGGGTTGCCGAGCGTGACGCACAGGCCGCAGCCGATGCACTTGTCGACGCGCACCGCGCACACCCAGCGGCCGTTGGCGTCCTGCTCCTCGACGATGCAGTCCTCGACCGGGCAGGCCGCCTGACAGATCGAGCAGGCGAATGCCCCGAAGCAACTGTCCGGGTCGATGACGGCGATATTCTTCGGCGCCCGCTTGCGGGGCCGGTTCATGAGCTTCGTCCACATACGCGTTCGATTATACCCGATGCCCCGGCGCCCGCGGCCGCCGGCCGGGCGCGGTCAGGCGCCGCGCCGCGGCTGCATCGTCACCAGCGGCACGCCGGGCTGCACGAGATCGCCCTGCCGGCAGTGCACGGCGTCGACGACGCCGTCGCGGGGCGCGCGAATCGTCAGCTCCATCTTCATGGCTTCGAGGACGACCAGGACGTCGCCCGTGCGCACGGCCTGGCCGGGCTCCGCGCGCGTGGCCACGACGGAGGCCGGCATAGGCGCGGCCAGCGCGGCATCGTGAGCATGATCGGCGGGCGGCCCGGGGCGGGACGGACCGCCGACCTCGGGATCCAGCTCGAGCGTGAAGGTGCAACCGTCGGCGAAGACCAGGCAGCGGTCGCCGGCGTCCACGATCCAGACCGGGATGCGGCGGCCGTCGACGGCGGCGTGGAGCATCGTCGGACTGCGACGGATCACATCCACCGGCTCGGCGGCGCCCTCGACGCCCAGGGGGCCGTCCGGCGGGACCTCGACCCGGTAGGCGGCGGCGCCGGTGCGGACGCGCAGCCGTCGGCTCCCGGACATCATGAGCCGCCGGCCCGCCAGCCCGGCAGGTGGGTCCAGGGATCGCTCGCGCGGGCCGGCGCGGACGCCGCGGCGGCCGGTCCATCGCCGCGGCCAGGCAGGCGGCTGGCGGCCGCCGCTGCCAGCGCCGCAATCAGCGGCGCGCCGCCGGGCGGCTGCAGCAACGCGTCGCGCTCCGCGTCGAGGAAGCCGGTGTCGAGGTCGCCGCCGACGAAGCGGGGGTGGCGCAGCACCTGCAGGAGCAGGTGCAGGTTCGTCTCGACGCCGAGCACGGGATAGCGCCGCAGCGCCTCGACCATGCGCGCCAGCGCCCAGTCGCGGCGCTCGCCGCAGGCAACCACCTTGGCCAGCAGGGGATCGTAGTGGACCGGCACCAGGCTGCCTTCCTCGACGCCGCTGTCGATGCGGATACCGGGGCCCGCCGGCTCGCGGTACAGCTCGATGCGGCCGGCCTGCGGCAGGAAGCCGGACGCCGGATCCTCGGCGTAGACGCGGCATTCGATGGCATGGCCGCGCTGGCGCAGCCCGGTCTGGGTCCATGGGAGGCGGCCGCCGGCGGCGATCTCCATTTGTCCGCGGACCAGATCGACCCCGGTGGTCAGCTCGGTGACGGGATGCTCGACCTGCAGCCGCGTGTTCATCTCGAGGAAGTAGAAGCGGCTGCCGGCCCCCGCGTCCTCGACGAGAAACTCCACGGTGCCGACATTGTCGTAGCCGGCCGTCCGCGCCAGCGCGGTGGCGGCGGCGGTGAGCTCCGCGCGCAGCGCCGCGGGCAGCGCCGGCGCCGGGCTCTCCTCGATCACTTTCTGGTAGCGGCGCTGGATGGAGCACTCGCGCTCGAAGAGGTGCACGACCCGGCCGCGGCGGTCGCCGGCCACCTGCACCTCGACGTGGCGCGGGCGCTGCAGATGGCGTTCGACGTAGAGGGTCCCGTCGCCGAAGGCCGCGACGGCCTCACGGCGCGTCTGGGCGATGGCCGCCTCCGTCTCGGCGGCCGTCCGGACGACCCGCATGCCCTTGCCGCCGCCCCCGGCCGACGGCTTCAGCAGCGCCGGGAAGCCGACCGCGGCGACGGCGGCCCGCACGCCCTGCGGGGTCTGGTCGGCGGGCTCGCTGCCGGGCACCACCGGCACGCCGGCCGCGGCGGCCAGCCGCCGGGCATCGAGCTTGGAGCCGGCGCTCGCGATGACGGCGGGCGACGGCCCGACGAAACGCAGCCCGGCCTGCTCGCACGCTTCCGCGAACCCCGCGCTCTCGGAGAGGAAGCCGTAGCCGGGATGCACCGCGTCGGCGCCCGCGCGGCGGGCCGCGTCGATGATCCGCGCGCCGTCGAGATAGCTCTCGGCCGGGGCCGCCGGGCCGATGCGCTCCGCGCGGTCGGCGGCCGCGACATGCGGCGCGGCCTCGTCCACGTCCGAGTAGACCGCGACCGTCTCGACGCCGAGCGCCCGGCACGTGCGCATGATGCGCAGCGCGATCTCGCCGCGGTTGGCGACCAGCAGGCGGCCGAACATCACATTCTGAACACGCCGAACGAGACGTCGGGGATCGGGGCGTTGCCGGCCGCCGCAAGTCCCAGCGCCAGCGCCGCCCGGGTGCGGACCGGGTCGAGGATGCCGTCGTCCCACAGCCGCGCCGTGGCGTAGTACGGCGACCCCTCGCGCTCGTACTTGTCGAGGATCGGTGCGCGGATGGCTTCCACCTCGGCGCTCGACAGCTCGCGACCCGCGCGCTGCGCCTGGTCGCGCTTGACCGTGGCCAGGACGCCGGCCGCCTGCTCGCCGCCCATCACGGAGATGCGGGCGTTCGGCCACGTCCACAGCAACCGGGGATCGTAGGCCCGGCCGCACATGCCGTAGTTGCCGGCGCCGAACGAGCCCCCGATGATCACGGTCAGCTTCGGGACCGGCGCGTTGGCCACGGCGTGCACCATCTTCGCCCCGTCCTTCGCGATGCCCCGCTGCTCGTACTCCCGTCCGACCATGAAGCCGGTGATGTTCTGCAGGAAGATCAGCGGCACCTTGCGCAGGCTGCAGAGCTGAATGAAGTGGGCCGCCTTGAGCGCCGACTCGGAGAACAGCACGCCGTTGTTGGCCAGGATGCCCGCGAGCATCCCGTGGATCCGCACGAAGCCGGTCACCAGCGTCACGCCGTAGCGCGCCTTGAACTCGTCGAGCCGCGACCCGTCGACCAGCCGCGCGATGACCTCGCGCACGTCGTACGCCTTGCGGAGGTCGGCCGGCACGATGCCCAGCAGCTCCTGCGGGTCGTAGAGCGGGTCTTCCGGCGGCGCGAGATCCGGGACTTGCCGCGGCGCCAGGTGCAGCGCCGACAGCACGGACCGCGTCAGGCGGAGCGCGTGGTCGTCGTCGTCCGCCAGATAGTCGGCGACGCCCGACAGCCGCGTGTGCACGTCGGCGCCGCCCAGCTCCTCCGCGCTGACGTCCTCGCCGGTGGCCGCCCTGACCAGCGGCGGGCCGCCCAGAAAGATCGTGCCGGTGCCCCTGACGATGATGGTCTGGTCCGACATCGCCGGCACGTAGGCGCCGCCCGCCGTGCAGGAGCCCATGACGACGGCCACCTGCGCGATGCCGAGCGCGGACATCCGGGCCTGGTTGAAGAAGATGCGCCCGAAGTGCTCGCGGTCCGGAAAGACGTCGGCCTGGAGCGGCAGGAACGCCCCGCCGGAGTCGACCAGGTAGACGCACGGCAGGTGGTTGTCGAGCGCGATCTGCTGGGCGCGGAGGTGCTTCCTGACGGTCACCGGGAAGTAGGTGCCGCCCTTGACCGTCGCGTCGTTCGCGACGATCATCACCTCGCGCCCGGCGACCCGCCCGATCCCGGTGACCAGTCCCGCCGCGGGCACCGTCTGGTCGTACATCCCGAACGCGGCCAGCGGCGACAGCTCGAGAAATGGCGACTCCCGATCGAGGAGGCGATCGATCCGCTCGCGCACCGGCAGCTTGCGCTGTTCGCGGTGGCGCGCCTGCGCGCCGGCGCCGCCGCCCTCGCGCCCGGCGTCCAGCCGCGCGCCGAGCTGCTCGACCAGCCGCTGCATGGCCTCGCGGTTGGTGCGAAATTCGCTCGTATCGGTGCGCACCCGGGACTCGATGACGGCCATTGGCTGGGCAGGGCGCCGCCGCCGCGGTGACTACCAGCCGCAGCAGTCGGTCTTGTATCCGCAGGTGGGGCAGCGCCAGACGGCATGCATCCGGAACATGCCGGCGCCGCAGCGCTCGCAACTGACCGTCTCGTCGGGCCTTGCGGCCGTGGGGGAGGGCGCCTGCGGAGAACGCTTCGTCGGCTGCGGCATGCCGCGATTATAGCGGGGAGCGGCGGGCTGCTACCATCGGGCCGGAGGCGCGGGCCTCCGCGGCCATGGCGACGGAAGCGAATGACGGGCGGGCAGCGGAGCGGAGCCGCATGGTGGAGACGCAGATCCGCGCGCGCGGCATCCGGCACGCGGGTGTCGTCAGCGCCATGGCCGCCGTTCCGCGGCACGAGTTCGTGACGGCGGCCTGGGCGCATGACGCCTACGAGGATCGGCCGCTGTCGATCGGGTATGGCCAGACCATCTCGCAGCCGTACATGGTCGCGGCGATGACCGCGGCGCTGGAGCCGGCGCCCGGCGACCGGGTGCTCGAGGTCGGGACCGGTTCCGGCTACCAGGCCGCGGTGCTGGCGCGGCTCGTGGCGACCGTCCACAGTGTCGAGTGGGTGCCCGAGCTGGCGGCGCGGGCCCGCACGACGTTGGCCGGACTCGGGATTGCCAACGTGCGGGTGACGGCCGGCGACGGCAGCCGCGGGGTGCCGGGCGAGCGCTTCGACGGGATCATGGTCACCGCCGGGGCTCCGGCCGCGCCGCCGCCGCTCCTGGACCAGCTCGCCGTCGGCGGCCGGCTGGTGCTGCCGCGCGGCACCCGGCACCACCAGGTGCTGACGGTGATCCGCCGCCACGAGACCGGGTTCGACGAGGAGGAGCGCGACGGCTGCGTGTTCGTGCCGCTGCTGGGGGACTCGGGCTGGTAGGGCCAGGTTCCGCCGCCGCCGGGACGCCCGCCCGCCCGTGTATCATTCCGGGCAGGACCAGTTGCGCCGCAGAGCAGCGCCGACTCCAGGCGCCGGAGGGGGCGTAGCCCCGCCTGATGGCAGCGCCGGCGCAGCCGGCGCAAGCCGCGCACGGCGCGGCTCGGCGGGAGTGGCGCGGGGCGAAGGGGTCCTCGCAAACGGACGCCGGGGGCTTGGGGCGCAGCCCCATCTGAATAACAATGCGTATCGCCTATCAGGGAGAGCCGGGTGCGTACAGCGAGGCCGCCGCGCTGCGCTTCAATCCGGCTGCCGACGTGGTGCCGCGGCCGTCGTTCGAGGAGGTGTTCGCCGGTGTCGCGGAGCGGCAGGCGACGCACGGCATCCTGCCCATCGAGAACACCATCGGCGGCACCATTCACCGCAACTACGACCTGCTGCTGGAGCACGATCTCCCGATCGTCGGCGAGGTCAAGCTGCCGATCGTGCACCACCTGATCGTGCTCGAGGGGACCACGCTCGAGCAGGTGCGGCGCGTCTATTCCCATCCGCAGGGCCTGGCGCAGTGCGAGCGCTTCCTGCGCACGCTGAAGGGCGTGGAGATCGTCGCGACCTACGACACCGCGGGCAGCGCGAAGATGATCAGGGAGGAGAACCTGCGCGAGACCGCGGCCATCGCGTCCGAGCGTGCGGCCCGCGTCTTCGACCTGCAGTTGCTGCGGTCCGGGATTCAGGACTACGCCGACAACTTCACCCGCTTTCTCCTGATCGGCCGCGAGGCGGTGCCCCTCGGGACGCCGGACAAGACGACCATCGTGTTCGCGGTCGCGAACGAGGCGGGGGCCCTGTTCAAGGCGCTGAGCGTCTTCGCCCTGCGCGGCATCGACCTGACGAAGCTGGAGTCGCGGCCGATCCCGGACCGGCCGTTCGAATACCTGTTCTATGCCGACCTGGCCACCAACCGCGAGGACTTCCGGTGCGCCCGGGCGCTCATGAACCTCGCGGAGTTCGCTCCCTCCGTGCGCACGCTGGGATCGTACCCCGCCTGGAGCGAGGCCGACCGGGACGAGTCGTGAGGCCCGCTGTCGAATCATGCCGAATCGCCTGGCGGTCGAGCTGAGTCCCTACCTGCTGCAGCACGCGGACAATCCGGTGGACTGGTACGCCTGGGGCGAGGAGGCGTTCGCGAAGGCGCGCGCCGAGGAGAAGCCGATCTTCCTGTCGGTCGGCTACTCGACCTGCCACTGGTGTCACGTCATGGAGCACGAGTCGTTCGAGAACCGGGACGTGGCCGAGCTGCTGAACCGGCACTTCGTGGCGGTCAAGGTCGACCGCGAGGAGCGTCCCGACGTCGATCGGGTCTACATGGCGTTCGTGCAGGCGACGACCGGCGCCGGCGGCTGGCCGATGAGCGTGTGGCTCACGCCGGAGCTCAAGCCCTTCTTCGGCGGGACGTACTTCCCGCCCTCGTCGCGCTGGGGGCGCCCGGGATTCACCGAGATCCTGCGCGAGACCGCCCGCCTGTGGCGCGAGGAGCGGCCCCGGTTGCTGCTCTCGGCCGACACGCTGCTGGAACGGCTCCGCGCGCTGCAGCCAGCCGCCGCCGGCGGTGCGGCCGGGCAGGTGGCCGGCGCCGACACGCTCGAGCAGGGGGTGGAGCAGTTCCGGCAGGCGTTCGATCGCGAGCATGGCGGATTCGGCCGCGCGCCGAAGTTCCCCCGGCCGGCGGAGCTGCTGTTCCTGCTCCGCGAGCACGCCCGCGGCGGCAACCGCGAGGCGCTCGCGATGGCGGCGGACACCCTGCGGGCAATGGCCGGCGGGGGGCTGCGCGATCACGTCGGCGGCGGGTTTCACCGCTACTCGGTGGATGCGCGCTGGCGCATTCCGCACTTCGAGAAGATGCTCTACGACCAGGCCCAGCTCGTGCTGGCCTACCTCGAGGCCGGCCAGGCCACGGGCGAGCGCAGCTTCCTCGACGTGGCCGGCGAGACGCTCGCCTACGTGTCCCGGGACCTGACCGGACCCGAGGGCGCGTTCTTCTCGGCGGAGGACGCGGACAGCGTCGAGCCCGGCCGGGCGGCGGACGGCGACGCGCCCAGGTCGGAGGGCGCCTTCTACCTGTGGACGCAACCCGAGCTGGAGGCGCTGCTGGGCGAGGACGCCGCCGTCGCCGGGCTCCGCTACGGCGTCGAGGCGGGCGGCAACGCCGTTCAGGATCCGACCGGGGAGCTGCAGGGCCGCAACCAGCTCTACGCGGCGCGCTCGGTCGACGAGGTGTCGACGCTCGCCGGCCAACCGGCCGGCCAGGTGCGGGCCGCCCTGGGCCGCGCGCTCGACCGGCTGCGCGAGGCGCGCGCCGGCCGGCCGCGGCCGCATCTCGACGACAAGGTGCTGACGGCCTGGAACGGCCTCATGATCGCGGCGCTCGCACGCGCCGCGCACGTGCTGGAGGGGGCGGAGGACGACGTCCGCGGCGGCGGTAGCGGCCGCGCGGCGTCGTGGCTGGAAGCCGCCGCCCGGGCCGCGCGGTTCGCGCGCGCGACGCTGTGGGATGCCGAGGCCCGGGTGCTGCTCAGGCGCTCGCGCCGGGGGCGGGCCTCGATTGCCGGCTACGGCGAGGATTACGCCTGCCTGGCCTGGGGGCTCCTCGAGCTGTTCCAGGTGGACGGCGACCCCGGCTGGCTGCGCTGGGCGCTCGAGCTGCAGGCGCGCCAGGACGAGCTGTTCTGGGATGCGGAGGGCGGGGGCTGGTTCAGCACGACGGGCGACGATCCGTCCGTGCTCCTGCGCATGAAGGAGGACTACGACGGCGCAGAGCCTTCGGTGGGCTCTGTCTCCGCGCTCAACCTGCTGACGCTGGCCCGCCTGACGGGCGACGGCGGCATCCGCGAGCGGCTGGACCGGGCGCTGGCGCGGTGCGGGCCGGGCCTGGGGCATGGCCCGCGCGCCGTGCCCATGCTGGCGGCGGCCCTCTCGTCCTACCACGCCGCGGCCTCGCAGATCGTGGTGGTGGGAGAGCGTGCGGAGGCCGGGACGGCGGCGCTTCGCCATCGCGTGGCGGCCCGCTACCTGCCGTTCGCCGTGCGCGTGAACGTCGAGCCGGGCGAGGCGCAGGCCGCGCTCGGCGAGGTGCTGCCGTTCGTCGCCCCGCTGACCATGCGCGGCGGCCGGGCGACGGCCTACGTCTGCTCGAACTTTGCGTGCCGGGAGCCGACCAGCGATCCGGATGTGCTGGAGGCGCAGCTCGACGCGCTGACACGGAGTGCCGCGGGATGACGTTCACGGTCGAGGTGCTGCTCAAGGGACGCGAGGACGTGGTGGCGCGGTCGGTGCGGCACGACGTGGCGCCGGATGCCTGGACCGACGACGACGTGCGGCAGGTGCTGCACCTGGCGCTGCGGGAGTTCGAGCGCGTTCAGCACCCCGGCGAGGAGGCGCGTCCCGTCCAGCTCCGGGGCCTGAGCTGGATCGTGACGCCGCTCGAGCGCGGCGTGGCGATTGCGATGGAGAGCGCCAGCGCGGCGATCGTCGCCGGGCCGTTCGAGATCGACCGGGAGTGGCTGACTCAGGCGATCAAGCGGGTCATGGCGGGGCCGCCGGCGGCCGGCGACCGCGTCCACTGACCGCCTCTAGCCGATGGCCGGCATCGTGAACCACACCCAGAGCAGCAGCCCGACGCCGAAAATGAGCGTGAGGACGCGGGTGGGGGCGTCGTTGAACTTGGCGTAGAACCAGAACAGCACCAGGGCGACGGCGACGGTGCCGTACGTATAGCGGTGCACCACGCCATCACCCAGATAGCGCGAGTACAGCACGTTCGGCAGCAGGCCGACGTACAGGAACAGGGTGCTGCCCAGCACCCAGAGGCCGACCCTGTCGAGCAGGCTGGTCTTTTCGGTCATGTCGAGCGTCTCCCCGAAGCAGCGCGTAGTATGGACCTCCGGGCGCGGGTCTGTCAATCGAGCCGCCGCCCGCGTCAGGGGCCGGGCAGCACGCCGCCGGTGCTCAGCGCAATCCGGTACAGGCCGGTCTGCGCTGTCATGTACAACGTGCGGCCGTCGTCCCCCCACCCGACGTTGGCCGGCCTCTCGTCGGGCATGATCGTGCCCAGGTGCTCGCCGTCCGGCGTGAACACCCAGACGCCGCCGGGCCCCGTCGCGAAGATGTTGCCCGCGGTGTCCACCTTCATGCCGTCGGGCGCGCCGGGCGCCGTCTGATCGGTCACGTCGTAGAAGACGCGTGCGTTCGACGCGCCGCTCTCGTCGAGGTCGTACGCCATCCATACCTTGGGATCCTGGTCGGAGTTGGCGACGTACAGCGTCGACTCGTCGGGCGACAGCGCGATGCCGTTCGGCCGCGACTGGTCGCGCACCAGCGCCTCGAGATCGCCGTCCGGCCGTAGCCGGAAGATGCCGTTGAAGTCGAGCTCGCGCAGCGGCGACTCCTCCTGGCCCTCGAGCCCGTACGGCGGATCGGTGAAGTACAGCGAGCCGTCCGAGCCGTACACGAGGTCGTTCGGGCTGTTGAGCCGGTTGCCCTCGTAGCGATCGACGACGACCGTGCGGGAGCCGTCGGCTTCGACGCGGCTGATGCGCCGGTTGCCGTGCTCGCAGATGACGAGCCGTCCCTCGGCGTCGAGCGTCAACCCGTTCGAGCCCGCCAGCGCCAGCCCCTCGGGATCGCCCTCGAAGACCGGCTGGATGAACGGGCTGGCGCCCGCCGCTTCCGACCACTGGTGGATGGCGTTGCCGCGGACATCGGAGAAGAGGAGGCGCGACTCGGCGCCGATCCAGACCGGGCCTTCGGTGAACACGAAGCCTTCGGCCAGCTTCTCGATCCGGGCGTCGGCCGGCACGAGGGCGTCGAGCCGCGGGTCGACGCGGAGTATGGAGCCGGCCCCGGCATCCGGCGACTGCGCGGCGGACGCGGTCCCGGTCATTTCCGGAGGCGCCCCGGCGCTGGCGTACGCGATGGCCAGCGCCGCGGCGATGGCGGCGATCCAGGTTGTCTTGCTCAGCATGTCGTCCTCGCTCGTGGTGTCGATGACTGCCGCCGTCGCGCTCAGAAGACGGCGATCGGGTTGACGGGCGAGCCGGTCCCGAAGGGGATCGGCAGCGTGGCGATGGTCAGCATGAACTCCCAGCGGTTCCGCTCGGCGGCCGCGGCGGCCAGGTCGTCGAAGTCGGCGCGATCCAGCAGGTGCACGCCGAGCATCGTCAGCGCGAAGTCGTGCAGCGCCAGCCGCGGCAGGTCGCCGGGCGGCTGCGGCATGTAGGCCGGCGTCTCCCAGCCGATGATGGCCACGTCCCGCTCGCGCAGCCAGGGGATCACCGTGTTGTCCATGCCGGCCGACTCGGCGCCGGTATCGAACGGCCCGATGGCGTCCTGGCGCGCCCAGCGGCCCCAGCGCAGCAGGAACGCGTCGCCGGGGCCGACGCTGGCGCCGGACTGCGCTTCCCAGGCTTCCAGATCGTCGACCCCGATCCGCTCGCCGGCCTCCAGGTACGGCGCGCCCCGGAGACGCGGGATGTCGTACAGCACGCCGCGCGTGACCACCCCGTGCCGCATGGTCAGGATGGCGTTCTTCGTCGCCCCGCGCTCCATCGTGACGAACTCGTCGATCGGGTAGCCGTTCCACATCTTCCCGTCGAAGAAGCGGTGGGCGAAGCCGTCGATGTGGGTCGTGCCCGGACCGTGGATGCAGGGGTAGTTGACCGTGTCGCTGGCGCCCCCCGGCGAGGCCGTGGACATCGCCCATTCCACGGGGCACGGGTTGTCGATGGACCGCTCGGTGTTGGCGATGGACGCCAGCGACACGCTGAAGCCCTCGGTCACCAGGTCCGCCGCCTCCCGCCGCTTCGCCGGCGTGATGAGGTTGAGGGCGCCCATCTCGTCGTCCGGCCCCCAGCGGCCCCAGTTGGACAGCTCGTCGAACCACTGCTCGTACTGCGCCTGGCTCACCACCGGACGCTCCTGCGCCTGCCCGGTGGCGGCCGGCCGGCCCGCTCCCGCCGCGCAGAGCGCCGCGAGCCCGACCGCCGCCGCCGCGCGCGCGTGCCAGATCGTCATCCTCGCCTCCCTAGTCCGCGGATCGCACCGCCTGTCTGATTGCCGGTACGATCCAGCACTCGATCAGCTCGTTGAGCCGTCGCCGGTGCTGCCGCCGTCCGTCGCCGGGGTTCGGCGACGAGGTCGCCACGATCACGCTGTCCAGCTCGGGAATCACGAAGATGAACTGGCCGCCGTAGCCCCAGGCGTAGTACGCGCGGTGGCCGCCCAGCGTGCGCAGCCACCAGCCGTAGCCGTACTGCCGGCGGCTGTACCGCGACGCGGTCCGCGGCACCAGCGACTCGCGCACCCAATCGGCCGAGACCACGCGGGTCCCGTCGGCGCTCGACCCGCCGCGCAGGTACAGCTCGCCCACGGCCACCATGGCGCGCGGGCTGAGCGTCATCTCGTTGCCGCCGAAGTAGATGCCCTGCGGGTCGCGCAGCCACGCCGGCAGCGTGATGCCGAGCGGCCGCGCCAGGTGCTTGCGCGCGAACTCGTGCGTGCTCTCGCCCGTCGCCCGCGTCAGGATGGCCGACAGCAGGTGCGTGCTCCCGGTGCTGTAGATCATCCGCCCGCCGGGACGGTCGACCAGCGGCCGCGACAGCGCGTGCCGCACCCAGTGCCGGCTCCGCACCCAGCGCCCGTAGTTCCGGTTCGACGTCGTCTCGAGGCCCGACCGCATGCTGAGCAGGTCGCCGATGGTGATGGACCGCTTGACCGCGTCGGCCTCGGCGAGCTCGTCCGGAAAGAAGTCGGCGATCGGCTGATCGACGCCCGCCAGGTGCCCGCGGTCGATGGCGATGCCCACCAGTATCGAGATCAGCGTCTTCGACGCCGACTTCAGGTTGGCCTGCCGGCGGGCCGTCGCGCCGTGGAAGTAGTGCTCCTCGACGAGCTCGCCGCCGATGGAGACCAGCAGGCTGCGGAGGCGCGGCAGATCCGCCCCCTGCGCCCGGAGCGCCGTGCGCGTCGCGGCATCGAGCGCGGGAGCGCCCCGCGCGGACAGGGTCGCGGAGCCCCCGGCCGCGAGCACGGCGACGAGCGCGAGCACGACCGGCACGGCGATCGAACGGCGTTGCGGGGCGCGGTTTCCGGCCATCATCGGAAAGGATACGTGCGGGCTTCCCCGGTTGTCACGCTACACTTGCACGCAACGCGACGGACCGCGCGCCGTGCCGGGGTGGCGAAACTGGCAGACGCACGGGACTTAAAATCCCGTGGCCCTGACGGGCCGTGTGGGTTCGATCCCCACCCTCGGCACCATCCCTCAGTTTCAGGGCGCTTCAGGAATCCGAGGCCAGGACGATACGACGACGGCCCGTCGTCCACTACGTGTACGTAGTGCGGGCCGCGGGATAATCGCCGGGGGAGAGCGAGACATGGCGAAGCTCGGGACCGTGGCCGCGATATACCGTTATCCCGTCAAGAGCATGCTGGGCGAGAGCGTCCGGAGCGCGGCGATTCACGAAGGCGGGATCGTCGGCGATCGACTCTGGGCCGTGCGGGACGAGTCGCGCGGCGACTTCATGACCGCCAAGCGCGCCGGTGCGCTGATGGGCTGCGTCGCGAGGTCGCCGCGTTCCGCGGGCGGCGCGCCGGAGATCGAGCTGCCAACCGGGGACCTGTTCCGGGCAGACGATCCGGGCGCCGGCGAGCGGCTGAGCGCCTACCTGGGGCGCCACGTGACCCTGTGGCCCTGCGAGTCGCCTCCGGCCGATCGAGCGCCCGCGGCCGGCTCGGAGGAATCCCGGGCGGAGCTCGAGGCGATACTTGCGCGGGCGCCGGGGGAGTCTCTGCCCGATCTGTCGGCGATTCCGGAAGCGCTTCTCGAGTTCCGCGCCCGGCGGGTGAAGCCCTTCGTCGATCTCTCGCCGCTGATGCTCCTGACGTCGGCGTCGATGGCCGCGATTGCGCGCTCGGCCCCGGCGTCGAGGATCGACGTTCGACGCTTTCGGCCGAGCGTGACGATCGATGCGGTGGAGCAATCCCCGTTCCCGGAGCAGGCGTGGATCGGCCGGCGAGTGCGGGCGGGAGACTCCGTGTGGCGCGTGAGGATGACCTGCCCGCGCTGCGTGATGACGACGCACGGGTTCGCGGACCTGCCGCAGGACCCCACGGTGATGCGGCGGCTGGTCAGTGCCGCGGGCGGGAACCTGGGCGTCTACGCGAGCGTCGAGCGGCCCGGCCGAATCCGCGTCGGCGACGCGATCGAGACCCTCTGAGGCTACACCCCGCCGCGGCTGGCCGGGGGGACGATGCCGTTGAGGCGCAGGTAGACGGCCATCTGGCCGTAGATGTCCCACGCGTGGCCGATGACGAAGTAGACGAGCCGCAGGCGTGACGGCTGCTGCAGGAACGGCGGGCCCTGGACGCTGGTCCCGCGTCGCGGCCCGCCGCGCGGGTGTCGGGCATGTCGGACGGCGTGCGGGAGTCCGCGCCGCGGCACGGCGCGGACTCCCGGCCGGATGCTACCAGTCGAACTGGCCGCCGAAGCGGAACAGGCGGCCGTTCATGATGTCGGAGATGGCCGGGTAGAGGCCGCCCGACACGTAGTTGTTGACCATGTTCGTCGCGTCGTTGGCGTTGAAGATGTTGTAGATGTCGAACCAGGCGCGTACCCGCGCGCCGCCGACGTTGACGATCTTGGTGAACCGCAGGTCGAGCTGCGTCAGGCGCGGCTCGAACTCCGTGCTGTTCTCGAGGAAGGTGAAGCCGTTGTAGGGCAGCGACGACGAGGGTTGATCCTCGTAGAAGCCGACGCCGGACGGGAACAACTGAATCTCCTCGACCCTGACCATCGGCCGTCCCAACTGCGCCTCGATCGCCGCGCGCTCGGCCGGGTCGGCCCCGGCGTTGTACACGGACCGCCGCTGCAATCCGGGCAGATTCTGGAAGACGAAGGCGAACTCGGTCTCGTACGGCAGAGGCACCGAGCCGTTCAGCTTGAACTGCGTGCCGTACTTCCACCAGGACGGCGAGACGTTGCAGTACCCGGGCCGCATCTGCTGGGGCGAGTCGACGACGAAGCACTCGTCGAAATTCATCGCGCCGGTGGCCATGCCGCCGGTGAGCGTGATGCCGTTCTCCAGGCGGCCGTTGAACGCGACGTCGACGCCGTTGAATGTCTCGCTCATGTTGCCGTAGCGGTCGGCGAAGTAGAAGACGTTGTTCGTGCCGCGGGCCTGCGCCTCGGGGGTGATCGCGTACAGGCCGCCGAGGACCTGCCCGCTGACCGGTCCCAGGTTCGGATCGGTGGGCGCGGTGATGCTGTACTCGTCGAAGTCCTCGGGGCCGACGTTCAGATTGTCGAGCACGACGAAGTTGCCGTTGGCGCGGCGGAAGTAGCCGACGTCGATCGACCAGCCGTCGGTGAGCTCGTGCTGGATGCCGACCGAGAACTGCCAGTTGTACTTGCGCTTGCCCCAGCCCTCCAGCACGTCGTCGTCGAAGCGGCTGGTGATGATGGGCGAGCCGAACTCGGGGTTGATGATCGCGCCGCACTCGCCGTTCGCCGCGAAGTTGTCGAAGTTGCAGTCCGGGTTGAAGTCGCCGTTGCCGGGCGGGAGCCCGAAGGCCGCGAACGTATTGTCGTTCCAGTCCCGGTCCGAGAAGATCTGGATCGCCTCCATCGGATTGTGGATCTGGGCGATCGACGTGCCGACCGCGAAGACGTAACGGCCCAGGTTGGCCTTGAGCGCGGTGCGGCCGTCGCCGAACAGGTCGTAGGCGACGCCCAGCCGCGGGTTGATGTCCCGCCAGTCCGGCTTGTTCTCGATGAGCCCGGTGGAGAAGGAGTCCACGAAGCGGCTGGCCGGGTGCGTCTGCGCCGGCACGTAGCCGTTGATGTGGTCGTAGCGCACGCCCAGGTTGAGCGTCATGCGGTCGATCGTCCACTGGTCCTGGGCGTAGATCCCGAGGTCGTTCGCCCGCATGAACGAGTTCCGCGGCGTGCCGTACTGCCGCACCCGGAAGGAGACGCCCGGCGTGACGAAGCCGTACTGGAGGTGGTTGTAGATGGTGGCGAACTCGTGCTCCTCCCAGAAGTGGGAGTGCTCGATGCCCGCCTTGAACGTGTGCGAGCCCGTGACGTACGACACCGAGCCGTGCGACGTCAGGTTCGGGAAGTTGTGTCCGTAGCCGTAGAGCGCGGGCGTGCTCGGCGAGAAGGTCTGCACGTTGAGGAAGATGAGCGGATCGACGAGAAACACGCCGACGTCGCCCGGGAGCACCTCGGGCTGCGGGCTGGGGGTCGAGGTGTTGAACACGTACGAGACGCCGGCCTCGAAGAGCAGCCGGTTGCTGGCCGGCATGGTCCACTTGGCCTGCGTGAGCGACACCGGATCCTGGAAGTAGTCGGCCGCGGCGTTGTGGTCGACCAGGCCGAACACGGCCCACTGCTGGCAGAAGCAGCTCACCTGCTGGTGGCGCGTGAGCGTGATCTTGTTACGCTCGCTCGCCTGCCACGTCAGCCGCAGCGAGTTGTCGCGCTGGCGCGCCTCGATGACCGTCGGGTCGTCGTAGTCGGGCTGATAGTCGACCGCGAACCCGGTGGACGGCACGCGCGGCGCCAGGTTGTGGAAGCTGCGGGGCGCGAACCGCTCGGTGCCCCACCAGCGGTGGGCGGTGTAGAACCACAGCCGGTCGTTCACGATCGGCCCGCCGACGCCCACGCCGAAGTCCCAGATGTCCTTGATCCCGTGAATCTGTTCCTGGCGCATCCCGCGGGCACCGAGATCCTCGCTCCAGTTCAGATTCTGCAGGTGCTCGTTGGTGCCGCTGATGTTCACGTAGTAGCTGAAGGCGTTGGCGCCCTCGCGGGGAATGGCGTTCATGCCGACGCCGCCGGTGGACGTCTCGGCGTCCATCCCGCCGGTCGACATCACCACCTCCTGGATGGCGGCCTGGTTCATGAAGAAGATCTTGCCGGTGCCGCCGCCGGCCGTCACCGAGGCGTTGATCGACATCCCGTCCCACAGGATGTCGCCGTCGGTGTTCGAGCTGCCGTGCACCAGGACGTGGCCCCACGTGTCGCCGACGCTGCCGCCGACGTCCTGGCCGCCGCCCAGGATGTCCGTGGTCGCGCCGACCGTCAGCGCGGCGAAGCCCCAGTAGGTCTTGCCCGTCGGAATGGTGTCCAGCGTCTCGCGGGAGATGTTCTCCTGGTGGACGACGTTCTGGACGTCGATGACGGGGGACGCGCCGGAGACGGTCACCGTCTCCTCGACCGCGCCGACGCCCATCGTCACGTCGACGTTGGCCCTGAAGCCCGTCGTCAGCTCGATCCCCTCGCGGACGAAGGTGTTGAAGCCGGGCAGCGTGAACGTCACCGTGTAGGTCCCGGGACGCAGCCCGTCGATGGCGTACAGACCCGATCCGTCGGTGAACGTCGTCCGGCTGCCCTCGATCAGCGCCGGACTGGCGGCGTCGACCGTGACGCCGGGCAGCACGCCGCCCGTTTCATCCAGGACGCTCCCGGCGATGCTGCCCGTCTGGGCGGCCGCGCCGGTGGAAAGCAGAACACACGCCGACAGCAGACTCGCGATGCGAACGCCTCGTCTCGACACGCTTCCTCCTTGCCATTGGATGGCAACGGGCGGCCGGCGCCGACGAGCCTCGCCCGGCCGGGGCGATTCGTCGTGCGAAGCCACCCTGACTGCCCGCCATGTTACGCTGCTGAAACATCGTGTCAAGCGGTATCGTTCTCCATAAGGCGGGGGCGGGCCGTCTGGCGCGCCGTGCCGCGTCTGGCTATACTGCCTGCTGGGGCGGCAGTCCCACGTTTCGGGGTCGCCGATGATGCGAACCGCAAGCCTCTTGAGGTGCGTTCTCCGCGGACCGGTCGCCGTGGCGGCCGGACTGGCGGTCGTGCAC
>CAZMWA010000288.1:0-5686 GCA_964569405.1 uncultured Vicinamibacteraceae bacterium | reverse complement strand
AGGTGATGACGCCCAGGCCGATGCCGTCGGCGATGGAGAACGTCAGCGGGATGGCGATGGCGGTGACGACCGCCGGGGCCGACTCGGTGAGGTCGCCCCACTCCACGTCCGCCAGCGCCCGCGCCATCAGGCAGGCGACGTAGAGGATGGCCGGCGCCGTTGCGTAGGGCGGGATCGACCCCGCGAGCGGCGCGAAGAACAGGCAGGCGACGAAGAGCCCGGCCACGACCACGGCCGTCAGCCCGGTCCGGCCGCCCGCGCTCGTGCCCGCCGCGCTCTCGATGTAACTCGTCACCGGCGACGTGCCGAGCGCGGCGCCCGCCAGGGTGCCGGTGGAATCGGCGATCAGGGCGCGGTTGATGCGCGGCAGCCGCCCCTCGGCGTCCAGCAGGTTCGCCTGCCGCGCGACGCCGATCAACGTGCCGGTGGTGTCGAACAGGTCGACGATGAGGAAGGTGAGGATGACCGCGATCATCCCGGCCTGCAGCGCGCCGGCGATGTCCAGCGCCAGCAGCGCGGGCGTGGGATCGGGCGGCGCCGAGACGAAGCCCTGCCACGCCGAGGCGCCCCAGACGATGCCGGCGCCCGTGACGCCCAGCACGCCGATGACGGCGGCGCCCGGCACGCCCCGCGCCGAGAGCGCCACGATGACGCCGAACCCCAGCAGCGCCAGTACCGGCTCGGCCGCGACCAGATCGCCGGTGGTGACCAACGTCGCCTCGCTGGCCTGGATGACACCGGCGTTGCGCAGGGCGATGATGCCCAGGAACAGGCCGATGCCGGCCGAGATGGCCATCTTCATGCGGGCCGGCACGGCGTTGATGATCCATTCGCGCACCGGCAGCACGCTCAGGGCGAGGAACAGCACGCCGGCGACGAAGACGGCGCCCAGCGCCACCTCCCACTCGTACCCCAGGCCCTGGACGACCACGTAGCTGAAGAACGCGTTCAGCCCCATGCCCGGGGCCAGCGCGATCGGGTAGTTGGCGTACAGGCCCATCACGAGCGTGCTGAACGCGGCCGAGACGCAGGTCGCCACGAAGACCGCGTCGCGCGGCATGCCGGCGTCGGCGAGGATCTGCGGGTTGACGAAGGCGATGTAGGCCATCGTCAGGAAGGTGGTGACCCCGGCCCACACCTCGGTGCGGACGGTCGTGCCCCGCTCGGACAACCCGAAGTACCGTTCCACGTTGAGCGCCATGTCGCCTGCCCCTCCGCGCGAGCCGCCAGCAGCCGGTCGTGGTCGGATATCCTATCAGTGGCCCGCCACGCGCAGAACCGAATCCGCACAGGGCGGGCGGAGCAGGACGATGGGAATCTGGGACCGTTGGGTACAGGCGCCGCAGGGCGTCCGGCTGCGCAAGGCCATCTTCCAGGTCCACCTGTGGAGCGGCGTCGGCCTGGGCGTCTACATCTTCGTGATCTCCCTGACCGGCAGCGTGCTGGTCTACCGGAACGAGCTGTACATCACGTTCGCCCCCCAGCCGGTCATCGTCGAGGGGTCGGGCGTGGCCCTCAGCGTGGACGCCCTGGAGCGGGCCGCCACGGCGAGCTACCCGGACCACGAGGTGCGGGACATTCGGCAGGGCGACAACCCGAACCAGGCCGTCGAGATCGCCCTGTTGCGCGACGGCGAGCGGATACGGCGGCTGTTTCATCCCTTCACGGGCGCGGATCTGGGCGACCCCCTGCCGCTGGGATACCGCGTCACCGCGTGGCTGCTCGATCTCCACGACAACCTCCTGGGCGGCGAGACCGGCCGGCGCATCAACGGCATCGGCGCGTTGCTCCTCATTGTGCTCTCGATCACGGGCGCGGTGGTCTGGTGGCCCGGCATCTCGCGCTGGCGCCGCAGCCTGACCGTCGACCGGCGGCGCTTCAACTGGAGCCTGCACAGCACGTTCGGCTTCTGGTGCTGGCCGTTCCTCCTGATGTGGGGCGTCACGGGGGCCTACCTGTCGTTCCCGGCCCTGTTCTCCGCGGTCGTCGACTACCTCGAGCCGTTCGACCCGACGAACCCGGTGGACCGCATCGGCGATCGGGTGATGTACTGGCTCGCCTTCCTGCACTTCGGCCGGCTCGGCGGCCGGGGCATCCCCGGCTGCGAGGCCGTCTGCAACGAGGTGGCCAAGGCGACCTGGGCGCTGATCGGGATCGTGCCGACCGCCCTGTTCGTCACCGGCACGGTGATGTGGTGGAACCGCGTCGTCCGGCGCCGCCTCGCCTCGAAGTCCACCACCTGAGCCGCGGATGCAGCAGGGGCGGTACTTCGCGGACGACTCGCCTGCCGACCGCGAGGCGGTCCGACTGCGGGCGCTCGAGGCGCTGTGCGACGGCGCGACCACGCGGCGCCTCGCGGCGCTGGGCGTCGGGGTCGGGTGGCGCTGCCTCGAGGTGGCAGCCGGCCGCGGCTCCGTCGCCCGCTGGCTGGCCGCGCAGGCCGGGCCGGCGGGACAGGTCGTGGCCGCGGACCTCAACACGCGCTTCCTGCGCGGCGCCGAGCTGCCCGCCAACGTCGAGGTTCGCGAGCAGGACCTCCTCGCGAGCGACTTCGAGCCCGGGGCCTACGACCTCGTGCACGCCAGGGCGCTGCTCGTGCACATGTCCGACCCCGAGCACGCCGTCGCACGCCTGGCGGCCGCCGTCCGTCCCGGCGGCTGGCTGCTGATCGAGGAGGCCGACTTCAGCATGTTCCGCGCCTCCGACACCCGCTACCCCGGCGCCGAGGCGTTCGACCGGAAGGTCCGCCGCATTCTCGACGCCATCCGCGGCGCGGGCATCTACGACGCCTGCCTGGGGCACCGCACGCCCCTGTTCGTCGAGCGGCTCGGCTTCGAGCGCACGGGTTGCGAGTGCTTCCCGTTCATGGCCCGCGGCGGCGACGACCCCGGCGGCACGTTCTGGAGCCTCACCTTCCCCCTCTCGGGGCCGGCGCTCGTCGCCGCCGGCGCCGTCGGTCAGGACGACCTCGACCACGTGCTCGCCTGCCTGGAGGACCCCGACTTCCGCTTCATCGCCGGCGTGCTGTTCGGCGCCTGGGGCCGCAGGCCCTAGGCGCCCGTGGCAAAAGGCCCGGCGAGCGGCCGGGGCCGCGCGGCTCACAACGTCGATCGCCTCCAGGCGGTCGCGAGGCTGTCCGCGTACTCGTTCCAGCGGTCCCCGGCATGGGCGGCGGTCCACCGCAGCCTGCAGGCCGGGTGGGCGCGATAGCCCGCCAGCAGCTCCCGGACGAGGTCCAGGTTGCTGATCGGGCCGGTCTTCCGCTTCCAGCCGGCCCGCTCCCACGCCGGCGCCCAGCGCGTGATGGTGTCCACGCAGAGCCGGCTGTCGCTCAGGACGTCGATGTCGGCGTCGGCCGGCAGCATCCTGAACGCCTCGATCAGCGCCCGCAGCTCCATGCGGTTGTTGGTCGTGTCCGGCTCGTGGCCGCGGGCCTTCGAGACGATCCGGCCGTCCTCGACCCAGACGACGCCCCAGCCGCCCGGGCCGGGGTTCGGCACCGCGCTGCCGTCGGTGAACACGCCGCGATCGGGGCCGCCGTCGTACCTGGCCAGGACCTCGGCGAGCGTCAGGTTCTCCTCGCGCAGGGTGCGGCCCCGAGCCGCCCCGCCGCGGCCGCCGCGGCCCGCACCACCCGCACCGGTCCGCCTCCGCGGCTGGTGCAGCCGGCAGTACTTCGGTTGCCAACCGGGATACTTGTCGAGCGCCGCCTGCGCCACCTCGAACGACGTGCGGCACGTCACGCACATGAAGCTGGGCACGGCGCAAGGATACGATGAGCTCGGGTAGTCAGGCCTGCGCGATCCGGTCTGCCAGGGCTGCCGCCACGTTCCTGACGGCCTCCGCGCGCGCGTGGCCCGGAACGGCGCCCGGACGGGGTCGGGAGAGATCGCTCCACGCCGCGCGCCCGCGCGCCGGCGCCCACGATGCCCGCCAGGCCGGGCCCGCGTCGTGCTCGAGGCTCTCGCTCACCGCCGCCTCGATCGGGACCGGCTCGATCGCCGCGTGGCCGCGGGCGAGCACGGCGCGGATGGTGGCCACCGCGCGGGCCGCGAGCAGCTCCACGCCGGCGTCGCCGAGCCGGACCTCTTCCTGTCCGCGCAGCCGCCGCAGCACCTTGCGGGCGCTGGCGCCGGCCGCCCCGAGCGCCGATCCGATGGCGCCGAGCACCGCGAACCCGCCCAGGGACACGCCGCCGACCGCGATGTCGACCAGCGCGCCGGTCGCCACCAGGCCCGCGCCGGCGCCGGCGGCCCACAACCCGGCGCGCTCCAGGCTGGCGGGACTCAGGAAGTCGACGCCGCCGAGCGCCTCCGCCACCTCGAATGCCACGGCACGCGCCTCGGCGCCGTGGAAACCCAGCGTCGCCGCTATCCGGTCCCGGGCGACGGCCTCGCGCTCCCGCAGCCCCTCGAGCAGCAGCGCGGTCGCCTCCTCGACGGCAAGCCGGCGGCCGGCCTCGTCGCGCGGCCCCGGCGCGGTGACCACGACCGCCGCGGCGGCGGTGACCAGGAGCTCCCCGGCGATGTCGGTCGCCGCGGCGATCGCCGCGCGCCGCTCGCGGGAGCGCAGCGCCAGCCAGCGCTCGAGGGCCGCTTCGTGGCCGGGCGCCAGGGCCTTCAGGGCGGCCAGCAGCCGCTGCTCGCCGGCATCGTCGTACACCACGGCGTCGAAGGCCACGGTGGCGTGCAGCCCCTGCCGGGCGCAGGCGCCGCGCCAGCTCTCCGGCTGGGCATCGGGATGGGCGGCGTAGTTGAGGACCGGAATCAGCGGCCGCGCCGTGGCCGCCAGCACGGCGAGCTCGTCGAGATGCTTCGGCTTCAGATCCTCGCGCGCGTCGATGGCGTAGAGGAGCACGTCCGCGCCGAGCGCGGCGCGCACCGACGCGGCCTCCAGTCCGAGGTCGTTGACATCCGCGGCGGCCGGCGAGGCGAGGAAGCGGTCGAGCAGGGTCCGCGGATCGTCGTAGCGGTCGGCCTGCTCGGACTCCAGCGCGTCGCGCAGCCGGTCCGACTCCTCGATGCCGGGCGTGTCGAGCAGGACCCCGACGACGCCGGCGTCGTCGGCGACCTCGCCCGCCTCGACCGCGCGCGTGGTGCCGCCGTGGGCACTCACCTCGCCGATGTCGCGGCGGCGCAGCAACGTCTGGAGCAGCGACGTCTTCCCGGTGTTCGTGTGGCCGACGAGGGCGAGCCGCAGCGGCTGCCCGGACCCGCTCAACCGTCCCCCCGGGCCGTTGCCACGACGCGGCCGCGCGCCGCGGCGAGCCACCGCCTGGCCCCGTCCGCATCGTCGAGCGCCGGGGCGACGTCGTCCGGAACGAGCGCTTCGAGCGCACGCGTCGTGCGTGCCTCGTCGGCGCCCTGCGACCACCACAGCACGGCGCTCGCGGCCGCGGCGAAGACCGCCTCCCCAAGCCGCTGCGGCCGGTCCGGCGCCGCGTCCGCCGGCGGCGGCGAGCCCGTCTCCCCGCCGCGCCGGACCAGCGACAGCAGGCCGGCCACCCCCGCGCCGGCTGCCGCCCAGCTCGGCAGGGCCAGCAGCGCCGCGGGCGCGACGGTGGCCGCGGCGGCGCAGGCGGCCGCGCCGAGCAGCCCCCCGAGCCCCGCCCACAGGGCGCGCTGGCGCAGGGCGGCCGGCAGCAGGCCGACGCCGGTCGCGGCGAGCGACGCCGCCAGGCTGGAGG
>CAZMWA010000287.1:0-5982 GCA_964569405.1 uncultured Vicinamibacteraceae bacterium | reverse complement strand
GGACATCGTCGGCGATGCCCCAGATGTAGTTCGCGATCCAGTTCAGGTCGGCGTTGCTCGTCGTGTCGCTCATGGTGCGGCGGGCGCGGTTGCGGCCTCGTTGCGGCATCATATACTTGCGAAGAGGATGCCGCGAGGCGGCGTTCTTTCGGGCGGCGCCGGTGGGTCGTGCGTCTCACGGGGGGAGGGAGCATGCCGAAGACAGTCACCCGTCGGGATCTGCTGGCTGGCGCGGCCGGCACCATCGGCGCTGCCGCGCTCGCGCCGGTCGGCGGCCGGGCCCTCGCGCAGGGGGGCGACACGACGAAGCTGCCCGGCGCGCCGGCGAGCGCGCTCGGCGCGCGCTCGCCCCACGAGCCGCTGGTGCGGGGGGCCGTGCGGGGCGCCGCGTCGCGGACGCCGCTGCAGGATCTGCACGGTATCATCACGCCCTCGGACGTCCACTTCGAGCGGCATCACGGCGGCATTCCGGCGATCGACCCCGCCGACTACCGGCTGCTGATCCATGGCCTCGTCGAGCGGCCGACCGTGCTGACGCTGGCCGATCTGAAGCGCTTCCCGGCGACGTCGCGCATCTGCTTCCTCGAGTGCTCGGGCAACTATCCGCAGGAGGCGGGGCCCGAGACGAAGCCGGAGAACGTGTGCGGCATGACCTCCACGACCGAGTGGACGGGCGTCTCGCTCGCGACCCTGTTCCGCGAGGTCGGCGCCCGGCCGGAGGCCGCGTGGTTCCTGGCCGAGGGGCAGGACGCGGCGGTGATGACGCGCAGCGTGCCGCTGGAGAAGGCCTGGGACGACGCGCTGATTGCCTACGCCCAGAACGGCGAGGCGCTGCGCCCGGCGCAGGGCTACCCGGCGCGGCTGCTGCTGCCGGGCTGGGAGGGCAACTCGAACGTCAAGTGGCTGCGCCGCCTGGAGCTGGGCGACCGCCCGTTCATGACGCGCGAGGAGACGTCGAAGTACACGGATCCGCTGGCCGACGGCACGGCCCGCCAGTTCAGCTTCGTCTTCGACGCGCGCTCGATCATCACGTCGCCGGCGTATCCCGACGTGGTCGAGCCGGGCTGGATCGAGATCCGCGGCATCGCGTGGTCGGGCCGGGGCACGATTGCGCAGGTCGACGTCAGCACGGACGGCGGCCGGAGCTGGCAGGCGGCGCGCCTCCAGGAGCCCGTGCTGCGGCAGGCGCACACGCGTTTCCGGCATCTGTGGCGCTGGGACGGCGGGGCGGCGGAGATCATGAGCCGGGCCACCGACGACAGCGGCTACGTGCAGCCGACGCGGGCGGCGCTGCGCGCGGCGCGCGGGCGGCGGGCGCGGCGCTATCACCTCAACCCGATAACGGCTTGGCGGGTCGAGCCGGGCGGGCGCGTCTTCTACCGGGAGGAGCCGCCGTGGGACGCCTGACGACTTGGCGGACGCTCGCCGCGGCGCTGCCGGTCGCGGTGCTGCTCGCGGGCGTCGCCGGCCCGGCGGGCGCGGGCGGCGCGGCGCCGCAGGCGCCGGAGGCCGGGGAGGCGCCCGCGGGCCCCGAGCGGTTCGGCTTCGGCCGGGCGGCGACCGAGGCCGAGATCGCGGCGTGGGACATCGACGTCAGGCCCGACGGCGCGGGTCTGCCGGCGGGCGAGGGCACGGCCGCCAGCGGCGCACCCATCTACGCGCGCCAGTGCGCGTCGTGCCACGGCGCGGCCGGGGAAGGCGGCGTCGCGGACCCGCTCGTGGGCTACGAGCCGGAGAGCGCGCCGCCGTTCGGCCCGCGCTACGAGGCGTGGCGCGGCGCTGGCGACGACGTGCGGTTCACGGTGGGCAACTACTGGCCGTACGCCACGACGCTCTACGACTACATCCTGCGGGCGATGCCGTCGGACGCGCCCGGCACGCTGCAGCCGGACGAGGTCTACGGGCTGGTGGCCTGGATTCTCGCCGAGAACGGCATCATCGCGCGCGACGCGGTGCTGGACGCGGCGACGCTGCCGGCGGTCGAGATGCCGGCCCGCGACATCTTCGTGCCGCAGGAGCGGTGACCCGGCCTGGCGGCCACCTGGCCCTATCGCCGCTGGCGCTTGCCGCCGCCGCCTTGCCCCGCGGGCGTCCGGTCGATGGCCGCGCAGGCGCGCGCGATGCCGTAGATCGCGGTGGCGAGCAGCGCCGCGCCCGCCGGGACCAGCAGGATGCCCAGCCCGGGGTCGCCGCGGTAGAAGGCCACCCCACCGAGGAAGAAGCCGCCGGGGAGCAGGAAGCTGGCCCCGACGAGGCAGGCGGAGGTTGCCGGCAGCCGGCGCGACGCCAGCTCGGGCGCGACGCGCAGGCAGAGGCCGAACGCGACGTGAATCAGGCCCAGCAGGCCGCCGTGGGCGTGGGCGAGCCGCCACATCAGCCGCCGCGTCTCGTTCGAGGCGTCCAGGTACAGCCCCACCTTGAACCCGTGCAGCAGCTCGAGGACGAAGCCGAGGGTGAGGAAGACGAGGAGCGACCACCAGCCGAAGCGCAGGTGCCGGCGGGCGTAGCCGGTGGAGCCGAGGGGGTTGCTGCCGTCGGCTGGCACTACTCCCTCAGGAACAGCGGCCGGTTGTCGCGCTGGTGGAGGATGCGCCGGAACTCGTCGATGCGCATGCGGCCGTCGGCATCGACCAGCAGCTCGGGCTCGCGCCGGCGGCGGGACAGGGCGCTGTTCTGCCAGGCCCGCAGGATGGGCAGGGCCGCGGCGACCCGCTCCTCGCGGCTGGCGACGTAGTCGTAGTCGACGCCGCCGTAGCCGGGCAGGGTGCGCAGCGAGCGGTAGGCGATGTAGCGCACCGCCTCGTAGGGGTCGTTGAGCAGCTCGGCGAGGTGGGGGACCATCCAGCTCGTGCCCGACGCCGCCTGGGCCGGGGCCCAGCCGAGCGCCCAGGCGGTCAGCGCCCGCTCGCCGGCGTCGCCCCGCATCGCCCACAGCAGCCCGGCCGCCACGGTTCGTTCATCCTCGGTCAGCGGCGGCGAGGGCAGGTCGTACCAGTCCTGCAGGGCGGCGCCCGTCCAGGCCAGCGTCCTGTCGAGGTGGCAGAGGTTGCACGCGTTCGGCCGGCCGGCCGCGACCGTCTCGGCGACCGACGGGCTGCTGACGGTATGGCTGCGGATGGCCTTGAGCAGACCGTACGACGTGTACGGCATGTGGCAGTTGTAGCAGGCGTTGCCCGCCGAGTCCGGCGCATGGCGCGTGTGCGCCGCCGCGTCGTCGGCCACCGCCGCGTGGCACTGCGTGCAGGCGGCGTTGCCGTCCATGCCCGCCGCCACCTGGTGCGTGTCGGCCCACTCGGCGACCGGCCGCGGGTCGTCCGGCGTCTTGTGCATCGTGTGGCACGCGAAGCACGACAGCGTGCGCTCCGGATCGGTCGCGTTCTTGAAGCAGGGCGAGTCGATCAGGCCGTTGTACTCGCGCCCCGAGACGCGGATCAGCCCGTCCGGCCAGAACGAGCCGCTGACGAACGCCGGGTCGCGCGCGACGAACGCCGCCAGCTCGGGCGAGCGCCGCTGCACGGTCGGCTGCGGCAGGAAGCGCGTGTCGCGCAGCTCGTTGCCCGGCCGGTACGGAAAGCCCCGCGCGCTCGCCCGCCGCTCGTCCGCGGCGTCGCGGAACTCCCACACGCTGTGGCACTGGCCGCACACCTGCGACGACCGCTGCGGGTCGAGGCGGGTGGGCAGCACGATGGTCGGATCGGGCCGGTCGCCGAGGTGGCTCCCGTAGCGCGTCAGCGGGTTCCGATGCTTGCGAACGTGCTCGGCCCCCGGGCCGTGGCAGGCCTCGCAGGCGATGCCGAACTCGGCGGTCGTCGTGTCGACCGCCTGCTCCGCGATGGCCTCCGAGAGGAACGGCGTGTCGAAGCGGGTCCGCGGGAACGTCGTGTGACAGGCCAGGCAGACGGCGTTCCAGTGGCCGTCGACGGTCGACACCGCCTGGTTCGGCGGGTGCAGGACCACGGCGCTGCGCGGCGCCCAGCGGTCGTCGGCAATCAGGTAGACGCCCGGCAGCACGTTGAGGGCGCGCTCGTGGCCGGTGGCGTACCAGTAGATCTGCTGGTGGTGCGAGCCGGTGATCATCACCACCCGGCGCGTGATGCGCGGGCGCTCGCGCTCCGGTCCCGGCGCGCCCGGGTCGTTGAACTCGGCCCAGAACTCGTTGCCGCGCCGCTCCAGCCGCATCGGCTCGCCGTGGACGTCGTCGACCCTCACGCCGTCGAAGTCGGCGAGCACGGTCTCCGGCGTGGCCACCTGGGTCATCGTGCGGTGGTACGAGCCGTACCAGGTGTCGTACTGCGAGGGATGGCAGGCCTTGCACGCCGCCGACGACACGAACCCGTCGCTCGACACCTGGATCGGCCGGTTGGCGACTTGAGTCTCGGGCGTGACCGGCGCGCGCGTGAGCACCGCGGCCGCCCCGAGCGCGACCGCCGCCGCCACGACGGCGCCGATCGGCAGCAGCTCCCTGGCGGCCGCGCGCCGCTCTACAGCGCGGGCTCCGGGTCCAGAAGCTGTCGCTCGACCCATTCGCGGACGACCTGCTGGCGGCGCGTGCTGAAGAAGATGCGCAGCTCCATGCGGAAGTTGTACAGCTTCGGGAGCCACACGTCGGGCGCGACGCGCTCGAACTCGAGGCTGCCCACGGCCTCGTTGAGCGTCGCCAGTCCCAGGAGGTAGCGCACCGGTGAGTCCATCCTGAACTCGACCCGGGCAACGCCGTAGTCGCTCCGGGCCACGTACATCGTGCCGCTCGACCGGTTCAGCGCCTTGTCGATGCGCGTCTTCTCCGGCAGCCTGCCTGCTCGCGGCTCGAAGGCGATGGCCCAGCACGGCTCGCCGGCGATCGTCTCGATGCCGACAAGCGAGGCCTCGTAGCGGCCGAGGAGCTCCGGGCCGAGGCGGACCTGGCGCTCGTCGTTCGTCTCGGCCCGGCCGCCGCCCTCGCGCGCCCGCTCCCGGGCGTCGCGGATGAACTCGGCGCGCTTCTCGCGCTCGTCGCGCTGCTGACCGGCGTCGAGCGGCTGCCCGTTGCGGAGGACCAGCTCCTCGTAGAGCTCGCCCTCGAGCGGGTAGCGCCGGTACTCGCGCGTCTCGGTCTCCGTGATCGCGCCCTCCTCGTCGAGCCGGTCGCTCGTCGAGACGATGCGCGACTCGTAGCGCAGCTCGGACTCGTTCTCGTCCTGCCGTTCCGCGCGCTCGAGCATGCGCTCGATGATCTCTTCGAGCGGGGGCGCGCCCGGGATGGCCGCGGCGTCGGGTGCCGCAGCCGTCGGCAGGGTCTCCTGGGCAGGCAACGTCGCGGCGGTCGCCAGGATGACGCCGGCCGCCAGAGCAGCAAGGTGTCGCATCGGATTGATGGTAGCACCGACGGCGCACGTTCGCCCGGGGCGGGTCGGCGCTATACTGCGGACCGTTCCCGATGTCCGCCGCCAGCCCGCTCCCGGTGCTCGTCGTGAGCTGCTCGCTCAACGCGTCGAGCCGCTCCCACCGTCTGGCCTGCGCGGCCCGGACCGCGCTGCGGGCGCTGGACGTCGACGCCGAGCTGATCGATCTGCGGGAGTGGGAGCTGCCGTTCTGCGACGGGGGCGACAGCTACGAGCACCCGTCGGTCGCGCCGCTCGCGGGCCGCATCGAGCGGGCCGCCGCGGTGCTCGTGGCGGCGCCGGTCTACAACTACGATCTGAACGCGGTCGCCAAGAACCTCGTGGAGCTGACCGGCTCGGCCTGGAGCGAGAAGCCGGTCGGTTTCCTGTGCGCGGCCGGCGCCCGCAGCAGCTACATGTCGCCGATCGGCCTGGCGAACAGCCTCATGTTCGACTTCCGCAGCCTGATCATCCCGCGCTTCGTCTACGCCGTGAAAGACGACTTCGAGGCGGACGGCGAGCCGGCGGAGCCGTTGCGGGCGCGCGTCGAGCAACTCGCGCGCACCGCGGTCGGCCTGGCGCGCGCCCTGGCCCGGCTGCAGGCCTCGAACGGCGCCGGGCC